>CAMTAF010000095.1 GCA_947066955.1 uncultured Hungatella sp.
CCTGTTCCTTTCTTATTTCGATTTCTATGGAATTATAGTCACTTCCTGTATTCACTGTTACAGAATACGATTTCCGGCATCAGCGGGCAGCCGCCCAGGCACAGCTCCCGTTTTTTACAGTCCGGACATGCGCCGCGCATACGGTTCCGGAAACGTTCAAAGGGTTCGCTGTTCCACGCTTCCTCGATCGTGCAGGGCCCAAGCTTCACCCCATACCGCCCCTCCTGGTCAAAGCTGCAGGTTGACATCACCATGTCGGCGCCGATGTAGCAGCTGAACCGCCCTCCCTCGCAGGTATCCAGAGACTGGGGCAGGATGTTTTTGCAAAAATGGATGGCCCCCGGCACGTTGCAGCTGTCCATGCCTACCTTGAAAGGGTGGTTTCCGTCTACCTGCGCGAAAAACCGCTTCACCCTTGGGTCTTCTGGCGCAAGTACATTTTCCCGGGTCCCCTGTCCGACAGGTTTATGGAGAAGAAAGATAACGGCGTTGATGCCTGCGGGGAAATCGTCCCTCTCCAGGCGCTCTATGGCCTCGTCAATGCTGTTTTGTCCCAGAACATAATGAATGTTCGTCTTCACTCCGGCATCCATGAGCATTTGGATGGCGTTCTGCGTATATGTGCTGCGGTACCAGCTCACAGCAACCGCCCCGCAATATTTCCTGCAGACAGTCGCCAATTCCGGCGTCAATCCGTAGCCGGAGGTGGTGAAGTTGGGAACCAGGCCATTTTCCCGGCAGATTTGAAGAAGCTCTTCAAAGCGCTCGTGCTGGTCCGGATCGCCCCGCCCGCCCAGGGCAAACTGATTTGTCCGGCCCTGGCACTGCGCCGCGATCCATCGAAAATCGTCTATTGTCATATTGGGCTTTTCCGTCACTGCGCCGTTCTGGTAACAGCCGATTCCCGCTTTCCGGCACAGTCCCGTTTTCCCGTGAATACAGTGCCCCATCACCCCCACGTCGATGAGATGGGGGAACGATGCCATAAATGGGTCTGCGCCTGTATCGCGGCCTTTTTTGATAATACCGGTACGGACATATGCTCCTGTTTCGTCGTCGAACAGGGTTATAAAATGGTATTTGGGGTCTATGATTTTATATTTCATCTGTTTGCTGTTCCTTGCCCTTTCCTCATTGCTGTGTCCGCTTTCATTTGTCCAGCCAAATCGTCTGGAGACGCGGTCCTTCTCACTGACCTTATCTTGATTCCCAGGGAAAAGTATTGCATTTCCTTTTGGCGAGGAAGAATACGGCCTGCGTCCCTCAACAGCAACCATACTTTAAAAAAATGGAGCAGAACGGTCTAATAATTTAATCCTTATAGTAGTTCAGCATATGCTCATAAATGTTTCTGGTCTGCTCCTCATCTCCCCACGATAGAAGGTCATCTGCATAGCATAAAGTCCAGAATGGCTCTATATTCTGAATGTTCCCCGGAAGACTTTCCCATAAACTGTACATTCGGCTTGCAAAACGCTTTATATCCGAACTATTTGAGTAAATCACCTTTAATTTGCTCATTAAAATTTTTCCAAACTGTTCAAGGTCAAGATTATTGTAATCAATATGTGTCCTCACATAAATAATCGCCTTTTTAATGTCTGTTTCCCATTCCAAATAAAGCAAATCATCGTTTCCGGAAGTGGTTAGAAATAATTCATCAAGCCGCTTATTGTACTCATTCTCTGTTACCAATTTCTCATAAAGCAAAATCGCGTAAACCAGCAATTCCTCCATGTTAACGTCCCCAATTTCAATTTTTTCTTAACAAATATCAAAATATACCATGTGGCCACCCTAGCCGTCAGTGCGGAAAAAAATAATACTCCAGATCCATTATATCCTATATGCCGCTTTAAAATAATCGTTTTTCTTTCTCATAATTACCTTCGCTTCTTTCTATATCCCTCGTTTTTTACAAAATCCCAAATTACATCTTAATCCCATAAGATGCCAGATACGCTTTCAGTCTGTCCAGATCTTCTAAGTAGGAATCCACTTTTGCCAGTGTTTTAAATTCCCTGTCATAGAGCACGATCCAGCCCAGACTTCTGGAAACAGAGGACACATCCCTTACCGAAAACTCTGTTGTCCGTCCAAACCGGGAACCCACACGCATCTGTTCTCCGTCTACTTCCACCCGGCTCACCTTCCCCATCCGCAAAGAAACAATGCCCATCCCCATTTCAGCCGCCTCAAGGAAAACTAAGGCCCACCGTTCTGCCATAGTCAAAGCAGAAACGTCAGTCAGCAGGAAAAGGGCCAGGAAAAGAGCCAGCCCCAGCAACAGAAGAAAGCACCCCATCCCTGCAAATCCAATCCGGGCAGAGCGTTTCATTCGGAGTACAAATTTCTGCTGAAGAACAGAAGGCTGCGCCGGCTCCGGGTCAGGGCTGTCCTCATCCGGAGAATGCCATCCCGCGGGTGTCCTGTCCATGGTAATCTTCCACCGGAGCAGCCAGAGGAACATCAAATCCGCGTGTTCCATGCTGCCCGCAAACTTAGCCAATACCTGATAATTCTTATCATAGAGCACATTACAGCCATTTGACGGCCCCAGCACTGCACCGGCAATGTCATGGACAGAGAACACCAGGTCTTTACGGAACCGCCTTCTCCACCGAAGACTGCTGCCCTCCACGACCATGTGAGTCCCCGGCGCAAAACGGCTGTGTACAGCAAAGCACGTTGGCGGATTTTTAGCTGGAAGTTTTTCCGGAAGGAGGTTGTAGGAAAGTCCGTTCCCCCCTGCATACGCGATATGCCAAGGGCCTTTTTTCCAGTCCGCGTAAGCCAGCAGGCTTTTTCTGGTAAAGAAAAAGCCGGCCAGCCCCAAACCGACACATAAGAGCAGCAGCTCCCGGATCATGCTCCACAGTTTAACCAAATCCGCTGTTGTCAAATGAACATGAGAGACAACCCCAGGCAACAGAGCCAGCAACACTACCCAGAGGGCGCAGACCAACACGGTGCAGATTCCCACGATAGTATAGGCGACCGTTTTAGAGCGCCGTCCATGGAACAGGCGATAAAACCATCCGATCACCAGCCCCGCAAAAAGCTGGAAAGTAATACTGAAGCTTTCTATGCCGCACAGCGAGCATAACAGCATCACCAGGATACAGACAAGCATTCCCGCGATACTCCCTAAAATGCCCCGCAAAACACTTCCCCGGAGTTCGGGGCTAATTTCATTGTGGGATGAATTCAAATAATCGGGCATATAATAACCTCCCCCTTTCCCAGTTTCCTTTCTGGTTACCGGTTGCCATATCTGCTCCATGGATAGTCCGAATGAATAACTCGGATCTGTTGATGACAAATGAGTACACACTAATCAAGGTTCCTATACTTTGCTAATCAAAAAGGCGCTCTCCGCCATACAGTTTCCTGCAGGCATAAGAGCGCCATAGATCTTCAAAAATACCTCGCTGCAATTGTAGCAGAAATTTGCCTGTCACGCAAGAAGTGTATGTGTCGATTCAAGGGTGTGATTCAAGGGTATCCTGTTTCCACTGCGGAACTTGGCAAAAAAGCACTGTACCCGGATTCCTTCCATACAATACCACCATTTGGAGGGTATTATCAACAAATTTTATCCTAGCACTGGAAGATCGGGAAACACAGAGCAGTAAAAAGGGAAATGACCGTCCTGCCAAATTTACTCATATCAAACACTGATAACAAAAGATTCGTTGTAATATGGAATCAAGGTATCATGTGTCATAAACTTCATTCCCTCTGATTTTGCCTGTGCAAGCAAAATCCTGTCAAAAGGGTCTTTATGTGGTGGAGCATCTTTTGGCCGTACCAAAGATTCTAACTGAGCCACATGTTTATTAAATAAAGGCAGCGAAACAAAGCCATTCTCTTCGCATCCTTTCTCCAGATATTTCCCGCTATATAAAAATGTTTCCGGATGCGCCATATGCTTAATTGTAATCTCCCACACGGAAGCGGTACTGTAATAGATTTCATTATTCTCATCAAGTATCATTGTCCTGGCTGTGTCCGACAATTCCTCCGAATCCAATACTGCCCATATTGCAATATGTGTATCAAGTAAAATCTTCATCAGTCACCCACCTCAAATAATCTGGCAATTTCGTCATTGTATTCATCTATATCGTGACCGTCCGCAATAAATTTCTGCCCTTTCATACTTCCAAGCCTGCGTTTTCTCCCCTGTGTGGCAACGTCATAATTTATACTCGTCTTCCTTGATTCTGAAGGCAGCACAAAGCGCTGTATCATATCAAGAATAAACCGCAGGCTGTCATCCGAAAGCCCTTCCAAAGATTGTGTGATCTGATTCTGTAATGTTGACATAACAGACACCGCCTTTCTGCATGATATATGACAGATATTGACCTAATTAGATTCTTACCCCCTGTCATGGTTTTATTATACTAAGGAAACTGCTTTTTTTCAAGCATATCCAAATTGCTCAGATTTATAAGTCAATTTGTTCCATCTGGCTGACTATTTTCGATGAAATGTCATGACTCAGGTAATTTTCATTTATCCTGCGCTTCGTATATTTTAGATAGCTGTCTTGTGTCATAAAAATAAGCAGATCTGTAAAAAATCTTTCCCAGCTAAAAAATCTTCGGCTTTCAATAAAATCCTCCGGGTTTTCTAAAATTCTATCTAAATCTTTACCAGACACAACACCGGATTTTAAAATAAGCCATTCAAAAGATTCCGGAAGATAAAGAACCGCCCCCTCTCTTCTTCGGTACAGCGGCAAAAAATTCATATCCGGAATTAGAATCCTCTACAATAATGCTTTGAGGTCTCACCAGATCTCTGTAATCCCTTTTTCCATAGATGTGATACAGCTCATTGTACGTCTGTTTCAAAGTGCCATATTTTCCTGACTCCCTTATACCATAAATTTCTTCCACACTGTAGGCAAGATTAGGCAGTCCTTCTCTGGTCACGATCACATAATAATTATCGGATTCCTGAACTGCTTTGGCAAATTCATCTGTGGGAAGAAATCCGTTATTTTCATCAATGAAAATGATTTCCTCATGTACGGTATCAACAACAAGCTTCCAGTCCCGGCCCGCAAGCACCCGACATGGTCTTTCACAATGCAGTTGGATTCCGCTGTCCTCTCCTGAATCATAGTATTCCTGAATCATCTCCACCAGAGTTGTCTTGCCGGTGGCGCTGTCCCCTTTGATGATGGTTATATTTCTGCGGATAGTAAAATCATAGCGCACTTTTACGTTGGAAACCATGATCCTGTAGCTTCCCTTCATATCATTCACTCCTATCGAACAATCATTCCCGCTATGGGAAGCAGTTCATCCATGTTATGGACAATCTGGCCAGTGTTTAGAATCCTGGCTGTAAACTCCCCTTCTCCGAAGTCCATCAGGTGGCGCAGATTGATGGTCACATCCTGCAGTTCTCCGATTTTCAGAATCCATCTGGCGCAGTTATCACCGCATACGGATGCATTAAATATCTTGTGGGGAGCTTTGTACATAGCAATCAATGTTTTGACTCCTCCCGACAGTTCCAGAGGGGAAATCCCACCCAGCACCGGGCTGTCGATCACTCTCGGGCCCACCACCTCCGACCTGTCCACAGCTCTGATCATATCTTTCGAAAGAGGATCTGTAATCCAGTCATCTGTATAAGTATTTTTAAAATAAACCACCGGATTGTAGATGGCCTCCGGCATATCACCAAAAAAAATAGAAAGCATGATAAATCTCCCCCTCCTGTCTTTTCAGCTATATCATAGTTTGCCATCGGATTTCTCATTCCCCGCCAATCATCTCCATGGCCGCCACCATCCGCAGCTTCTCCGGCTCAATCCGGTCTCTTCCGTAAGCGTCAATAAAGCGGTCGGTGTACCTGGCCGTGCCCAGATTATACTGCAGCGTCCAGATTCCCCACAACACGTCAATATGCCGGTCCCCGATCCCGCCGCTTCCAAGGTCAATATAACCCGAGAATTTCCAGTGATTCAGAATAATATTGGGCAGGCAGTAATCTCCGTGAAGAAGAACCTCCCTTTTCAGCAGAGGCAGTCCCTCCCGCGCCGCCTGCTTTGCGTGTTCATAAGAATCGAATTCCCAGATTCCTTTGAACAGATCAGGCTCATAACGGTTCGCGTGAAATCCCCGTTTTACCGTCTGCGCATATGTCAGGATTCGGTCCTGCACAGGGCAGTCTCTCCCGTCTGTTTCATGCAATTCCCGAAGCAGGAGGGCTGTGGTGTCGCAAAGCCTCTCAGGCTCTGACAGATAATCCCAATCTGTGCAGTCCTCCCCCGGTATCCTTCTGGTCAGCAGATAGTCTTTTCCGTTGAGAGAACCATAATAGAGCACTTGTCCCGATAACTTCATAGAATGCATATACTTAGTCATCAAAGCCTCTGTCTTCAGCGTCCCTTCAGCAGCCTGTTTTAAAAAATATCCATCATCCTTATTGATAAAAAGTACTTTAGCCTGAGGCGAACAGCTGCTGTCGTAAATCGCGGAATCTTTCATCCAGTCTGCCACTGCCTCGGGATATATCTCTGGGTTCAATTTTATTGGCGTGCGTTTCATCATTAATCCTTCCAATACCACCATTTTAGTTTCTCCGGCTCATGCTCCTCGTGCTCCGCAAAATATACTGCGCAGCGCAATACATACAGCACACATCTGTCATCCTGAAAACCCTTTTTCAGGCAGTCCAGCCGGTACAATTCCTCTGGGTCTTTTCCTCTTAAATCCGCGATACAGCGGATTCCGATCTCCTGCAGATGACGTTCCATATTGGCTCCCACACCTGGTATTTTCCTCAAATCGCTGGGTTTCGTCTTCTCGTTCTGCGCCATCCCAACCCCTCCTCTTTTTATGGTAACGGCACGCGCCGCTTCGCGTCACCTGCCACGACGTCGGAAGGCATCCTGAAAACGCTGCGCGTTTGCCTTCCTCCTTTATGGTAACGGCACGCGCCGCTTTTCCCTCGGGCTGTTGCAAAATATCGGATGCAGACGAGATATGCGCCTGCGGATACCAGCCATATCTTGGACATCAGCTGAATCTTGCGACAGCCCCTTTCGTGATGTCTTTTTAGTATATCATGAATCCCCCTCCACATGCCACAACTTTTTATTTTGCGCAGAAATCGCGAGCACAAAAAACGCCGCCCCGGGGATATCTCCCTATCCGCGGGGCGGCGTTTTTTTTGTTCAGCTATTTTTTTAGAACAGACCCGGGAAGACCGTTGCCGGGATGGCCAGCCACAGTTCCGGGAACAGCACCAGCAGGGCCAGCACTGCCAGGGAGGACAGGAAGTAGGGAAGGGTTCCCTTAAACGCATCCTCAATGGTGATGCCGCTGATGGACGACGCGATCAGCAGACACAGGCCGTAGGGCGGTGTCACCAGGCCCAGGGCCAGGGTGACAACGATGATCAGACCCAGGATAATGGGGCTGATTCCCAAGTTGACGGCAGCGGGAAGGATGATCGGAACAAACAGGATCATAGCCGGAACCGCGTCCATGAAGGTACCTACAAACATGAAGAACGCAACCACCACAAGCAGGAACACCAGCTTGCCTCCTGACATGTTGGCGAAGAAGGACTGCACAGCCACGTTCAGTTGATAGTAGCTCAGCAGCTCGCCCAGGGCATTGGCCGTAGCCAGAGCGAACAGAGACAGGGAGGACATCTTCATGGTCTCAATCAAAATGCGGGGCAGGTTCTTGACCTTGATGGTTTTGTAGTAGAAAATTCCCACAATCAAGGCGTAAATACAGGCAAATGCGGCAGACTCCGTGGGAGTGAACAGGCCGGAGACAATTCCTCCGATCAGGATAATCGGGGTCAGCAGGGCCGGAAGTGAATCCAGCGTCTGCTTAACCACCTGCTTCACCGGAACACGCTCACTCTTGGGAAAGTTCTTCTTTTTAGAGTACATCTTGACTACTGCCATCATAGCCAGGCCCAGGAGAATTCCCGGCACCAGCCCGGACATGAACAGGGCTCCCGTACTCACGTTAGCGATGCCGGCATACACCACCATGGTGATGCTTGGCGGGATGATGGAACCCAGGGTGGAGGATGCGGCAGTAACGCCTACAGAGGTCCCTTTGTCATACCCCTGTTTCTCCATGGCAGGAATAAAAATCTTTCCCACACCTGCGGTATCTGCCTGGGAGGAACCGGAGATGCCCGCGAAGATCATGGACACCAGCACATTGGAGTATGCCAGTCCACCGCGCAAATGCCCCACCAGAGAGTTGCAGCAGTCGATGAGCTTCTCCGTGATCTCGCCCTCATTCATCAGATTCGCTGCCAGGATAAACAGGGGCACTGCCAGCAGGGTAAAGCTGTTGAGGCCGTTGAACATCTTGGAAAATACCACCGTGTTGGGGATAGCGCTCAGGGAACCGATACCCACAAAGGAGACCACGCCCAGAGCAAAGGAAATCGGTACTCCGATGGCCACGAAGACCACGAACATCACAACCAATAACGCTGCCATTATTGATTTCCTCCTTTCATAAGAACATTTAAGTCTTCCACGATCAGCTCCACCAGGTAGATGCTGGAGGTAGCGCCGCAGATGGGCAGACACAGCCAGGTGGGCCCTCTTTTAAAGGAGGGGATGTTCACCCAGGTATAATTCCAGAACTGTTTGGTCAGTTTGATGCCGTAATACACCATCAGAACGGCAAAGACCAGCATGATGGCGGAGATGACAATGTTGAGAACGCTCTTCATCCTCTCATTTTTCATCATGTCGCTGATGGAGGTAAAGGCAAAATGCTTTTTCTCTAAAACCATGGCCCCGCCGCCCATAAACACAGCCCAGATAAAGGAATACATGGAAACATCCTCGGTCCAGGTAGCCGCGATGCCCACATAGCGGGACACCATCTGAAATACCACTGTCAGAAGGAAAATCATAAGGAAGAATCCGCCAACTGCAATCTGGATCTGCTGCAGCTTGGAAATTGCTTTTTTCATCTCATTTCTCCTTTCCAAGGAAGCTTACTTTATTTGGCAGCTGCCCGGATCATCTCCAGCTCAGCGGTCATGTTGTTGTCTGCCGCGAATTTATCCTGGATTGGCAGGGCCAGAGCTTTGAACGCGTCGATGTCAATATCCTCAAAGTTGGTCACAATAGCGCCGTCGGCGATAACCTTTGCCTTGGACTCCTCGAACATTCTGTAGACAACCTCCCGCTCTTCCTTGGTGCAGGCCTCAACTGCCTCGTCAATCCACGCTTTCTGCTGGTCGGTCAGTCCGTCGTAGAAATGGCCGCTCATGAGCAGGAGACGGGTGGTGTAGTCATGGTGGGTCTCGGAGATGTACTTGCCGTTGTCGGTCTTGTGATGCTCTTTCAGCATAAAGCTGGTGTAGTCGTTCTCAGCGGAGTCAACAACGCCCTGCTGAAGCGCCTGGTACAGCTCGCCCCATGCCACAGAGGTGGGGATTGCGCCGCAGGCTTTCCAGAAGTCCTGCTGCACCTGAGAGGACTGGGTGCGGATGGTCATGCCTTTTAAGTCAGCCGGTGTTTTAACCTCTTTCTTTCCGTAATAATCGCGGACAGAGGAGGACCAGTAAGCCATAATGCGGAAGTTGTTGCTTGTCTTCTGGGTAACAATCTCTTTCATCTTGTCGCCGAACTCGCCGTCCAGACACTTCTCCCAGTGGTCAAAGCTGTCGAACAGATAGTTTAAGGAGAAGATATCTACCTCAGGAACACCGATGGAGGTCATGAAGCCCGGTGAGGCGACTACCATGGACGCGGCGCCCATCTCCAGCTTCTCAATCAGCTCGCTCTCGTTCTCGCCCAGAGTTCCCTTATGTACAGTAACAGAGATCTTGCCGCCAGAGATGTCCTCCAGCACCTCCTTAAACTTGTCCATGCCGTAGGAGTACGGGTTGTCCAGAGAAGTCTGGTTGGACGCGATGATCAGGTTCAGCTCTGCCTTTGCCGCTCCGCCATCGCCGCCTGCCGCTGCTGTGCCCGATGCCGACGGCGCTCCGCCTCCGCAGCCCGCCAGAGCCGCAACTGTCATAATCCCTGCCAATACTAACGATAATTTTCTTTTCATAACTGCTTTCCCCTTTTTCGTATTATTTTTTTTACATGCCGGCGTCTCCAACCGGTATGAAAAGCTCTGCCTCTATTTTACAAAACCGCAACCGCCACTTTTACTACTACCTTGCGCACTGTCATGGGCTCTCCGGCCGCGCAGGCCGGGCGGTGCACATCAGCCGGGAAGAAAATGCTGTAGCAGCCCGGCGCTGCCTCGATAAACCCCTCGTTCTCCACAGACTTATAGAAGATCAGATCCCTCTCGTCAATGCGTTCATCCACCTCATAGTTACCGGTGTCCGGGGTGAACCCCAGCCTCTCTCTTCCTGATGCCAAAAACTGCACATCCACATATTTCTCATGAACCTCGGGGCGCTTTTCGGACACTGCCCCGGTCTTTGCGTCAAATACCTGGGCGTAGATGTCTTTTCCCTGGATCTCATAGACGCCTGGTTCCATGTGGATAAAATCGTTATCCCTCAGATAAGCGATGGCTTTCTGAATGGCCTGAGGGTATTTGCTCACGTCGTCTTTTGCGTAAATTGATGAAAAAATCATATCGTAACTCCCTTACTATGGTTTAGAAATTCAGCACAGCATTCCACTTTTCCTCGATAACGGGAATGCCGTTGGCCTTGTTGTCCCTGCGGGTGCCAATCTCGATTTCGCCCGGATAGAATACCGTGCCGCCTGCCTTGATGGGGATGGAGCTCTTGATGTCAGCCACCAGCTCGTCAACAATCCGGTCCGTGGTCTCGGTGTCGTTGAACTTGCCCGGATCCATGGCGATCATCACTTGAGAGAGGCCGATCTCATCGCCGAAGGTTCCGATTTTGCGGACAGAGTTGGCATCTGTCAAAACCGTGGCGATCAGGTCCAGCAGGATAGAGATGCCGCTGCCCTTCCAGTATCCTATAGGGAGCACTCTCCAGGTCTTCTCAATGGCCGCCGGGTCCGTGGTGAGATTGTCGTTCTCGTCGTAGCCGCCTGGCACCGGAAGCTGCTGTCCCTTTAGCTTGGCCTCCTCGATCTTGCCATAGGAGAACTGGGACACTGCGCAGTCAACCACCACATGATCGCCGTTGCTCTTGGGAACTGCGAAGATGATGGGGTTGTTGCCGATCTTTCTGTCCTTGCCGCCCCACGCCGGCATGTTGGGCATGGTGTTGGACCAGCAGATGCCGATGCAGCCCTGGTCCGCGGCCTGCCAGCCGTAGCTGCCGCCCCGCATCCAGTGGTTGTTGTTGCCCAGGGCCACCATGCCGATGCCGTACTCTTTGGCCAGGGCGCAGGCGCGGTCCATGGCCTGCTTGGCGTTCAGGGGGCCAAAACCTCTGTGGCCATCCCATCTCTCTATGGCTCCCATGCTCAGCTCACAGGTGGCCACCACCTCCGGGTTGATCTCACCTTTGTCCAAGTACTCCACTACCCTGGGAAAACGGTTCAGCCCGTGGCTGTAGATGCCGTCTAAGCTGTTGGAGGCAAAAACCGTGGCCGCGTCAAGGGCGTTTTTCTCGGAAAATCCCCTGCTTATGAGAACTCTTTTAAACTCAGCTACCATGTCATCATACTTGATCCTTAACATCTTCGTAATTTCCTTTCTCGACTCAGTCTCCTGATTATTTTGATTCACAACTGTGATTCCTTATAACATATCCAGAGCAACCTTTATTACGATCTTTTTTACCCGGGCCGGTATATCTACCTGGCAAAAGGGTCTGTGCACATCCTCCGGAAAGAACACGGCGTAAGTCCCTGGAGTCATGAGAAGCATCTTTTCCTCTGAACAGGGATTCTCTTTATAATAGAGGGTATCTTTTTCCTCAAGGCAATCCTTAAGGATCTGGTTATCTCCCCGGTCAGGATAGAACCCCATGAGCTCAGAGCCCTCTGCCATGTACTGAATCTCCGCGTACCTGCGATGCACCTCCGGCAGCTTCTCTGACACCGCCCCAGTCATCCGGTCACAGACAAGGGCAATCATATCTTCTCCCTTTAACAGGAACCTGCTCTCCCCCATCTGCGTTACGTCCGTCTCCCGACACCAGTGAATCGCTTCCCGGATAGGTGCCGCGTATGCCGCCTCCGTCTCCTTTGCGGAAATGTGGCCGAAAATCATCAATTCCACCTCCTTTTTCGCAATCGATTGCTTTTTGTATTTTCATAATATCATAGATTTTTTTACTTTTCAAGTAGTTCTTCATTGTGTTTTTCACTATTATTTTTGATATTTTTTTGTGCATTTTTCACATTTTGACATTTTTATATCACTCTATATTCGTAATCGATTGCGATTCTGCGATTAAAAAAAAGCCCCAAGGCGGGACCTTCTCGGCCCCCTGCCTTACGTGCTCTCTCTCTCGATCACTTCTGAAAACAGCATCATCTTCTTATTCTGAATCTTTCCCTCCAGCCCTTCCCGCAGGATACTGGCCGCCGATTCGCTTAAAGCCTGCAGCCGGTTGTCCAGGGTGGTCAGCTTGGGCATACAGATTTCTCCGTAAATACTGTTGTCAACACCTATCATCCCGATCCTGTCCGGAACCGGGTATCCCAGGTCATGGGCCGCGCGGATGCCGCCCACCGCAACTAAGTCAATGGAATAGATGATTCCCTCCACATCCGGGTGCTCCCTTATGATCCTCTCGGTAATATCATAGCCGCCTTTTACGGAGCTCTCCTCAAGCTCATACAGCCACAAATCCTCCTCCGGGGCCTTGTTCTTTTGCATCCCCCGGCAATAGCCAGCCTGTTTTTTGTAATTGGAAGGCGAGACCGAATCCAGGGCAAATGCGATCTTCCTTTTGTTTTTTCGAAACAGCAGATCCACGCACTGTTCTATGCCGTGATCCTCATCCACGATAATGCCGGACACATTGGGCAGGTCCAGATACCCGTTGACCATGACCACAGGCACCTTGGGCAGATGCCTCTCAATGCTCTCCTTCACCTTGTCCGTCATAAACATGGACCCCATCAGGATGACACCCTCCACCCGGCGCTGCTCCAGAATCCTGATATACATAGCCTTCTGATCGTCCTCCGGGCCTGTACTCATGGTAATACAGCAGTAGCCTCTGGCCGTCAGCTCTTTCTCAATCAAGAACGCGCTGTTGATATGGTGGGTCACGCGGATATCCACGATCAGGATCCCCACCAGTTTCGTGGACTGCATCACCAGCCCTCTTGCCGCCGCATCGGGCGTATAATTGTATTTTTTCAGAAGGTCCTGCACCTTCTTGCGGGTCTCCGCCTTGATCCCCGGCTTGTTGTTGATCACCCGGGACACGGTGCTTGCCGCTACTCCCGCTTCTTTGGCAATATCATAAATCGTCATCTTGAAACTCCCTGCTGATTATCTCTCTCCTAATTATATCATGTCACCACCCGCAGGGTGCTGACCTGCGTGCGCGTCAGCGCACTTCCTCTTTTGGTATCGGCACGCGCCGCAAAGCGGCACCTGCCAAGTCGTCGGAAGGCATCCTGAAAACGCTGCGCGTTTGCCTTCCTCCTATTTTGGTATCGGCACGCGCCGCAAAGCGGCACCTGCCAAGTTGTCGGAAGGCATCCTAAAAACGCTGCGCGTTTGCCTTCCTCCTATTTATCATCTGTGTATCACTCCGCGATATGCATGGTCAGAGGCGTCATCAGGTGCACCAGCATCAGCTTATAAGCCGCATCCCCCTGCCCCTCTTTCAGATAGGAATAGATCAGTCTATGTTCTTTTAAAGTGTCCTCCGCCCGCCCCGGCACCGCCAGAGCTCCCTGGGTCGTCAGGCGGATCAGGTGCATGGATCTCTGAAAGGTCTGGACAAATTCACGGTTTCCCACAAAATCGATCAGGGCCTGGTGGAACTGGTGGTCATACTCCATGAACCGCTCCATGTCCTCCTTGGTCTGAGCCTGGCCCTCATGGCCGTCCCGCCCTGAACCGCCCCTTCCCCCCAGCGCCTTCTCCTGCTTCTTCAGCAGGCGGTCCAATTCGGCCAGGAGCTTCTGCCCCTTCTTCGTCTGGATCTCCACAGCGGCCAGATGCACGCAAAACCCTTCGATGGCGCAGCGGATCTGGATGATTTCCTCCATATCGGCGCTGCTTAAGGACCGCACCCTGAAGCCTTTGCTGGGCACCACCGTGATATATCCGTCCTGGCTCAGGCACTGAATCGCTTCCCTCATAGGCGTGCGTGAGATGCCGATCTGAGCCGACAGCCGGGTCTCGGAATACAGCTCATCCGGGTCCAGCTTTCCGGATAATATCATGTCTTTTAAATAATCATATGCCTGGATCTGCAGCGAACTCATCCGTTCCCGTTCCACAGCGCACCTCCCCGCGGGTTCTGCCTCCGCAAACGCGGGGCAAAATATTTCTTAAATATCATATCTCAAAAATCTTTCAAAGTCAACAAAAAACGCTTGACCGGTATACCGGTATGCATTGTCACAAAATCTCAGCGCTCCGACGCTGGACTATGCGAAAATAGGGCCGCGAAGCGGCATCTTCCATTACCGTTTTCTGCACAGCCCTCAATGGTTTCACATTTTCAGGAATCCTCTTCTATTTGTGATGGTGCCTTAAAAGGGGAATGCCCTTTAAATATCAATTTTTAAATTTGCCAGTGGATTTTAGAAGAAAATTGTGTATAATATTCTTGCAATGCAAACATTGTGTTACATATTTTAAGGGGACTTATGCTGACTTGTAGGACAATAAGGTATGTCCAAATTTGGTACTTCAAGAATTGTTATAAGAGCAGTCAAGGCTGCCAAAAGAAAGCGAGGTGTTATCATGACCATAGAAGAAATTCTTGCAGGAGAATCTAAGAATATAGAGTTCAAAGAGGATCTGCCGGAAAAAAGTATAAAGTATATGAAGTCTGTGGTGGCCTTTGCCAACGGAATGGGCGGTAAAATCATTTTCGGAATTGACGATAAGACCAGAGAGGTGGTTGGTTTCAGCAAAGAAGATGTGTTTAAAACAATGGATGCCATTGCCAACGCGGTGTCAGACAGCTGTAAACCAGCAATTATCCCGGATATAACCTTGCAGACCATTGATAATAAGACAATCATCTTGGTAGAGGTTTCGGGGGGCAGACAGCGCCCGTATTATATCAAAGCCCTTGGCAGAGAAGGCGGCGTGTATGTCCGTGTTGCCGGAACCACCCGTCTTGCAGATGAGTACATGATAAAAGAGCTGATGTTCGAGGGAAGCAACCGCTACTTTGATCAGACTCTGTGTACAGGGCTGAGCATCACGGCTGAAGATATTGATGCCCTTTGCAAAGCTATGAAAGAGCAGGCAATCAAAAATGCCCACAGTGAAGAACAAAAGGCATCTGTCAAAGAGGTTGGCAGACAGCAGCTGCGTTCCTGGGGTGTTCTGATTGAACGTGATGGAAAAGATTATCCGTCTAACGCCTATGCTATTTTGACAGGTTGTGGACCACTTCACATTACAACGCAATGTGGCGTATTCAAAGGAACGACCAAGGAAATTTTTGTGGATCGTCGGGAGTATACTGGACCAATCTGGGAGCAGATAGACGAGGCTTTCCAGTTTGTTCTGCGGAATATCCATCTGGGCGCTACTATTGTGGGTATCTATCGGCAAGATATTTATGAGATCCCGCCGGATGCCATTCGTGAACTGATCATCAATGCAGCGGTGCACAAATTATGGAAAGCTTTCCATAAGCGATGTTATGCGAAGTCAATAGTTATG
>CAMTAF010000096.1 GCA_947066955.1 uncultured Hungatella sp.
AGGGAAGCGGGCGGTAAGAACGGAGAAAATGAAATCCCTGTCCTTGTGAGGGGGAGCGATATAAATTTAAGCGTCAGCGCTGGTTGATGTGAAAAATCCTTGCAATATCCAGATATAGATGATACAATGAAAAAAAGCAAAGATTTCTGAGATTCTACAGCTAAGCTGTGTCTGAAAAGATTCTATTCTTTCTAAATTGAAATCCTGCTTTTAATAACCCCCTATGATAAAAAAATAAAGGCAGGAGGAAGATGGATAAGAAGAGCAGAATAAAAAGATCCGCCCGGTCAAAAAGGCTCGGGGGAAAAGCGGCAGTGACCGTTTCTAAGAGGGCGGGGGCAGAGATTGCCTACCAGAACAAAGATATAGCCAGCAAATTTTTTACGGGACAGCTTAAAGGAAAGAGTTTCCAGGTTTACGGGATCAATGTGCCGGAGGTAAAGGGCCTCCTGCCCACGAATCTCCCTGTCATAAAGGTCAACGAGCTGCGGATAGACAACCTTCTGGAGCTGGGAGACGGAAGCGTGGCAGTGGTGGATTACGAGAGCGAGTACAAAAATGAGAGCAAGGCGAAGTATATCAACTACCTGGCAGGGGTCGTGAACCGGTATATGACAGAGAAAAAGAGCTGCCCAATCCTGAGAATGATCGTGATTTACACAGGAGATATCAGGAGAGAGGAGGTCTCTGATAGTTTCGACGCGGGAGCCATGAGGATCGTGATTGAGCCGGCGTTTCTGTCGGAGATTGACGGGGAAGGCATATACCGTAGCCTGTCGGAGAAGGTGGAGGCGGGAGAGGACTTAAGCGACGAGGAACAAATGAGGTTCATTGTCCTGCCGCTGACTTACAGAAAAAAAGAGGAGAAGGAGAGAAAGATCCGGGAAACAGTGGAGCTGGCGTCAAAGATCCGGAATAGGGAACAGCAGGTGTTTGTGCTTGCGGGGATCCTGACCTTCACGGATAAGATTATAGATGAGAAGACCGCGATAAAGATAAGGAGGCTGATTCAGATGACGAAGGTGGGAATGATAATCGCAAAAGAGCAGGAGGAAGCGGTGAAAGCGGCCCGGGACGAGGAGAGACGGAAAGCCTGGAAAACTATAAAAGAGGAAAAGCAGAAAAATCAGGAGGAGAAAAGGGATTCTGTGTTAAAGATGCTTCAGGATGGTTTAATTCCCCTGCAAAAAATAGCTGAATATTCAGGCATGGATATCCAGGCTGTGACAGAGCTGGCCAGAAGCGTTTTATAAAAGATCTTGAATCGCCATCGTAATTCGTCTATACTAATGTTCAATTCGGATACCGTAGATGTGGCAGTAAGCCTTATGGCCTAATTTTAAGCAGGCGGTAAGAACAGAGAAAACGGATAGTATTTATAATTACTTTTTAGAAGGGAGCTTCCCCGTGGGATTTAAGGTTGGAGTAGGAAAATCAGACTTTGAAGCTTTGCGTAAATCGAATGATTATTATGTTGATAAAACAAATATTCTATATGAGCTTGTGGAAGAAACGGACAATCAGGTTACTTTGTTTACCAGGCCGCTGCGATTTGGCAAGACACTTATGATGAGCATGATGGAGAACTTTTTTAGCATAAAAAAAGACAGCAGGACCATATTTGAAGGTCTGAAGGTTACAGAATATGAAAAATTTTGCGAGAAGTGGATGAATCAGTATCCTGTACTTTTTGTTTCTTTTAAAGATGTTGAGGCAGATAATTTTGATGACGCGTATGATATGCTTATCTATAGATTGTCTGAGATTTGTATTGAGTTAGCGGATATAGTGGATTTTGATAAGATTGACGCGGCGGACAAAGATGTTTTCGCAAAGTTAAAGTCCAAATCCCCAAAGGCAAATGAAGTAAAAAATTCACTGAAAACCATAATACGGATGATGCACACTGTTTATGGCAAAAAGGTTATTCTCCTGATAGACGAATATGATGTGCCCCTTGCCAGGGCCAGTGAAAAAAACACTGAGGGTAATCAATACTATTCTTCTATGCTTGGCGTGATCAAAGGAATTATGAGCACTTCGCTTAAGGATAATGAATTATTGGAATTCGCGGTAATCACAGGCTGTCTTCACATCGCCAAGGAGAGCATATTTACGGGAACCAACAATTTTGCTTTGTTTTCTGTGCTGGACGAAGACTTTTCCCAGTACTTTGGATTTACCGAAGATGAGGTGGAGGAAATTCTGTCCGCGGCTGGCCAACAGGATAAAGCGGATATTATAAAAGAGTGGTATGATGGCTATATATTTGGCAACAGCTGTGTATATTGTCCTTGGGATGTTATGAATTATATGTCAGCCTTGAAAAGACGAAAAAATGCGAAACCAAAGAATTACTGGAAGTTCACAAGCCATAATGGAATCCTGCTTGCTTTCGTTGAGCGGACGGATTTTGATGTGACAGATCAATTTGAGACACTTCTAAATGGCGGAACCATAACCTGGTCTATTTCTGATGAGCTCACTTATGACACTCTTCGCGGGTCGGAGGATAATCTGTGGAGCGTGCTGCTTATGACCGGATATCTTACAAAGGCCGACTGGGAGGAAGAGGGAGAAACCGTTAGGCTGAAAATCCCTAACAGGGAAATCGCTGCTATATTTGAGGATACAGTAGTCGCGTATTTTAAGAATACAGCAGATACCGGTGAGCTTGAACGTTTCATAAATTCGTTGTGGGAAAGCGATGAGGAGGAAGCGACCAAGCTTATATCTGATCTTTTGTGGCATACCATCAGCTACAATGACTATCACGAGGACTATTATCACGCGTTTCTCGCCGGAATCTTTGTGGGGCGCGGCTATAATGTTGAATCCAATAAAGAGAAGGGCCTGGGCAGACCGGATATATTGCTCAAAGATAAAAGAAACCGACGCGCGATCATCATAGAAGCCAAGAAATCCAAAAAGGAATCAGATATGGATAAGGACTGTGCTAAAGCCACCAGTCAGATTATCACAGAAAAGTATGCCGAGGGGCTTTATGGTTATACACAGATTTTATGTTATGGAATAGCTTTCTTTCAGAAGCAGGCGAAGGTGAAAAAAATATCGTGACTATTCCCCTACAAAAAGTAGCCGAATATTCAGGCCTGGACATCCGGGATGTGACAGGGCTGGCCAGAAGCGTTTTATAAAAGATCTTGAATCGCCATCGTAATTCGTCTATACTAATATTTGAAACTAAATTAGCCAAAGGAGATAAAGAGTTGGATAATTATGTAATTCGACATGCGGAAGCAGCGGTAAAGACACTCTCCTGTATGTTTGGAGCTGTTCTGGTTGCGGGGCCAAGACAGGTAGGGAAAACGACTATGCTGAAAAAATTTACCCAGGGCATTCGCTATGTGACTCTTGATGATATGATTGTCCGAGCCGGGGCGCAGGAAGAAAGCGGCACTTTTTTTAAAGACAATCCGCCCCCGGTATTTATAGATGAGATTCAGAAAGCGCCGGCATTGTTTTCTCAAATAAAACTGCTGCTTGACCGGGAGCAGAAAAAGGGACAGTTTTTTCTGTGCGGCTCTCAGCAATTTCAGATGATGCAGGGAGTGAGCGAGTCATTATCTGGCCGGATCGGGCTGCTTACTCTTTTGGGCTTTTCTCTGCGTGAACAGTATCATATTCCATTTGCCGCGCCTTTTGTGCCTACGGAATCTTTTTTTGCTGAGCGAAAAAAACAACTTGCGGATATTTCTTATGATGATGTGTGGAATGCTATTCACCGGGGCAGTATGCCAGAGCTCTGCGAGCATCCCGAATTTGACTGGCAGATGTTTTATGGGGCGTACCTCCGTACTTATATTGAACGGGATGTAAGAGAACTGTCAGGGATTGGAGATGCGGTAAAATTTACACGGTTTATGATTGCCGTTGCTGCCATTGCAGGACAGCTGCTTAATCTCTCTTCCCTGGCGAGGGATGTGGGAATCAGCCAGCCCACAGCGGAACGGTGGCTGTCGATCCTGATTGCCTCCAACATTATTTACCTGTTAAGACCGTATGCGAACAACATCGTAAAAAGGGCCGTAAAGACACCAAAATTATATTTTCTCGATACCGGGCTGGCTGCGTACCTGACCAAATGGAACACTCCACAAGTGCTGAAGAATGGAGCAATGGCTGGGGCGTTCTTTGAAAACTTTGTGATTTCCGAAATTATTAAAAGCTATTATAATCGGGGAATCCTTGAGCCTCCGCTGTATTTTTATCGTGATAAAGAGATGAATGAGATTGATCTTCTGATTCAGGAAGGAGATGTTTTGTATCCTCTGGAAATGAAAAAACACGCTGATCCCCGGAAAAAAGATGTGGAAGCGTTTGACGTGCTGAACAAGCTCCCTGGGGTAACCCGCGGGCCGGGGGGCGTGATCTGTCTCTATGATGATCTTGTTACATTGAAAGGCAATGACCGTGTGATTCCGGTAAAATATTTGTAAGTGAAACGTGATATTGGAACCTCCATCTTTTTGATATGGAGAGACAAGCAGTCCATAAGGGACTCCCCTGAGGCAGTCAGAAGCATGCCTTAGGGGAAACACCCAATCAACTAACTTTGGAAAAATCCAATCTATTTGACAATCAAGAATAGAAAATTCACGCAAGAATCTTCTTCAACGTTTCCATAAGAACATCCACATCAATAGGTTTTGTGATAAACCCATCCATGCCGCAGTCAAAAGCCGCCTGTTCGTCTTCGTGAAAGGCGTTAGCTGTCATGGCCACGATGGTGATCTTCGATAAAGCAGGGTCTTCCAATTGACGGATTGCCCTGGTGGCTTCATGACCGTTCATCACAGGCATCTGGATATCCATGAGAATCAGGTCATAATATCCGGGAGAAGATTGGGAAAGCTTTTCCACGGCGATCTGTCCGTTCTCGGCAGTTTCTATTTGAAATCCATAGCCTGTAAGAATCTCCACGGCGATCTCGCGGTTTAGCTCATTATCCTCTGCCAGAAGAATCCGGGTATTGGTGAAGTCCACATTCCCTTTGGAATCCTGATCTGACTGGAAAGAGCGGTTTTGGACAATGGGAAAGAAGAAGGTGACAATGAATTCGGTTCCCTGTCCCTTCTGGCTTTTTACGTCAATCATGCCGTTCATCAGTTCCACGATGGCTTTGGTGATGGACATTCCAAGTCCGGTTCCCGGGATCTTGTTGACTGTGGAGTTGACCTCTCTCTCAAAGGAGTCGAATACCCGGGGCAGAAATTCCTGGCTGATACCGATCCCGGTGTCCTTTACACGAATCTCAAAATTTCCCCATCCTTCGAGGGAACTGTCTGTCTGGGACAGGGTGAGGGTCACGCTGCCGCCGGCGGGAGTAAATTTCATGGAATTGCTCAGGAGATTCATGAGAATCTGATTCAGATGGGTACTGTCACAGATTACATGTGTGTTTCTGATATTCTCGATATCCATATGAAAATCCAGCCGGCGTTTTTCCATCTCCTCTGACGCGATGCCGTATATCTCCTGAAAAATTGCCCGCAGATCGTTCTCGGATTCTTTGATGACCATCTTGCCGCTTTCTAGCAGGCTCATCTCAAGGACATCTTTCATCAGTTCCAAGAGAATCTTGCCGGAAGACAGAATCTTCTGTAAATATTCGGAAATTTTTTTCTCGTCCCTTAGGTTTTTCTCAGCCAGAGCGGCAAAGCCCATGATGGCGTTCAGGGGTGTCCGGATATCGTGGGACATGTTGGAGAGAAAACGGCTTTTGGCGGCGCTGGCCTGGGAGGAGGCATTGGCGGCTTCGGAGAGAGCGCGGCGGATCAGGCGCTCTTCCGTGAGGTTGGAAAAGGAAAACAGATATTTCTCTTCTTTTCCCAACATAACGGGACTGCAAACCACGGCCAGCCACATGGTTTGGCCAAAGGTCCTGTTAAAACATTCGATCTCCCATCTTTTCCGCTGTTTTGGCCGCTCTGTCCGGATAATTTCCATGATTTTCCCATAAAGCTCATTGGGCTCGGAGGGGTTGTTGGTGTAAAACTTTTCTGACGGGATTCCCAGGATCCTGTCTGTATTTTCAAAGACAAATTCCGCCGCGTCTGCTGTTTTTCCAACAATAAATATTGCGGTATCAATGTTCTGCGAAACCGCCTCATAGATTGCCTGGATACAGTCTGGTTCTCCTGCGGTGAGCTTTGATAAAAAATCTTCCTTTTCCCTCATTGTGTACTCCCCTGTAAAAGACTATGTCTGAATGGATCTATTTTATCAGGTTTGGTGATAGGTTGTAAAGCATGAAATTTAGATAGTTTTCGTTGAGAGGGAGCCAATTTTCTGGTATACTTTTCAAATAAGACTGTGTCAATCCCATTGGGTTTGGAGAGCGGGCGGTTTATGCGGCAGAAAGGAGATTTTATGAAAATTCTTGTGTTTGGTTCCCTGAATATCGACCATGTATACCAGGTAGATCATTTTGTCCGGCCGGGGGAGACCATGGCCTCCCTGGATCTGCGATTGTTTTGCGGGGGAAAAGGGTTAAACCAGTCCATTGCCTTTGCGAAAAGCGGTCACAAGACGTACCATGCCGGGGCGGTGGGAGCCGGGGATTCGGACATGCTGATTGAGATGTTGAAAAAGGCCGGGGTCTGTACGGAATTTATCAGGAAAAAAGAGGGCCCCAGCGGCCATGCCATCATCCAGACAACGCCGGAGGGGGAGAACAGCATCCTTCTATACGGGGGAGCCAACCGAAGACTTACAAGGGAGGATGTGGATTTTGTGCTGGGCCATTTCTCGCAGGGGGATGTGCTGGTGCTGCAGAATGAGATCAATGAGATTCCCTACATCATGGAGAAGGCCAAAGCCGCAGGGATGAGGATTGTGCTGAATCCATCCCCGGCCGATGAAAGCATTCTCGGACTGCCTCTTGGAGATGCGGATTATATGATCCTCAATGAGGTGGAGGGGGAAGTGATCAGCGGGGTTTCCCGGTCAGATGAGGAGGGAATTTTAAGCGCGCTGATGGGCCGTTTTCCAGACACCCGGGTGGTGCTTACTCTGGGAAGGAAGGGATCTGCCTATGGATATCAGGATAAGGTCTGCCGGCAGCCCATTTATGAAGTGAAGACCGTGGACACCACAGGGGCGGGGGATACCTTTACGGGATATTTTATGAGTAGTATCCTGAGAGGGAGGAGTGTAGAGGAGGCTTTAAAGACCGCTTCCATGGCAGCGGCCCTGGCGGTCAGCAGAAGCGGGGCCAGTTCATCTATCCCCACATGGAGCGAGGTGGAGGATTTTGAAAATCAGGGGGGTTGACAGATCCTGGAATGGGATATGGAAATCATCTGTGATTAAAAAATGTCCTGAAGCTTGTTGGCTGACATAGGGGGTCAACAGGCTCAGGACATTTTTTGTCTCATTCCGCCTCGTCTATCTTATCCAGAGCGGAGACAAAGAGGTACTTTCTCACAAGGAACAGGATCGCGATGGCGATGATTCCAACCAATTCAAAATAGATCGGCATGTGCTCAATGATCATCTCTCTCGCCACAGAGAACAGGAGAACCTCCACAATGGAATCCAGGTCGTGGCGGCACAGCATCTTAAGAAGCTCGATTCCGATGATCAGGTCGAACATTTTTTTCAAAAACTGGTTGAACTCCCCATTTTCTACCAGTATTTTCAAGTCCACCGGCACATGGGCGAACATGATGACAAGGGCCACAATGACGATCAGCGCCACAAGAAGTTCCAGCAGCATGGCGGTGTTAAAGATAAAACTCTGTACATGGGAATTCTTTTTCCCGGCATGTTTCATAAAAAACCTCCTTATCACATTTTAGTATAAAAATGATACTCCGTATCCTACAGCATTTCCTCCAACTCATCATCGGAAAGGGAATACTGTTCAAAAAAATTTCTCATGTATGCATGACCCTTTGTCCTGAGCAGTATGATGGTATTCTATCATAAAACTAAAATCCTTGCTACTGTTGGAACGCATGTATTCGAGAATATGCAAGAGCAGACTGCTTTTGCTCCAGGTAAACGGGAAATCGGCCTTATGAAAATCCATCTATTCCCTGGAGGGCTGAGTGCTCGCAAATCGGTTGCTTTCCCTGGGGCAGGTATGGTATAATCTCGACAGAGATTATACATGCGCCGGTTCGGTGTCATGCGAAGCGGGACAAAACACCCAACTGAACCGTGCGCCTCCCCCGGAGGGTAGCATGTCCGCCATACATGAGATACTCTGCCGCGGAAATGTGTCTCGATCACTTTATATACATAAGAAAGAAGGAGCGGAAATGACAGAACAAATGAATAGAATCAAGGAATTGGTGGTCAAGGACTACTTTACTCCCAATATCAAGGCGGAGGTCGTTCTGGATACACTGCTGACGCCTTATGTGGCGAAAATTATAGAGAATCAGAGAGAACGGGTTTTTGGCAGGGATGGAGATTTTGACGGAGAACTTGTTTTTATTACTAAGGAGATGTCTGTTCGGGAGTCGGAAGAGTCAAAGAATGGTCCTGAATATGGAAACAGGGGGATAAAAATCGACTATGTTCTTGGGGACAAGAAGACAATCTATCTGGTGGAGTTGAAGACAACAGGCAGCGGCATTGATTCTGAACAGGCAAAACGGTACCTGGACAATTGCCGTGGGGAAGATGGAAAAACAAAAACATTCGGCACGGTCTTTGGCAACAAGCTGCTGTCTGTTATGAAGGAGGCCTTCGGCGATACCTATAAAAATAGTTTCCCAGAGCCTTCAAAATATGATAAATCCGGGAAGCCTGTGTGGGATAACGATGAAGCGCTGTGGAAAGCTTTTTCGCTGGTATTCAAGGGCCCACGCCTCGGAAAACAGCATCTTGGAGAAAAATACAGCATGGATGAGCCCTCTGGACAAGATGCCCAAGCTGCCATGGAACTGATCCGGAAGGCAGGCTGGAGCCAATCACGGAAGTATCTTTACACTGCAGGCCAGATTCTGGACTATCTCTATAAGTACCCTGAACAGAAAGGTTTCTTATGGGATAAGCCATTGCGGCTGATCTATCTGACACCTAAAGGAGAATCCCCGATACCGTTTGACAAAGGGAAGTTTGACAAAAGGGCGACGGAGAAAGACTGGAGTAATTTTTATGCCGGCAGCGTCAGCCTGAGTCAGGCCAGGAAATATCTGGCCGGAGAATATCAGAGAGAGAACCCGGATGACGAACTTGCGCTGCTGCTGGCCGGTATTATAGAAGACATTTACGAGGAAGGAAGACAAAATAATGGCTGATCTTATGATCCACCGTGGCAGCAGCCAGATCGGCGGCTGCTGTACCCAGATCAGTACAGGCAGGAGCCGTATCCTGATCGATTTCGGAGCCAACCTGCCGGGAGAGGATCAGACCGCCGAGACGAAGGATTCAGAGATGTTTCAGAAGGTTTTTGGTTCCCGCCAGGACGGTGTTGTTTACTTTACCCACTACCACGGTGACCACTACGGCCTGTTTAAGGAGATCCCCGGCCAGGTCCCCATGTACATCGGCCCTCTGGCTAAGAACATTCTGCGGATTCTCGTCCCCTATATAGACCGGGAGAACCAGGAAAAAGGTCTTCCCATGGTGGAGCGGATGGGTATCTATGAGGCAGGAAAGTGGATGACGCCGGTTCCCGGCATCCAGGTTCTTCCCCTCTATGTGGATCACTCTGCCCTGGACTCTTATATGTTTTGCGTCAAGGTGTCCGGCAAGACCATCCTCTTTACCGGGGATTTCCGGGACCACGGCATCGTGGGGCAGAACGGCCGTCTGGGGAGAGTATTGAAAACGTATGTACACGGGCCTGTGGATGTTCTCATCACCGAGGGGACCATGGTCAGCCGCTCTGAGGAGGTAGGAACTGTCCTGGTGAAGTCAGAGGAGGAGCTGGGGCAGGAGGCAAGTAGGCTGTTTCAAAAGCACAAATATAATTTCGTCCTGGTCTCTTCCACCAATCTGGACAGCATTATGGAGTTTTATCACAATACGCCGGAGAATCTGCTGTTTGTCTGCGATCTCTATCAGGCCCTGATTATGATTACCGCCATGAGGGATATGGAGAGAAAAGGCTGTTTTCTCCAATACCGGCCATCCAGACAGCACCGGGTAGTGAGAGTGCTTGGAAAAACAGACAGCCGGTGGGCCTGGCTGCGGGAAATCGGGAATTCCATGGAAAATCCTTTGAAGTTTTGTTCCGTCACCGAGGAGGAGCTTGAGCGGGATGGATTTGTGATGCTGGCCCGGAAGAATACTCACCCGGACACCTATCAAAGCCCCTTCGAAACCCTGCGTGACAAGTTTTTCGACAGGGACGGACAGATCATCTACTCCATGTGGAACGGGTATCTGGGGGGAAAGCACGCGGATCAGGATCTGCTTCGGTTCATCGGAGGAAGGCCTTATCAGTCTCTTCACACCAGCGGACACGCCTATGTGGAGACCATCGCCAAGATGATCAGGCTGGTGAATCCCAAGATGATCATTCCCATGCACACCGAGGCGCCGGAGAAGTTTGCCCGGATCCCGGAGCTGGCCCCTTATCATGACCGGATGAGGGTGCTTCGGGACGGAGTGGGTCTGTCACTGGACGGGCTGTAACGGGTACGGGGAGGAAAGGCGAATGAATAAAGGGATCTTCTGGTTTCTCTGTTTTGTGGATAAAGATGGGGACCTTGCCTTCACGGGAGAGATCCTGACCCTCCTCATTTCCTGTGACGAAGAAGGAAATCCTAAGGCTGCCCCTTCTTATAATTCCAAAAACGGCCGCAGCAACACCCACAAGGATTCCTGGATAGCAGTCACGGCAGGGAGGAAGGATCTGAGGGGAATTTCATGGAACTATTATCCCAGAGGGCGGGTGGAGATTTCCCGTGGAAGGGCTTTGGTGTTTATGAATCCCCTGATCCTGAACTGTGAAGATTGTCTGGAGCTGATCAGGGAGGCATTCCGGATTGGGGACATGGATATCAGGGTTAAGATTGATAATTCCGCCCATTATCAATGCGGGATCTCAGATGAAATATCTGACGCCTCATACTGATGTCGCCTTCGGGGCGGATTTTCTCCTGCCCTTTGTCCAGTTCCTCACAAGGAGTGAGGGGACTCTTGCGGAGAGTGAGAAGTGGCTTCATGACCTGGGAGAGGAGCCTGATTGCTCACGAGATTATGTGAGGAAGCTGGAAGAACGGCTGAGACAGGGAGAAAGAGAAAGGCTGGCTGAGGAGAAACTCGCGAACTGGCATGTGAAGCGTAGCGGCGCGCGCCGCTGCAACATAGATCGAAAAGCAGGATCGGAAAAAGGAGGGCGGATGCTCTATGACAGAGATCGGCAAGGCAGTGGAGAGTCTGATTGAGAAGTATGGAAAGGAGGCCTTTTCCCGCCACAGGGAGCAGGTCTATGGGGCCATCAGGGCGGTCTGCCTGTGCGGGGAATTTCTCCAGAACCAGAGCGAGTGGTACGGGTACCTCAGGCCCTGTACCACAAACTGGGAGAAGCGGTTTTCGGCTGAGGATCTGGAAAGGTGGCGGGAACTGCAGGAGGAAGAGCTGTGGAAGCTCAAGAGTGAGCTGGACAGTGAGAAGCTGGGGATAGAGGAAGAGATTCCCCTTAAGGAATTCCTCTCAGAGGGAATCATGGGCCTTATAAAGGAGGCGGAGTCCGATGGCTTTTCATGGACAGAGTATATGGAAAACAGGATCCGGTCAAACGGGTACACAGGTCTTAAGGCGTTTTTGGAGGCTGTCTACACAGAGGGTCTTTTTGAAATTTTAAAATTTCAGCAAGGGGTCAGCTATCACGGATTTTTCGGGGATTTCCGGGATGGGGAATACATTCTCTTTGTGCTGGGGAAGCTGGCGCCGGAGGAGGAAGAGGAGGACTACAGAAGATTTTCCCGGAAACTTTTGGAAGAACTGGAGGATAAGAGAATCCATGCTATGAGGCGTATCCTGAAGGAGCGGGAAGACCGGCTGATGGAGACCATAAGAGCCAGGGGAGGAATTCCGGTTCTGGAGCTGTTTGAAAAAGAGATGGAAAACATGGATGAGGCTGCCTTTGAGGGGTTTGTCCGCGGGCAGTTCTATGAAGGGAACGATCTGTATGGCTGGCCGAAGGGCACTGTGTGGGATCAGGAGCTTCTCCACTACGCCAGACCCGCTTCTTTTGCCTGGGAATCGGAACGGACCGGTCAGAGGGCCAGTATGAGAGAAAAGGTGGGAAGGCTGGCGGAGCTGTTTCGGTATGTGCACAGCGGTCTCAAGGAACGGCTTTTTTCCTGCCTTCTGTGGGAAGAACAGGTGGTAGTGATGGAGCGGTGGATGGATGAATTCTATCCAGGCGATCCGGAGGAGCTGGCCCAAAGGCTTAAGGATATCCTCCATGCCGTGGATCCCGGCTGGCCCTGGTACAATAAGGAAGAGGACAAAAACGAGTTTCCGGACATGTGGTGGGTTTCCATGGAACGGATCCTGGGAAGAACCGTCACAGAAGATGAATTGGGAGACGTGATATGGGATACGGATCAATGGAAGTCTTTCTATGACGATGATTGAGGAGGGCAGGAGGATATGGCGTACCGTGTTAGTCCCGGGGTTATCGCTTTAGGGCGGGAGGATCTGGAAGAGTCCATAAGGATTCTGGAAGAGAACACGTTCCGATATGCCGAGGAGGCTTGGGAAAATCACAGAGACCAGGTCTTAGAGGCGCTGCGGACCATCGACCAGTGCAAGAATCTGGCATTTCAGACAAAAATGTCCAGGCTTATGGACTTATGTATGTTGTGGGATGAGGAACAATGGCTGAAGGAGGGAGAGACCATCTGCAGGGAAGGGTATTACGAAGAGGTTCTGGAGCTTTCCTCCGCAGGCAGGAATATTCCCTTAAAAAGGATTCTGATGTCCGTGATCCGGGACATGGATGAGGAACCGTGGTGGGAGAGGGCGGCAAACGGCATGCTGTTTCGGCCCAGGATCGAGGAGCCCTATGAGTGGTATATTCTGTGTATTTATTTCACAGGGGCAAAAGCCATCTACACAGGGCGCATGTGGGAGCGGGACAGCTTTCGGACCTGGAAGGACGGAAACTTTCCGGTGTGGACAGGAGGCAGTGTCTTTTCCCGAACCCTGGTTCCTGAGCAATGGCTGAAGGATTATGACGAATACAACCAAAAGCTTTTGGCGGAGGAAAAGGAGAGAGCCCGGGTTCGCCAGGAAAGAGATGATCAGAAAAAACTGGAGCATGAGCGTTTAGTCAAAGAGACATTCAACCGGATCTTTGGAGAGATGGATGAGTCAGGACTCCTCTATATCCTGAAACATACAGACTGCAGGACGTTGGCAATCGTCTCCCTGGCAGCCGGGGAGCCTGTGAGAAACCGTTTGCTGGAGAATATGACAGAGAAGCAGAAAGAGCTTGTGGAGAAGCAGTGGATGCGCCATGGTAGCGGGAGACATTCTCTGTTGAGTTCCTGGTGGGAAATCCAGGAGAGTATGGATCAGATGCTGATCATGGCGGGTCTCGCGCAGGCGGCGCATGCCGATACCATAATTATACCAAGAGGAAATGATGGGAAAGGACGAAGCGTTTGATATTTATTCCTGGATCCTGTCCCCGGAAATAAGAGAGTGGATGAGAAAAAGGCCGCCTATGTCGATCACGGATCAGGCGACGATCGTTTACCACGTTTACCGCTTGGTGGAGAACAAGCTGCAGGCCATGACATGGCTTTTGGCCAGGGCAGAGGAGGGGGAGGAGTGGGATTGCCTGGAACAGGCGGCGGCTTATCTCCGGTTTGCCGTCAGGCAGATGGAGGACCGGGAACATGGAGGACCGGGTCGGCGGGATGGGAAGGGGATCTGGTCAAGCTGGAGGGCCCTGTGTTTGATGAGCCAATATACGGGGTGTGGTGCGATGATCCCTGGGACCGCCAATACAACTGGATGGTGCGTTACGATGAGTGTGAGGATTCTCCTTACACCGCCGGCCAGATGAGCAACTGCTGCCTGCCTGAGACTATGCAGAAATAGCACATTATTTGCACACAGATACGTTGACATTTACAAGAGATTTTTCTATAATAGCGATAGGAGGAGATTTGTATGAAGAGTGTAAATGTAACCTTTCGTGTTGATGAGGAGTTAAAGTCCCAGGCAGATCAGCTGTTTGCGGATCTGGGTATGAGCCTGTCCACAGCATTTAACATCTTTTTACGGCAGTCTGTGAGAGAACAGCAGATCCCATTTGCTATAAGTAGAAATGTTCCCAATGGGGTGACTCAGGCAGCGATGGAGGCTGCTGAGAATAATGAAGATATCTATGGTCCCTTTGACAGTGTTTCAGAACTGATGGAGGCATTAAATGCTTAAGCTGGAGTTCACAGGGCAGTTTAAAAAAGATTACAAAGCAGCGGTCAAGAGAGGCTGCAATCCTGATAAGCTGCAGGAAGTAATCACGTTGCTGGTGAATGAGAAGCCGTTGCCTCCCAATTATAGAGACCACAGACTGACCGACTCCCGCAAATATAAGAGTATGAGAGAATGCCATATTGAGCCAGATTGTCAACGCAGAGCCAGTGGTACTCCGCTGGAAAGACAACCTGGATGATATCAATGTAATCAGAGGGCTTCTATGCCCCTGTAACTGTTGGAAGTTCAGCGGCAGGCTCCCTCTTTATGCGCGGGGCGGAAAGGAGTATGGCCGCTTCAGCGGCCCCGCCCCTGCCCGGCGAGCAGGGGAAAGGCCTGCCCTCGATCTGCTGTAACGCTGCTGCCACAGTATCCTTCAGATTTTTTTCCTTTAAAAGACGCCAATTCCTGCCAATACCCATTGACATAGGCTTCCTGCATAGGAGTATCATATTCATCTAACAGAATAATCACCTTTTTAGCATAATATCGGAAAAGGTAATTCGATAAGGTCCTTATGGAATTCGATGCCTGGTAGTTCTCCATCTTGGCAGAAATGTTTCGAAAATCCGATTTTTCAGTTTCACTCAGAGTATTGCCTTCCAAAAGAAATACATATCGATCATATACATTCTTGATAATGCTGCATATTTTTTTCCGCGCCTGAGAAAAAGAAGTCTCTTTTACATCAACAAAACTGATAAAAAGAACCGGATATGTTCCCTGCAGTTTTCTGAAATCCTCCGTCTGCCAGATCTTAAGCCCCTGAAACAAGTCTCCTCGGTCTTTATATTGGATGGAAAAGAAGGTTTCTATCATGCTCATATTTAGAGTTTTTCCAAATCTTCTCGGACGGGTGATGAGAGTGACAATATCTTTTTCGTTCCACCATTTCTCAATGAAGCGTGTCTTATCGATATAAAAGCAATATTCCTTTCGAACGACATCAAAATCCTGATGTCCGATTCCTACAGTTTTTTTCACAGACCCACTTCCTTCCTGAGTTCTCAAACCGACAAGCCAAAGCTCATGTACACATTATACTATATCACCACCCGTCAGGGTGCCGACCTACGTGCGCATCAGCGCACTACCTATTATACCTCATGTAGAAGCATATACGCAATTGATTTTTACAGGGTTCAGTCCTCCCTCAAAGGGGATCCTTATTCTGTCTCGTCCGTCTTATCCAGCGCGGAGACAAAAAGGTACTTTCTTACAAGGAACATAAACGTGATGGCGATGATGCCAACCAGCTTAAAATAGATGGGCATCTTGAGGAGCTTGATCCCGATGATCAGGTCAAACGTAACAGTTCAGATGACAATGTCATTAAGTTAATAATGATATTTGTATGGTTAGA
>CAMTAF010000097.1 GCA_947066955.1 uncultured Hungatella sp.
GTATCGAGATGTTCCGTAAGATGCTTGACGAGGCTCAGGCTGGTGATAACATCGGCGCACTGCTTCGTGGCGTTCAGAGAACTGATATCGAGAGAGGTCAGTGTCTGTGCAAGCCAGGCTCCGTAAAGTGCCATCACAAGTTCACCGCTCAGGTTTACGTTCTGACCAAGGACGAGGGCGGCCGCCATACACCGTTCTTCAACAACTATCGTCCGCAGTTCTACTTCAGAACAACCGACGTTACCGGCGTTTGCGAACTGCCTGCAGGTACCGAGATGTGTATGCCTGGCGACAACGTAGAGATGACCGTGGAGCTGATCCATCCGGTTGCTATGGAGCAGGGTCTTCGTTTCGCTATCCGCGAGGGCGGCAGAACAGTTGGTTCTGGAAGAGTTGTTTCTATTATTGAGTAATTGAAAATTCATTAAACTTAAGAGGCTTCCGAGAGTTTTCCCGGAAGCCTTTTTAATTATGAAATCCTCCAAAAGAAGAATTAGAGGAAAAGCTGCGGTTGGCAATTCAAAGAGCGAAAACACAATTAGAACAGCGAAAAGAGCAAGATTCGTAAGAACACAACGGAGGGAAGCATATGACCATATTATGGACAAGAGGAGAGTTAAAAGACCGGGCAAAGGAGGGATTGCGGACTTTTTACTGGCAGGCGTTTTTGGTCTGCCTTATTGCCATGCTTCTGGGGGCGGGGACAGATGCCTCCAACTTTAACGTGGGAAGATCCGGCCGGGGTGAAGACGCCAGATTATCTGTGCAGAGCGTGCCGGGAACCAGTTTTTCCTACGGGGATGGAAGGATCAGCTTTAACACCCCGCTGTACACCAGTTCCATCCCTGTGAGGTTAGGTTTTGGCCTTTTCTTTCTCACAGGGCTGTTGGTGATGACTGTGGTTTTAGCATTGGGAATCCTGGTCTCCAATGTGCTCCAGGTGGGAAAAAGGCGGTATTTTCTCAAAAAGACCGCAGGGATCCGGGAGACGGATCTGGGAGAGTTGTTCTCGGCTTTTGCCGATGGCTATGGAAATGTGGTGTGGGTAATGTTCCGGCAGCAGCTCTCTGTTTTCCTGTGGAGCCTTCTTCTGGTTATACCGGGAATTATTAAATCTTATGAGTACTATCTGGTGCCTTATCTTTTGGCGGAAAACCCTCATCTTTCCTGGGAGCAGGCCAGGGATCAAAGCCGCTCCATGATGGAAGGCAACAAGCTGGATGTGTTTGTGCTGGAGGTGTCTTTCATAGGCTGGAATATTCTGGGAAGCCTTTTGTGCGGTGTGGGGCATGTGTTTGTGGCGCCCTACAAGGAGGCTGTTTACGCGGAACTGTATCACACCTTGAGGGGCGGAGCCGGCGGTTTGGGCTAGATTTCCCGGGCATCCTGTGCTAAAATAAAATATCATAACAGGCTATTGCAGGGATGAAAAGTGCCAGGCAGGGAGTGATACGGTTATGGGTATGGTAGATTATAAAGAAGTTTTGGATTCTTTCCAGACTATAGGAGTCTACGTCATCCGGGAAGACAACCATGAGATTTTGTACTTTAACAAAAGGGTGGAGGAAGTGACGCCTGATGTGAAGGTGGGCATGGCCTGCCATCAGATCTGGTCGAATTTCTGCAGCAACTGCCCGGTTTCTTACATAGAGGGGAGCGGGGAGGGGAGAACCGTCCACTATAATAATCCTTTCGGAAGGGCGGTTGAGATAACGGCCTCCAGGGTTCTGTGGGGGGAGACCACCCCGGCTTTTGTGATCACCTTGACCCCCCGGACAGAGGCGGAGATTCCGGGGGAGGAGGAGAACAGGAGAAATCAGGAGATCATCAAGTTTTTGGGCCGGATGAATTTTGGGGTCTATGATATTGATTTGGAGGACGGCAGCGCGAATCCCATCCGTTCGGCTGAGGATCTTCCTGAGGTAAGAGATTTCAGGCTGATGGGATGGCAGGAGCTTTTGGATATCAAGCTGACCCGCCATATCCATCCCCAGTCCAGGGAAGAGTTTTTCAGGGAATTTTCCCTGGAAGCCTTGAGGGACATGGAGAGGAAAAATGAAAAGCGCAGGGAGCTGGTATGCTTAAGGAAGTTCCAGGGAAGCTACCGGTATGTGACGGTTGTGGCTCATCTCTACCGCTACGGGTGCAAAAGTCATGTGATTCTGGCTCTGCAGGATGTGGATGAGCAGATGCGCACAGAGATCGCCCACGCCCAGAGTGACCGGCGTATGGCCGCCATTATTAAGTCCAGATACAATGTTATGAATACGGTTTATCTGGATACCGGGCTGTGTGAGCGGTCCTATCTGGACCGGCCGGGGATGCAGGAGCGGTGGGGAGATTACGACCAGTATATCCGCAGCTCCGCCAAAGAATATATCTATGAAGAAGATATCCCGCTGTTTATGGAAAAGATGTCCATAGCCTCCCTGAGAAAAAAGGCCGCAGCAGTGAAAGAGTTCCGGGAGGAGCGGTGCCAGTACCGCGTAAAGTACGATAAACTCATATGGCTGGAACAGCATATCCTCTATATCCGGCAGGATGACCAGGTGGTGGTGAATATCCTGGGGCGGGACATTACCCGTGAGAAGCTGGATGAGGCAGAAGAGGTGAGGGTAAAGCAGGAGAAGGCAACCATTATCAACACGCTGAGCGGCATGTTTTTTGCCGCCTACTATGTGGATCTGACTCAAAACACGTTCCGGAGGATCACCCAGCGGGAAGAAGTGGGGGAGGTTCTGGGAAGTGAGGAGAACTACGCTGAGGGAATCCAGCTGTATTCCCGCCGGTTTGTAAGTCCCGCCGACCAGGAGGAGTACCGCAGAACCATGAGCCTTGAGAATCTGAAAAATGTGCTCAGACCCAGCCATCCCCTGGCAGCTATGGAGTACCGCAGCCAGAAGAGAGGCGACGGAGATGGGCCTGCCTGGATCCGGGCTACGGCGATTCTGGCTGAGTCAGAGGGAGATCTGCCAAAGACCGCTATCTATGTGGCCCAGGATGTGACGGAGAGCAAGCGGAAGGAGGAGCGGGAGCACAGGGCGTTAAAGGAGGCCTATGAGGCGGCTACCCTGGCCAATGCGTCAAAAAGCGAGTTCCTTTCGCGCATGAGCCATGACATCAGGACGCCTATGAACGCCATCGTGGGCATGACCGCCATTGCGGAGAAGCATCTGGAGGAACCGGAACGGGTGAGGGACTGCCTTGGGAAGATCGCGGTGTCCAGCAGGCATCTGCTGTCTCTGATCAATGAAGTTCTGGATATGAGCAAGATCGAGTCCGGAAAGATGGAACTGACAGACGAGGAATTCAACCTGTCCGATCTGATTCAGAACCTGGCGGCCATGATCAGGCCCTCGGTGCAGGACAAGGGCCACAGCCTGGATATTCGTTTTGAGGGCGCGGAGCACCTGGAAGTGACCGGTGACATGGTGCGGTTACAGCAGGTGTTCATGAACATCCTCAGCAATGCGGTCAAATACACGCCGCCGGGGGGCAGTCTGTCTGTGGTCATAAGTGAAAAGGACTCCCCGCTCAGCGGCTACGGCTGCTATGAGTTTGTATTTTCCGACAACGGCATTGGCATGGACGAGGAATTTCAGAAAAAGATATTTGAACCTTTCAGCCGGGCCGAGGATTCCCGGATCAGCAAGATCGAAGGAACGGGTCTGGGCATGGCCATTGCCTGGAACATTATCCGGAGGATGAACGGTGAGATCCAGGTGGAGAGCCAGCCGGGCAAGGGTTCCCGCTTTACGGTCACCGTATTTTTGAAGAAGAGGGAAGCCTGGCCGTCTCGGGAGCAGGCGCCGCGTCCCCGGGGGGAAGAACCGGAGGACAGGAAAAAAACCTTTGAAGGGTGCAGAGTCCTTATGGTGGAGGACAATGAACTGAACATGGAGATCGCGGTGGAGATTATAGGGGAGACCGGGGCAAAGGTGGAAAGCGCTTTTGACGGAGCAGAGGCTGTGGGGATGTTTCAAAACAGCTGTGAGTGGTATTACGATCTGATCTTTATGGATATCCAGATGCCGAAGATGAACGGGTACGAGGCTGCCAGAGCCATCCGCGCCATGGAGCGGGAGGATGCGGGAAAGATCCCCATCATCGCCATGACAGCCAACGCGTTTACCGACGACAGGATATCCAGCCGCCAGGCCGGCATGAACGAACATCTGTCCAAGCCTATCAATATCGACGAGCTGAAAAAATGTATGGGACGGTACCTGAAAGAGAGGAGACAGCCATGAAATACAGAACCCTGCTGTTTGATGTGGACAACACCTTGCTGGATTTTGACGCCAACGAGGAGGAGTCCTTTCGGCTTATGCTGGAGGATATGGGAGAGACAGAGACCGGGGAGCTATACGGGATTTACAAGGAGCTCAATTCCAGGCTGTGGAAGAGGATAGAAAAAGGAGAGATCACGGTGGAGGAGGGAGTGAACCGCCGTTTTTCCGACCTTATGGCCAGGTTCGGCAAGACCGTTGACGGACCTGAGTGGGAGAGGGCATACAGGAGGCACCTGAACCAGGGGATTCAGGAGATTCCAGGGGTGCATCAGGTTTTGGGGCAGCTGGAGAAGGAGGGGTATGAGCTGTATGTGATCACCAACGGCGTCGCTCAGACCCAGGAATCGCGGATGTCCAGGTCAGGCCTTGACCGGTATTTTAAGGAACGGTTCATCTCCGGACAGATCGGGGCGGGAAAGCCTTCCAGAGAATTTTTTGATTATGTGAAGAGCCATATCCGGGGCTTTGACTCCAGGGAGACTTTGGTGATCGGAGACTCCTTAAGCTCTGACATCAAAGGGGGCATTGACGCGGGAATCCCTACGTGCTGGTTTGCCAGAGGAAAATCCGCGGCTGAGAGGGAGGCGGAGCTGGCGGACAGCGGGCTGAGCCCGGATCATGTGATCGGGGAGCTGGCAGAGATCTTCTCAGTTGTCTAAAACTTTACATGACACCTTTGGAAGAGGAGGTTTTTCCCATGGATCAGGCAAAAAAACGGTTTTTAGACCAGGTGAAGGGCGGGTTGATCGTGTCCTGCCAGGCTCTTGAGGGCGAGCCTCTCCACGGCTCCTTCATCATGTCCAGGATGGCGCGGGCGGCGATGATGGGAGGCGCTGTGGGAATTCGGGCCAACACCGTAGAGGACATCGCGGAGATCAAAAAGGAAGTTTCCCTTCCTGTGATCGGCATCATCAAACAGGAGTATCCGGATTCCCAGGTGTATATTTCTCCCACGATAAAAGAGATCAGCGCCCTGGCGGAGTGCGGGGTGTCCGTCATTGCCACAGACGCCACAAGGAGGACAAGGCCCGGGGGGAGGACTCTGGAGGAATTTTTTTCAGAGATCCGCCGGATTTACCCCCGCCAGCTTTTTATGGCGGACTGTTCGGATTACCAGGAGGCCATGGCTGCCGCCGAGATGGGCTTTGACCTTGTAGGCACCACGCTGAGGGGCTATACGGAATACACCAGAGAAGCTGCTTTGCCGGATATGGATCTGATCAGGCGTCTGGCCAGGGACTGCAAAAAGCCTGTGGTAGCGGAAGGGGGTATCCAGACTCCGGAACAGTTAAAGGCTGTCTTGGAGGCAGGAGCTTGGACCGCGGTCATCGGAGGGGCCATCACAAGGCCTGCGGAGATCACAAAGCGTTTTGTGGCAGCAGTCCCCAGGCAGTTATCATCATTCCCTGGCTGAACCATTAGACATTAAAAGAGACCACATAGTGTACAGACTGAAGAGACCGGAGGAGGAGTGAGAGATGCAAGGTGATTTTTTGGTAAAGATGAGGACTGCTTATAATCAGTTCACCAGGGCGGAAAAAAAGGTGGCGGATTATATCTTGCAGAACCCAAAGGAAGTGCTTTTTATGTCGATCACGGATTTGGCGGAAGCGTGCCATGTAGGGGATACCAGCGTGTTCCGGTTCTGCAAATCCATGGATTTAAAAGGGTATCAGGAGTTTAAGATGATCTTGTCCTTAAGTTTAAGCGAGGATGAGGCCGGGAGGAGTCGCTTTTCAGGTGACATCAGTTTAAATGATACATTCCAGGAACTGGCCCAGAAGGTGCTGAACATCAATATCAACGCGCTGACGGAAACTTACTCTCTTCTTGACGAGAGGGTGTTCAGCCAGGCGGTTGACTGGCTCCATGAGGCGGAGCGCATCGTCTTCTACGGGGTGGGCGCCAGCATCCTGACAGCATTAAAAGCAACCAACAAGTTTCTGCGCATCGAGCCGAAGGTGTACTGTATCCAGGACTCTCACATGCAGGCTATGACGGCCTCCATGATGAAGCCCGGGGAAGTGGCTGTGCTCTTCTCCTATTCCGGAGCCACCAAGGACACCATCCATGTGGCGCGGATGGCCAGGGGGGCGGGGGCCAAGGTGATCTGCGTCACAAGATTCAGCAAATCGCCCCTCACCGCCTATGCTGACCTGATCCTGCTGAGCGGAGCCAATGAGAACCCTCTCCAGGGGGGGTCTACATCAGGGGAGATCAGCCAGCTGTTTCTGGTGGATCTATTGTACACGGAATATTACCGGAGATATTTTGATGTGTGCAGCAAAAATAACGAAAAAACTTCAGGCTCAGTGCTGGAAAGGCTCTATTAAAATATGAAAGAAGAGCGGTTTCGCAATAAGGTCACCTGGTTCACCTTTATTTTCAGCGTTCTAGTGGTGTGGGTTCACTCTGTGAATACGGCCCGGAGCGGCGGGGCAGAGCTGGAGAATTTTTTAGGCAATTTCATAGGACAGATCGCGGTGCCGGGCTTCTTTATGATGTCCGGCTATCTGTTCTACCGGAATTTTTCCTGGGAAAAGCTGGGAAAAAAGTGGGGGACCAGAATCCGCAGCATCCTGGTCCCTTTTCTTTTGTGGAACGGCCTCTATTACGCGGGATACGCAGCGGGCAGCAGGCTGGCTTTTGTCCGGGGGATCATGGGAAAAGGGCCTGTGCCCCTTGACTGGCGCACGGCGGCGGACGCGCTGCTTCACTATACTTATAATCCGGTGTTCTGGTATCTGTACCAGCTGATCCTTTTGACCGCGCTGGCGCCGGTCCTTTACGGCATCCTGAAAAACAGGGGTGCCGGGGCGGCGGCAGTGGGCGCGGCATTCTTTCTGGCCCAGAGAGGCGTCATAATCCCGCTGCTGAACCTGGATGCCCTTTTTTACTATTCCTTTGGGGCTTGGGCGGGGATCCACCAGAGATCCCTGGCAGAGGGGGAGGGGACCAGAGAAAAAGCAATACTGGGGATAGGCCTTATGGCAGCCGGCGCTGCGGCTTATGGTTTTCAGTGGCCCGGGGCGATCTCCTCTGCCGTGTGCTTCCGGGCAGCCGCGCCCCTTGGACTGTGGCTTTGGGCAGACAGCAGCCGCCTGCCCCGGGCCCCCTGGTGGATGAAATACAATTTTTACGTGTATGCCGTCCACTATGCCCTGGTGCGAGCGGTCAATAAGATGGCGGCAGCGGCCTTTGGGGACAATGGCCTGGTTATGACGGCAGTGTTTTTGGCCATGCCGGCAGCGGCGGTGTGGTTCGCCGCCGTCACGGGAACCTGGCTTAAGGGTCATGTCCCGGCGCTGTGGTCTGTTCTCAACGGCGGGAGATAGAAGGGCCTGCCCGGGCTTCCGCGGTCTCCCGGCAGGAGAAGGGGCAGGCGGGGCCGGATTATGAGCGGCTCCACCGCCCAGATCCTCCAGGTGGAAAACCGGCAGATGACCCGGCAGGCGGGGCCGGATTATGAGCAGCTCCACCGCCCCGAGGCTCCGCAGGGGAGCACCAGCCCGGTGGAGGTGACGGGAAGCCCCAGTTCTCCTGCGGTCACGGCGCCTCCCCGGGCAGGGATGATCTCCACGGAGAGCATGTAGGACAGGACGGAGGGGGCCAGACCTGTGGTGTAGGAATTGATCAGGAAGAACAGGGGCCTGTCTGACAGGAGGCCGGCGCAGAGCTTTACCAGAGGGTGGATGGCGTCCTCGATCTTCCAGACCTCCCCCTTGGGTCCCCGGCCGTAGGAGGGCGGGTCCATGATAATGGCATCATAGCGGCTTCCCCGGCGGAGCTCCCGCTCAACAAATTTCACACAGTCATCCACGATCCAGCGTATGGGAGCCTGCTCCAGACCGCTGGACCGCGCGTTTTCTTTAGCCCAGTTCACCATGCCCTTGGAGGCGTCCACATGGGTGACGCCTGCCCCGGCCCGGGCGGCGGCCAAGGTGGCTCCGCCGGTGTAGGCAAAGAGATTCAACACCTTTACGGGGCGTCCGGCCTGGGCGATCAGATCCCCGAACCAGTCCCAGTTGGCGGCCTGCTCGGGGAAAAGTCCGGTATGCTTGAAGCTGAAAGGCTTTAGCTGGAAGGTTAAGTTTCTGTAATTCACGGACCACTGCTGTGGAAGACCGAAAAATTCCCACTGGCCGCCGCCTTTGGCGCTGCGGTGGTAGTGGCCGTCCGGTTTCTTCCAGCCCCGGTGCTTCCTGGGGGTGTCCCAGATTACCTGGGGATCCGGGCGTATGAGAAAGTAGTCCCCCCACCTCTCAAGCTTCTCTCCTTTTGAACAATCGATGACTTCATAATCATTCCAATGGTCTGGTGTCCACATAGTATCCTCCTAATTTATGGTAACGGCACGCGCCGCTATGCGTCACCTGCCAAGTCGTCGGAAGGCATGCCTTCCTCCTGAAAGTGTTTCCTTGATTATAAGGGAGAGGGGTGGGGGAGTCAAGACGAGATAGTAGGAAAATCGTAATATAATTGAAAGATATTCCGGTTGAATAAATTCCCGGGGCTTGTTACAATAAATAAATATAGACGCAGACACGGAGGAGAACCTGGATGAAGAAAAAGAGTTTATTGATATCAGGGCTGGCAGCCATGATGGTCCTGGGAGCCGGAATAACTTCCAGCGCGGCCGCAGGCTGGGCCATGGAGAATGGGAAGTGGGTATATTACGATAATTCAGGAAATCTGGTGACTGATGACTGGAAGAGAGGGGCCGACGACCAGTGGCGGTATCTGGACAGCTACGGCGAGATGGCCGTGGACCGATGGGTGGATGATTCCTACTATGTAGATTCCAACGGGATCATGGTGACCGGCAAGTGGATGCAGCTGAGCTATGACAGCAGCGGGGACACGGACGACGAGCACTGGTATTATTTTACGGACAACGGCAAGGCGGCCGTTGACGCGTGGAAGAAGATCAACAACAAGTGGTACCATTTTAATACGGAAGGAGCCATGGAGACAGGCTGGATCGACGACAACATGTATTATGCGGGCAGCGACGGAGCCGCGCTCATCGGCTGGCATAAGCTGTACCCGCCGGATGGGGAGGAGGAAGACCGGGATCCCTTTGAGGATGATAAGCTGTGGTACTATTTCAACAGCAGCGGCAAAAAGTTCGTGCCGGAGCTCTCCGGAGGCGCCGAGTACGGGGAGAAGAGGATCGACGGGACTTACTATTGCTTTAACAGCAACGGAGCCATGCAGACAGGCTGGGTCTATATGGGAGACAGCGTGGAGGAAGCGTCTACCATTGAGGACTACCGTTTCTACAACAGCAGCGGCAAGGCGGTGACAGGCTGGTATTCCGCGGAGCCTCCCAGGGCTCTCAGGGGCTATGACAATGATGTGGAGTGGTTCTATTTCTCCAAGAGCGGGGTTCCCAAGTTCGGGCCGGAGAAAGGGTCGGCCTCAACAAAGGATTTCTTAAGGATCAACAATAAGACCTACCTGTTCAACGAGAGGGGCACGCCGGTGTCGGGACTTCAGAAGGTGTATGTCAACGAGGAAGAGTACACGGCTTACTTCTTTAATGAGGAGGACTGCACCGTGGAGAGCGGCAAGATGACCATAGAAGAGGGGGACGGAAGCAGAACCCAGTTTTATTTCGCCTCCACAGGCAAGGGCTACACGGGAGTGCAGAACGGATACCTCTACTATATGGGCAAGCTCCAGGTGGCGGAGAGCGGATCAAAATATGAAGTGATCTCCATTCCGGGCAGCAGCGGCCACACCAACTATGTGGTGAACGCCTCCGGCAAGATCGTAAAGAGCACCTCCGGAGTCAAGGACAGCGACGGAGTCCGGTACACCACCAACAGCAGCGGTGTCCTGACCAAGATCGACAATGAATCGGTGGAGGGGTCGGCGGTTTTCAGAGAGCCACAGGAACCGGTGTGGGATTGATATGGTTTTGCGGATTGAAAGGGCCGGCGGGAGCCGGTCCTTTTTCGCTTTCATTTTCGCTTTCTTTTTTAAAAAACCCTTGCAATTATGGGAAAAGTATGCTAGACTAACAAAGCTGTGGCATGATAGCGATGAAGCGAGAGGTTGCTGTTCTTAAAGGAACAGGTTTTCCGTGGAGCGAATGTCAAGTTAGAAAACTGGCGACAAGTCACTGTACAAACAGATATTCTGCATGACAAGGTGTAGAAAATGGTGTGCCTGAACAATCATGACACACCCGGAAACGTGTACAGTCACCGCTTGTCGTACTTCATGAAAAGTGCGAAAAGGAGGCGACTTTTTTTATGGCAAGTCAGGTAATGAGAATCACATTGAAAGCTTATGATCATCAGCTGGTGGATCAGTCGGCCGGAAAGATCGTTGAGACTGCGAAGAAAGCGGGATCACAGGTGAGCGGGCCGGTGCCGCTGCCCACAAAGAAAGAGGTAGTGACCATCTTGAGGGCTGTTCACAAGTACAAAGACTCCAGGGAGCAGTTTGAGCAGAGAACCCACAAGAGGCTGATCGACATCTCCTCCCCCAACCAGAAGCTGGTGGAGACCCTCTCCAGACTGGAGATGCCGGCTGGCGTGTACATCGACATTAAGATGAAAGCCAAGAAGTGATCAGGACTTGATAGGGCCGCGAAGAGCGGCAGACAGAAAGAATCCAGAAGGGTTGATATAGAAGCAACACTAGAAGCAACGCTTTTTCCTTAATCAGGAATCAACATCTCCGGCCTGCCGGAGTCATAGTGTTCCACGTATATGACCTGTTTCTAGGATGAACGCGGAAGCGTTCCGCTGTAGATGATGAACAGGAGGTAAAAGTAATGAAGAAAGGCATTTTAGCAATCAAAGTCGGGATGACTCAGATCTTCAATGACGAGGGAGTTTTGGTTCCCGTAACCGTTCTTCAGGCGGGGCCGTGTGTAGTCACACAGGTTAAGACCCAGGAGAACGACGGCTACAAGGCAGTGCAGGTTGGCTTTGTGGACAAGAGAGAGAAGCTGGTCAGCAAGCCTCTGAGAGGCCATTTTGACAAGGCCGGCGTAGCTTACAAGAGATATGTGAGGGAGTTTAAGTTCGACAACGCGGAAGAGTACTCCGTGAAAGACGAGATCAAAGCAGATATCTTTGCCGCCGGCGACAAGATTGACGCCACGGCAATTTCCAAAGGTAAAGGCTTCCAGGGCGCTATTAAGAGACACGGACAGTCCAGAGGACCTATGGCTCACGGTTCCAAGTTCCACCGTCACGCAGGCTCCAACGGCGCGTGTTCCGACCCCAGCAAGGTATTTAAGGGCAAGAAGATGCCTGGCCAGATGGGTAACAAGAGAGTGACCATCCAGAACCTTGAGATTGTTCAGGTGGACGCTGACAAGAATCTGATCCTGGTCAAGGGCGCGGTTCCGGGGCCGAGGAAATCCTTAGTAACGCTGAAAGAAACAGTAAAAGCAGCTGTTTAATTGCTTTTATAGGAAAGGAGGAATACACAGATGGCACAGGTAACTGTTTACAATAAGGAAGGTAAAGAAGTTGACAAGTTGGAGCTGAATGATGCCGTGTTCGGCGTGAAAGTAAACGAGCATCTGGTTCACATGGCAGTGGTAGCGCAGCTGGCTAACAAGCGCCAGGGCACACAGAAAGCGAAGACCCGTTCTGAAGTATCCGGCGGCGGCAGAAAGCCATGGAGGCAGAAAGGAACCGGCCATGCCAGGCAGGGTTCAACGAGAGCTCCCCAGTGGAAGGGCGGCGGCGTCGTATTTGCCCCGGCGCCAAGGGATTACACCATCACGCTGAACAAGAAGGAGAAGAGGGCTGCCCTCAAGTCCGCTCTCACCAGCAGAGTCATTGACAACAAGTTCATCGTGGTTGACGATTTGAGCTTTGACGTGATCAAGACAAAGAACTTCAAGGCTGTTCTGGACAACTTAAATGTCTCCAAGGCCCTGGTGGTTCTGGATGAAGGAAGCAATAACGCGGCCCTGTCTGCGAGAAACCTTCCCACAGTCAAGACTGCTTTGGTCAACACGATCAATGTATACGACATCTTAAAATACAACACCGTTGTTGCCACTAAGGCAGCTGTCGCAAATATCGAGGAGGTGTACGCATAATGGCTAACATTCAGTACTACGACGTGATTCTGAAACCGGTGATCACCGAGAAGAGCATGAACGCAATGACCGAGAAGAAATACACATTTCTGGTACACCCGGAAGCCAACAAGATCCAGGTGAAGGAAGCTGTTGAAAAGATGTTCCCCGGAACAAAGGTGGAGAAGGTCAACACCATGAACATCGGCGGCAAGACCAAGAGAAGGGGCATGACCTACGGAAAGACCTCCAAGACTAAGAAGGCCATTGTCAAACTGACCCAGGACAGCAAGGACATCGAGGTATTCTCCGGACTGTAAGCCCAAGGCCGGGCTGGCCATATCCCCCGCCGCGGGGGCATTTCGAGAACATGCTCCTTGAGGAGCCGGGAACTATACGGGACCGTACGGCCCGTGATAAACGAAACACGCGGAAGCGTTGAAACGACAGGAATGAAAGGAGTTCACAACATGGGAATCAAAGCATATAACCCATATACACCTTCCAGAAGAAACATGACTGGTTCTGATTTCAGTGAGATCACGAAATCCGCTCCGGAGAAATCTCTGGTAGTGTCTTTAAAGAAGAACGCCGGACGCAACAATCAGGGTAAGATCACTGTGAGACATCGCGGCGGCGGCAGCAGAAGAAAATACAGAATCATTGATTTTAAGAGAAATAAAAAGGACGGAATTCCGGCAAAAGTTATAGGAATCGAGTACGATCCCAACAGAAGCGCCAACATTGCCCTGATCTGCTATGAGGATGGCGAGAAGGCTTATATCCTTGCTCCCGCCGGCCTCACCGACGGCATGAAGGTCATGAGCGGCCCCCACGCGGAGGCTAAGGTAGGAAACTGCCTGCCCTTAAGCGAGGTCCCCGTAGGCGCCCAGATCCACAACATCGAGTTGCACCCGGGCAAAGGCGGCCAGCTGGTCCGCTCCGCAGGCAACTCTGCTCAGTTAATGGCAAAAGAGGGCAAGTACGCCACTCTTAGACTTCCTTCAGGTGAGATGAGGATGGTTCCCATCGTGTGCCGCGCCACCATCGGCGTAGTGGGCAACGGAGACCACAACCTGATCAACGTTGGAAAGGCCGGCAGAAAGCGTCACATGGGCATCAGGCCTACTGTCCGCGGTTCTGTTATGAACCCCAATGACCATCCCCACGGCGGCGGCGAAGGCAAGACCGGTATCGGCCGTCCGGGTCCCAGCACTCCATGGGGCAAGCCTGCTTTGGGTCTTAAGACCAGAAAGAAGAAAAAGCAGTCCAACAAGTTGATCGTAAGAAGACGTGATGGTAAGACCATTAAATAGTTGAAGGAGGAAGAAACCATATGGCACGTTCACTTAAAAAAGGACCATTTGCAGATGCGCATCTCCTGAAAAAAGTTGATGCAATGAACGCAGCAGGACAGCATCAGGTGATCAAGACCTGGTCTCGCCGTTCTACAATCTTCCCACAGATGGTTGGACATACAATCGCAGTTCATGACGGCAGAAAACATGTTCCGGTATACATTACCGAGGATATGGTTGGACACAAGCTGGGTGAATTCGTAGCTACCAGGACCTACAGAGGCCATGGAAAAGACGAAAAGAAATCCAAACGTTAATCGTCAGAATTTGAAAGGAGGTTATAGCAATGGCTAAAGGACATAGAAGTCAGATAAAGAGAGAGAGAAATGCTCAGAAAGATACCAGGCCCTCAGCAAAGTTATCCTACGCCAGAGTGTCTGTCCAGAAAGCATGCTTTGTTTTAGACGCCATCAGAGGCAAGGATGTGCAGACCGCGCTTGGCATTGTAACCTACAATCCCAGATATGCTTCTTCACTGATCAAGAAATTACTGGAGTCCGCGATCGCGAACGCAGAGAACAACAACAACATGAGCAGAGATAATCTGTACATTGAGGAGTGCTACGCGAACAAGGGACCCACAATGAAGAGAGTAAAACCCAGAGCGCAGGGCCGGGCTTACAGAATCGAGAAGAGAACCAGCCACATCACAATCGTGCTCAATGAGAGATAGGAGGCAAGTATGGGACAGAAAGTTAATCCACACGGCTTAAGAGTCGGTGTTATTAAAGACTGGGATTCCAAATGGTATGCTGAGGCAGATTTTGCCGATAACCTGGTAGAAGATTATCAGATCAGAAAGTTCTTAAAGAAGAGACTGTTCAGCGCGGGCATCTCCAAGATCGAGGTTGAGAGAGCCGCGGACAGGGTTAAACTGGTTATCTACACCGCGAAGCCGGGCGTTGTCATCGGCAAGGGCGGCGCTGAGATCGAGAAACTGAAAAAAGAAGTTCAGAAGCTTCTCGGCAAGGACAGCAAAGGCAGAGAGAAGAAGCTTTTTATCGATATCAAGGAGATCAAGAGACCGGACAGAGACGCTCAGCTTGTGGCGGAGAGCATTGCCCAGCAGCTTGAGAACCGTGTATCTTTCAGACGCGCTATGAAGTCCACCATGGGCCGCTCCATGAAAGCCGGAGTCAAGGGCATCAAGACCGCTGTGGGCGGACGTCTCGGCGGCGCGGATATGGCCCGGACCGAGTTCTACAGCGAGGGGACGATCCCGTTACAGACATTAAGAGCAGATATTGATTATGGATTCGCTGAGGCAGATACCACCTACGGCAAGATCGGCGTCAAGGTATGGATCTACAAGGGCGAGATACTTCCTACTAAAGGAAACAAGGAAGGGAGCGATAAATAATGTTAATGCCTAAGAGAGTAAAACGTCGTAAACAGTTCCGCGGAAGCATGGCAGGAAAGTCTTTAAGAGGCAACACGATCTCCAACGGTGAGTACGGCTTAGTGGCTGTAGAGCCATGCTGGATCAAGTCCAACCAGATTGAGGCGGCCCGTGTCGCCATGACCCGTTACATCAAGCGTGGCGGAAAAGTATGGATCAAGATTTTCCCGGATAAGCCTGTTACCGCGAAGCCGGCCGAGACCCGTATGGGTTCTGGTAAAGGCGCTCTGGAGTACTGGGTAGCGGTGGTAAAACCGGGCCGCGTTATGTTTGAGATCGCTGGCGTACCTGAGGAGACAGCTCGCGAAGCGCTTCGTCTTGCTATGCATAAGTTACCTTGTAAATGTAAGATTGCTGCTAAGGCAGATTTAGAAGGCGGTGAATAACAGTGAAAACGAATAAGTATGTAGAAGAGTTGAAGGCTAAGACCGCGGCTGAGCTGAATACTGAGCTGGTGGCCGCAAAGAAAGAACTGTTCAACTTGAGATTCCAGAACGCGACAAACCAGTTGGACAACACCAGCAGAATCAAAGAAGTTCGCAAGAACATTGCCAGGATTCAGACTGTTATTACAGAGAAATCTAAATTGGCTTAGAATGAGAGGAGAATAAAGTCGTGGAAAGAAATTTGAGAAA
>CAMTAF010000098.1 GCA_947066955.1 uncultured Hungatella sp.
ATATGCCCAAAATCGGTTTTCTCCTCTTCTCCAACAAAAATTTTACAAGGCCAATATCCTGCTCATCCCGCTCCGGAAGAATCCTTCCGCAGCAAGCCCTGGCCCGTTCCCCATACCGCCGCGGGTCAATATCATTTCCCCCGCTGACCAGAAGGCCGTCCAGCCGCTCTGCCATCTCCTTTGCTCTCTCCAAGTCCCCGTACAGAGGAATCATGACAGGGATTCCCCCTGCCTTTTCAATGGCCTCAATATAATTGTCTGACAAAAAGTGCCACTTTCGCCCACTGACCCCTGCCTGACCCGCTCTTCCAATATCGTCCCTGTCATCAAAATTGCAAGTAATTCCAATCATTGGTCTCATGATTCCGTTCCTCCCTCTTTTCACCATTGCGTGCCTAGTAATCCAAGTATTACAAAATTCGCTCCCGGTATCTTGCTCATTTCTACAAACATCTTGCCCGTTTCTCTTAATATGCCCTTTGCCCCTTGGTAAAATAACACAAAATATGGTATTCTACAGTCACCCCCGCTGCAAAGCAGCGAAACTCAATCCAAAAAGGAGACCCGCTATGGACAGCAAAGCCTTAAAACACCTTCAGGAGACCATCCGCCGTTTTCCCCTGAAAGAAGGGCCAAACGCCACCGCTCTTCCCTTCCTGAACATCTACCGCTTTACCACAAAAGAGATCCGCATGCCGGAATCGTCAAAACCCTACCTGTATATGATTGTCAGCGGAATGCTCCGGCTCCACACGCTCTCCGGGATCCTGGATTACGTTCCCGGCCAGTACTCCCTGTCCGCCATCGACAGCCCCTTGTCCGGTCAGGCGATCACCGCGTCAGCTGATTCGGAATTTACCGCCGTCTCCGTTGAACTGTCCACTGATGATGTGATCTCCGTTATGCTTGATATGGACGACGAATTTTCCCAAAAGGTTTTTCAGTCCGGCCTGTCCCCAAAAACCATGGCCGATTTCGACACAAGCTTCTTAGAATCCGTGACAAAACTGATCAACAGCATGAAGCAGACAGATTCCCTGTCCTTTGTCAGCAAACATTTAAAAAGAGAGATCATCTTCGATCTCATCGGCGGCAGCAGCGGAAAAGAATTTCTCCAAAGCATCACCAATCTCCAGGAGGCCGGAGAGATCTATTCCATTAACACCTGGATCAAGCAGAATTATAAAGGCACCTTTTCTGTAGAAGAATTGGCCAGACAGCTGAACATGAGCATCTCCAGTTTCCATCAGAAGTTCAAATATGCCGTGGGAATGGGCCCCCTGCAGTGCCAGAAACGGCTGCGGCTGACAGAAGCAAGGCGCCTGATGTTAGATGAAGGCAAAACCGTTGCCGACGCCGCCATGGACGTGGGTTATGAAAGCATTTCTCAGTTTACCAGAGATTATGGGCGTATGTTCGGCAACTCGCCGAAAAATGACATCTTGCAGTTGAGAAAGCATCTGCAATTGAAGTAAGGGAGGCCTTTTCCCTACTCGATTACACACAGGGCAGAGCCGCGCAAGCGGCCACATTTCCTTTCCGCTCCGTGTACAAAAAAAAGCACAGTCTTAGTGGCTGTGCCTTTTTAATTGCGCAGGCCCGTGCAGCAGAAATTTGCCGCTAAAGCGGCGCACGGGCCGCGCGGCGAGTTGGGGGAAACGCCTCCCCCTACTCGATTACATACGGGTCCCGAAAGGAAGTTGCTGCTTACACAGCCTGCCCAGGTTCATCAAATATTCTGTTTGAGACAGCTCTTAATATCATCCTCCGCATTGCTGATCATCCGCAAGTCAAAGGTGTCCACCAGATATTGCAGCACATTGGGGCTCAAAAATGCCGGCAGGGTTGGCCCCAGATAAATCCCCTTGATGCCCAGACTCAGCAATGCCAGCAAATCAGCAACCGCCTTCTGTTCATACCACGATACAATCAATGACAGCGGCAGACCGTTTACATCGGTATCAAAAGCATCTGCCAGGGCCGTGGCGATCCGTATGGCGGAATACACATCATTGCACTGTCCCACGTCCAGAAGCCTGGGCAGTCCCGCCACTTCTCCGAAATCCAGCTTATTAAACCTGTATTTTCCACATGCCAATGTTAAGATCATGCAGTCTTTTGGAACCATCTTAGCAAACTCTGTATAATAATTCCGCCCCGGCCTTGCCCCGTCGCAGCCGCCAATCAGAAAGAAATGCCTGATCTTTCCTGCCTTTACGGCCTCCACGATCTGGTCGGCATAGCTTAATGTGGCATGGTGCCCAAATCCCACCAGGATCTCCTGGGTCTCCTGGTCTTCCGGGTAACCCCCCAGTTCGATTGCCTGCTGGATGATCTCGCTGAAATCCTTGTCCCCGTTTTCCTTTCTCCCGATGTGCTTGATTCCTTCCCATCCTACCACATTGGTGCTGTAGATCCGGTCTTTATAACTCTCCCTCGGACGCATCAGGCAGTTCGTTGTCATTAAAATACAGCCTGGAAGATTGTCGAACTGTTTCTGCTGGTCCTGCCATGCTCCTCCGAAATTTCCCACAAGGTGGGGATATTTTTTTAATCCCTCATACCCATGGCACGGCAGCATCTCGCCGTGGGTGTAGATATTGACTCCCTTTCCCTTTGTCTGTCCCAGCAGCATTTCTAAGTCCTTGAGGTCATGGCCTGAGACAACAATAAAAGGCCCTTTTTTCATATGAATATTGACCTTGCGCGGGGCCGGATTTCCGTAAACTTCTGTGTTCGCTTCATCCAGCTTTTTCATGACCGCCACGGCCGTCTCCCCGGCCCGCATGGTCATCCGAATCAATTCTTCTACCGTAAGGCTGTCATCTGTGAGAGCCTCCAATGCCTGAATATAAAAATTATCTACCTGGTCGCTGTAATAGCCCAGCTCTCTGGCCTGATGACCATAGGCGCTGATCCCTTTCAGCCCATATAAAATCGTCTGTCTCAGAGAGCGGATATCCGGATCTAAGGATTTATCGTACATAATTCCTGCCAGGGGCGCGTCCTTTAACATCTCTGTCTTTGTCTCCGGAAGATTATAGGAGGCGTGGAGCGTGTGGTTCCTGATCTCTCCCGCCATGCTCCTTAAATTCTCTTTGATTTCCTGTGATTTTCTCAGTAATTCTACATGTACGTCTGCGTCAAAATTAACATTGGTAAGTGTTGTGAAGAGAACATTTTCTATAAAGCTTATCACGCTCTTGTCTATGGTCTGCCCACTGTCCATCAGTGCTTTTCCGTAGCAGCTGATGCCTTTGATTTGAAAAATCAATAAGTCCTGCAGGTTGGCAATTTCCGGTGTTTTTCCGCAGACGCCTAACTTTGTACAGCCCTTTCCGTTGGCTGTCTGCTCGCACTGATAACAGAACATCTCATAGCCCAGATCCATATTATTGCTCATATACTGACCATCCTTATCATGTATTTTTAATCAATAGTATTAGCCAGTATAGGAAAATTCATACTCGCGGGAGTGATCCTTAAGAGCCTTGTTTCTCAGGGTAACAACGGGCTCATAATGCTTTATTCAACATATTCATGGATGTAAGTTCTCAAACCTTCCTCTGTATTGATGTTATACTTCTTATTTACCGCAATAAAATACTTCATAATGTGGTCTTTTGGCAGAAGTTCGCTGGAAGGAATGCTGTCACTATATCCCTTCCTGGCCTCTTTCCATGGATCTTCATTATGTGTGATCCGCTCCAGCGCCTTCCCGCCATACATGCCGAATGTATTCACGACAAGATCAATTACTTTCTTCTCTTCATCTGTCAGTGCGTCGGATGCTCCTTTAAGCAGGACAAACCTAGCATCGTCGATCGGATTATATTTAAAATCCCGGAGCAGATCATATACCTCCGGATAGACAGGGCCATGTATCCATGCCCTGCAGTCCTCCGTGAAAATCGGTCTGCCATATAGCGCAGAATATACGCCCTGGATGAAATAAAGCAGTTTTTGCAGCATCAGCGGAGTTACTTCTTCCAGTTTTTCAAACACATAAGCAATCACTCTGAGCATCTTTTCTGAAACGGAGAACAGGTTCTCTATGTTGTCAGCTGCCGCCATCGCCTTCCTGTAAGCCGCATCAGTCAGTTTCTCTCTGTTTTCCAACAATTTCTGTTTCATATATGCCGGTGAAGCCAATGCTGCTTTCACTACATCCGAATATTCTTTTGAGGGAACCTGACCTTCCAGATACCTGGGTATCGTCACCTCACCAAAGCCGAGGGCCAACGACAGCGGCGCTTTTCCGATCTTATATATCTTCATCAGCTTCTCAATATCATCCATAGATACCAGGCTTTCCGCTGCTCTGTACTGTTTATCGATTTCATCAACGTTCTTATCAATTAATCCTGGAATGCTCATCTCCCCTCCGCACTCCGCACATACGGCTACCGTAATCCCAAACGTATACTCTTTATCCCTTATGGTTTTTACAATGTCCTTTTTCCGCAAAAGGTATTCTGTTTCCTTCCTGCACTCAATGCAGAAATCTTTTCTTCCCTTCTCTGTCATAAAATGGTCGCCTCATCTATAACATAATCAAGAAACAGATTGATGTTATCTTGTCGTCTGGCATTCCGGTCTAGCCGGTATCTATCATTTCCAACAGCCTCTTTCACCTGGCAAAGATACTGTTCTATGTGTTTTTTATCTATATTCAATCTTTCACCCTCTGCAAAATCTATGATATATTTTTTTGATTTTTCTATCATCGCTATAACTCTATGATTGAAATTTGTCAATATTCAATCATCAATAAGCATAAAAAGAACGCCGCGCCCCCCTTAATCTTATGGTTTCGCAGCGTTCCAATATTTTATATCCTATTATTCCCATCTATTTGAAATATTGCCCCGTAATGCTCTCAGGGTTTCTTGCAATCTCCCACGGGGTCCCAGCGGCCACAACGCGGCCGCCTGCCTCGCCGCCGCCCGGCCCCATATCGATGATGTAGTCCGCGTTGCGGATCACATCTAAGTCGTGTTCGATCACGATGACCGTGGCGCCGCTTTCTATCAATGTCTGGAACACGTTCAAGAGCGTCTGCACGTCCGAGGGGTGGAGGCCGATGGTGGGCTCATCAAAAACAAATACGGACGCTGACTGGGTCTTGCCCATCTCGCTTGCCAGCTTCAGACGCTGGGCCTCCCCTCCGGAAAGGCTGGGCGTCTCCTCGCCCAGGGTCAGATAGCCGAGCCCAAGATTTTTGAGAACCTGCAGTCTTTGACAGACAACCTTCAGATTGCCGCAGGCTTCCAATGCCGTGTTCACATCCATAGCCATCAGCTCCGGCAGGGAATAGCCCTTGTCTCCATCCCTGTAAAGCACCTGCCCGGCTTCCTTTCCGTACCGGGAGCCGTGACACTCCGGACAGGGAATATCCACATCCGGCAGGAACTGTACATCGAGGCTGACCACCCCCGTCCCGTCGCAGACCGGGCAGCGCAGTTTTCCGGTGTTATAAGAGAAATCCCCTGCCTTGTATCCCAGCCGTTTGGCATCCGGCGTCCTGGCGTAGATCTTGCGCAGCTCATCGTGAACATTGGCGTAGGTTGCCACCGTGGAGCGGACATTGATGCCGATCGGCGCGGCGTCGATGAGCTTGATCTTCTCGATGTGATCCCCGTAAAAGGCCAGTACGTGTTCCGGCAGCTTCCTCCCCGCGGCAGCTGCCTCCAGGGCGGGAACAAGGCTTTCCAGAACCAGGGTTGTCTTGCCGGAGCCGGATACTCCTGTCACCACGGTCAGCTTTCCCTTTGGGATATCCACTTCAAGAGGCTTCACCGTGTGGATCCCTGTTGTGGACAGATGGATCTTCCCGGCGTCGAACAGGCTGGCCGCGTCGGGTGTCTCTCTTATCCTGGTCTTGGCCCTTCCTGAAAGAAAGGAACCGATCAGGGAGTCTTGGTTGTTTTTGATCTCCTCAATGGTCCCCTGGGCCGCCACCTGTCCGCCTTTCGCCCCGGCCTCGGGCCCCATCTCAATCAGCCAGTCTGCCTCCGAGAGGATCTGCATGTCGTGGTCCACCAGTATGACGGAGTTTCCGTCCGCGATCAGATCCTCCATGACACCTGCCAGGCCCACGATATTGGACGGGTGCAGGCCGATGGATGGCTCGTCCAGCACATACAGCACCCCTGTGCTGCGGTTGCGCACCGCGCGGGCAAGCTGCATGCGCTGCCGTTCTCCGGTGGAAAGGGTGGAGGTGGCGCGGTCGAGGGTGAGGTAGCCGAGCCCCAAGTCCATGAGCCGCTTCGACGCGGACCGGAAGGATTCACAGATGCTCTCAGCCATGGGGCGCATCTCCTCTGGCAGGGACGGCCCAACGCCCTCTACCCAGCCGTTTAAGGCGCTCAAGGTCATTTTACAGACTTCATCAAGGCCAAGTCCCCGCAGCTTTGGCGCCCGCGCGGCCTCGGAAAGGCGCGTGCCGCCGCAGTCAGGGCAGATATCCTGGCGCAGAAATTTTTCCACCCGCTTCATGCCTTTCTCGTCCTTGACCTTTGCCAGCGCATTTTCCACCGTATAAGTGGCATTAAAATAAGTAAAATCAATCTCGCCAGCCTCGTTGGAATTCTTTGCCTTATAGAAAATATGTTTCTTCTCAGCCGGCCCGTTGTAAACGATGTCCTTTTCTTCCTCCGTCAGTTCCGAAAACGGCACGTCCGTGCGCACTCCCATGGCCCTGCAGACGTCTGTCATCAGCGACCACATCAGCGAGTTCCAGGGAGCCACCGCCCCCTGGTCGATGGAGAGGGATTCATCGGGCACAAGAGACGCCCTGTCAACCGTGCGCACGATGCCGGTTCCGCCGCAGGTCTGGCAGGCGCCCTGGCTGTTAAAGGAGAGCTCCTCTGCCGACGGCCCATAGAACCTTGCCCCGCATTCCGGGCAGGTCAACTCCCGCCCCGCGGCAACGGAGAGCGTCGGCCCCAGGTAATGCCCGTTAGGGCAGCGATGGTCTGCAAGCCGCGAGAACATGAGCCGTAAGCTGTTCAGCAGCTCCGTTCCTGTGCCGAATGTGCTGCGGACGCCGGGGATGCCGGGCCTTTGGTGGAGCGCAAGGGCGGCGGGGACATACAACACCTCATCTACCTGCGCTTTTGCCGCCTGGGTCATCCGCCTTCTCGTGTAGGTGGAGAGGGAATCCAGATACCTCCTGGAACCCTCGGCGTACAAGACCCCCAGCGCCAGGGAGGATTTGCCGGAGCCGGACACTCCGGCAACGGCCACTATTTTATTTAAGGGGACATCCACGTCAATATTTTTCAGATTGTGGACGCGGGCTCCGCGGATTTTAATCGCCTTTGGCATTTTTTGTCTCTCCTATTCTTGGTCTGTAAATCACCATAATCATAACTGATAAAAGCCTCGCTGGCAATGGTTTCGGACAACAATCCAGCAGGGGAGGCTTTTCCCCCTACTCGCTGCGCCGGAGCGGGGCCGCGCAAGCGGCCACATTTCCTTTCCGCTCCGTGTGCATTAAAATAGCGTTCACATATTGGTGTCCCATGAGAACCAAATATGTGAACGCTGTTTTGAGTACGCAAGATACGTATTTAAAGCCAACCCCACTGTCAGGGCGATCCCCAGGCCGTTTTTCAGGCCCTGGACGGTGCGGTCATACTTTTTCGCGCCTCTGTTCTGGCTGGTAAAGTTCAGCGAGGTGTAGCAAAAGCCTTCGATGTTGGCTGCTGCCGAATTGCCTGTGTTGCCGAAAATTCAATCTCGCATTTCTAAGACCCAGATCGGTAAAGTAATATTTTAAATTAGCGCCAATATATTTTCTTCCTTTAATATCATAACGATTGGATTTCGAAATCAGGAATGCCTCCTCAAGATAATCAATATGTTTGGATATCGTTTTATTCGTATAGCTCATACACGTTAGTGAAAATATTTTTCAGATATTCTGCTTTCTGACGCTCTGTCTGAAATCCGGCAACCTGCGGCAGCCCCCCGTAAATCATGTAATCGTTCCACGCATCCTCATATTCTCCACGGTAAACAGAATAGAATTCTGCAAAAGAAAGCGGATAAACCCTTATCTCATCCCCCCGGCCCCGAAACTCTGTTACAATGTCACTGGACAGAAATCTAGAATTGCTCCCGGTCACATAGATATCAAGATTGTTTATACGAAGCAGACTGTTCAGCACTTCTTCAAATCGCGGCATAAATTGTATTTCATCTAAAAGCAGATAATAGTTTTCTTTGTCCTTCACAGCGGTTTTCACGTACTGGTAGCACATTTTGGGATCTCTTAATTCTTCATTTTCAATACCGTCCAACGCGATTTCTATGATGTGGTCTTCATTTACACCATGTTCCATCAAGTACTTTTTAAATATGTTAAACAGCAAAAATGATTTTCCACATCTTCGTATGCCTGTAATAACCTTTACCATGCCATTATTTTTTCGCAGAATCAGCTGCTCAAGGTAAATATTTCTTTCAATTTCCATTCATTCGCTCCTTATTTTTGTGATAATGCACATTTTTTAGTAATGACATTATACAATAAAAAAATAAGTCCTTTACAAGAGTTCACGGCACCCTCAACACCCACCTGCTTTCTGTCTGATAATAGATGAGCCATACCCTGATCTCCCGGTTCCAGGCAGACAGCGTGCAGTCATATTCAATGGAGGGGACCCCGGCATACATTTTTTTCTCCTGGGAATGCACCTTGATCTCCCTGATGGTCTGGATCTGGCCATCCTCGTCTTCAATCTTCAGCATCAGAGGAATCGTCCTCCCGGTGCTGGTGAACCAGCATTCACACGCGATTTCCTTCTGCGTTCCCCTGACCCATGCTCCTCTGTCTGGCTGCCGGGAAGGAATCTTGATTCCAAACACCATGCTTTGCCCTCCCTAAAATTTTTTGTAACGGCACGCGCCGCTTTGCGTCACCTGCCAGATCGTCGGAAGGCATCTTAAGAAACGCTTGCGCGTTTGCCTTCCTCCTATAGAATCTCGATCTTGTCATAGTCAACGCTTCTTTTTTCCCTTGAGATCCCTCCGCTCATGTGGTCCATAGCCTGGCCTAAAAATACGGCGCGTTTTACTGCGTCCATGCCAAAGCAGTCCCTTATATGGTCTATGGTCCCATCCAGCCTGGAAAGCTTCTCATAGTTCAGCTCATCAAACAGGCTGCCTTGCCTGTATGCCTCCCCGCCGCTTATTCTGGCCGTATGCACCCCCAAGTGCCGGACCGGTCCGCCGTTCCACAATTCCCGGAACAATTCGCAGGCTGTCTTGTAGAGCTCCACGGTCACGTTGGTGGCATTGTACAAGGCCTTCTGATGGGAAACATAGGAAAAGTCCGAATACCGGATCCCCACGGAAACTACCCCTGCCCTGACCTGGTTCATCCGCAGGCGGGCGGCAACGGTTTCGCAGAGAGCCAGCAGCACCTTGTCTGCTGTTTCCCTATCCGTCACGTCATAGGGGGTGGTGGTGCTGTTCCCGTATCCTTTGTTCGCCTCAGGCTCCATAAAAACCGGGGAAAAGTCCACCCCGTTGGCAAATCCCCAGATCACTTCCCCATGCTTTTTTAGGATTTTCTTTATCCAGTTAGGGTCTGCCGCCGCCAGCTCACCTATGGTCCGCACACCCACGGAAAACAGTTTTCTCGCCGTGGCTCTCCCCACAAAAAACAAATCCGACACCGGGAGTGGCCACATCTTCTCTTTGATCTCTTCCGGGTACAGGGTGTGCACCTGGTCCGGTTTTTGGAAATCAGAGGCCATTTTCGCTAAGACCTTATTGCTGGAAATCCCCACATTAACCGTAAATCCCAGGACTTTATGGATCCGTTCCTTGATCTGCGCCGCTGTCTCTTTTGGCGTGCCGAATAAATGGCAGCTGGCGCTCATGTCCACAAAGGCCTCGTCAACGCTGTACGGTTCCACCGCGTCGGAGTAATCCCGGAGAATTTCCATAAATGCCGCGGAACATCTCTCATACAGTCCGTAATTCGGGGGGACGAGAACCAGCTCCGGACATTTTATCTTAGCCTCCCAGACCGCCTCCCCTGTCTTCACCCCGTATCTCTTTGCGGGAATCGATTTTGCCAGAATGATCCCGTGCCGCAGACTCGCATCCCCGCCCACAGCAGAGGCAATCTTTCTCAAGTCCTGTTTCCCTCCTCTGTGGGCCAGACGATAAACAGCCTCCCAGGAAAGGAAGGCTGAATTTACATCAATATGGAAAATAATCCTGTTCAAACGTATGTTCACCTCCTGTATCTATATAGTAGCAAACATACGTTCCTATTACAACTGGTAAATACTGTCATGGATTTCCTAAAACAGGGTCAGCTGTTCATAATCGGACCGTCGTTTCAGGAGGCAGGGTGTCTTATGAAGGATGTCCACGGCTTTTCCATCATCCAGAATCCACGGCGCGATCTCCTTCTCCTCCAAGATCAGCGGCATCCGGTCATGGACAGGCTTCATGGAGTCATTGGCCCCAGTGGTGAGGATCACGAAACGGGCACCGTCCTCATATTGCCTGCAGCACCCTGCCATAAAAAGAATCGGGGTGTCTCCCCGGTAAAAAATGTTCTTTTCCTTCCTGCGGTTCCACTCATAAAACCATGTGGCAGGAATCACCACGCGGTTGTGGCGGATGCTGTCGCGAAACAAAGGCTTCTCCATGGCAGATTCACATCTGGCATTAAAAATCACCTGTTTTCCCTGGAATCCAGGGAATCCCCATCTCTGCCACCCGCAATACACACAACTGCCCTCTCCTGCCAGAACCGGAGCCAGCTGCGTGGGGCAAATATCTTTTTCTGTGATCTTTCTGACAGCTGCCATGGAATCCTGCCTCAATTTCTTATCAACCTGCCGGGTCAGCTTTTCGATCTCTCTTGCCGTCTCATCATCTACATAATATCTGCCGCACATAAGCTCCTCCTGAATTATACCTTTTTTGCTTGTGCCATTGAAAATAATGTGTCTGGTAAAAGCTTAAAGAAATTTTTCACCATATTTTTCTTCATAGGCATCAATGTCTAATAATAACATATTGACCATATACCCATTTTCAGCAATTATTTCTGAATAGTCGGAAGCGGGTGAAATTTTCTCTCCATCTTCAAGCTCTCCTAATATCCAACCACTGGCTGCGTCAATCCCCATTTCAATAGCCTCTTCTAAGTCTCTTCCCTCTGTTACACAACCGGGTAAGTCTGGAAACTCTACCACATATCCACCGCTTTGATCTGTAAAAGGCTTAAATACAGCCGGATAAATTAATTTCAATATATTCCCCTCCATTTACACCAGTTTACAACTTTTAGTTGTAAATTGGTGAATAAATTTATTATGGCGCTTCTAGATATGCCTCTGTCACACCCCCTAGTGAAGGAAACCTTCCGACCACTCCCTCCTCCGTGATAGAGCACTTCTCTCCTTCAAAACGGAATGTCAATTCCTTTTCATGGACGGTCTCGATCCACCGGAACCGAACCGCAAAGGCGTCTTCCTCCTTCCAGTATCCTGACAGATAAACCTGTGACACATTATATTCCGGCAGGATGTTCAGCCGCCTTCCCCCGTCTGCGGCGATCTTTAAACACTCCTTCCTGCCATTGATCACCGCGTTCATCTCGATGATCCCGAACTTGGGGCGGGAAAATGAAAACGATGTGATCCCGGTTATAACTCTGTATCTGGCGAGATATATAACTGGCAGTGGAACAGGTTCTCCGGGTGAACGCCGTCCCCTTTCACATGGTACATCCTGCCTTCATAGGGAAACTTTCCAAAGGGGGCATACGGAGCCTGCTCCAATGCCAGAGATCTAAGTCGGCGCCTTAAGCTGTCCGATGCCTCCCGATCTTCCGGCAGTACATGAACTTCAGGATCTACATCCTCCAGAAATTCCCACACTCTGTCCATGGATTCCTGGGACGCCGGGGTCGTCCGGGCCGACTCTGTAAAAGAAATGATCATATCACGCCTTGGATCCACCAGAGTGATCTGGCCAAAAGCCCCCTCTGCGCGAAAAGTTCCGGGCACATGTCCCATCCACATAAGATAGCCGTATCCATACTGGTTATCCAAAGGCAGGCGATCCATGTGAGCAGGCGCTTTTGTAGAATTCTGGCAGGAAGTGGCTGCCCTGACATATTCCTCATCCAGGATCCTCTCTCCCTCCCACACTCCGTCGTCCGCGTAAAGCTTCATCAGTCGCAGCGTGTCCTCCGTGGTACAGTACAGCCCGCCCGCGCCAAACGCGCAGCCGTCTCCCACATTAAACCAGGTCAGATTATCTGCGTCGATCCCGATCTTATCAAAAAGCCTTGGTTTTAAATACTCCAGTATATGGCATCCCGGTCTTCTTTCTGATGATGGCAGGCAGCACCGTAACCGCTGTATCATTATAATAAAAATCTGTGCCAGGCTCGTGGAGCACAGGCGTTGCAAAATAATTTTTCAGCCACTGGCTGTCAACCACTGCATCTTCTCCCATACCGCTTCCCATGCACAACAGATGACGGATGGTGATCTTTTTTTAGTTTTCACCCGGATCTTCCGGCACATATCCGGGAAAGATATCAACCAGCCGTTCATCCAGTGATAAGATCCCTTCCCTCAAAGCGATCCCGATCGCTGTCCCTGTATAGGTCTTGGACTGTGACATCATGGTATGGCGGAGCCCCGGAGCATACGGCGCCCACCAGCCTTCTCCACAGATCTTTCCATGACGCATGATCATGAGAGAATGCATTTCTGTAAAACCATCTGTCATTCTGTCAAGGAAACGGGAAACCGCTTCACTCCTGATTCCAACACTTTCTGGTGTACAGCGTTCAAACTCTGTCCTTTTCATCAGATATCCTCCCTTGTCTTTTCCGTTTCTTATATGTCCGATTATATATTCAGAAAATCCCTTCAGCAAGTACGCATATATTTATAACCCAGTCACATAAAAGTAACCTTTCACGCTATGCTAGACACAATTCCCACATTAGGTTATCATCTGAATGTACTGAAACCTTGGTAAAATCGGGGACCTGTGATTCCTATCAAACTCCACCAGCTCGTCCAGTGACAGCCCATACAGAACCGCCAGCAATACCAAAGACCGCGTCAGCACAGCCATCCCCGCAAAGCAGATAAAGTAAGCCACATACATAGGATTGCGGGAAAACTTATATATCCCGTTCCTGTTCATCCCCATATCATCTGGAAAAGAAAAACATATAACTGTTACCGCACACAAACATATCCCCATGATATAGAAGACCAGCCCTATATAAAACCATTCACTATATTTCAGCTCCTTAATTTTTCTTGCCCCTCCATCATACCAGACATTCCACGAAAAAAGAGCCCTTCCCCGGCCGCGTTCCACTCCGCCGTCACCTCTTTAAAAAATCACTGAACTCTTTCAGCTCCTTCTTCCTGCCCTCCGGAAGACTGTTGAACTCCACATTACAGACCGCTCCCTCCAGAGCATACAAATGTACCAGACAGACATTGGGATATCTTTCTTTCAATCTCAGGAAAGCCTGCTTCGCACCCGAACAGACCAGTTCCTCTGCCGAACCAATCCCCACGGAATTCAGCTTCCTTGCCAACTCCTTACCAATATTCATCATAGACACTAATTCTGCCATGTCCTTCTCCTGTATTGTCCTGCTGTCCTTTCCGACGCGCAAACCGCTTTCATACTTTAAACAAAGGCAGGTTCTCCTTATCCGTTATCGCTCTGCTGTAAAATCCCAAAAAATCTTTCTTTTCCCAGCCTTTGCTGATCCAGAATTTTTTCCCCCGCTCGTTTGTTTCCATTACATTCAGGCATACCCGTGTGATCCCCTCTTTCCGCAATGCCTCCACAGTCGCTTCTATCAGGCCGGAAGCAATCCCCTGTCCCCGGTATCCCGGCAGAACAGCGGTATGATAAATATATCCCCTTCTTCCGTCATGCCCGCTCAGGATAGCCCCCCACGATCTTACCATCTTCACATGCCACAAAATTCGTGGCAGGATTTCTTTTCAGGAAACGGGAGATCCCTTCCCTGGAATCATCCAGACTGCGCAATCCCATATTGGGTATACTCGTCCACATTGCAAAAAGTTCATCATAATCTTCTTCTGTCATCCCTTTTATCATACCGAAACCTCCGCATGATCCGCACTTAACCAGAATCCCCTACAACATTTTTTCAAGAAATAAATGCCCGCTATGCTCTATTACATTTCCCACTTTCATTGAATCCTGCCAGCCTCTTCCCACACCCATCATAGCAGAAAAAGGCCGCCATATCAATCAGATAATCCGAACTTCCGTAACTGTCCCTCAGCTTATCCCACGCCCCCTGACCAAACATTCACCGCAGCACCGGATGTCTGCCATGGGCAACATTCCTCTCCAGGACCAGCTCCATCAGCATCTTGGACGGCGGCGACATATCCTTGAACCCCTACCCGAACGGGACCACGGTAAACCCAAGTCCCTCCAGGAAATGCTGGACAAATGATACGTCTACCAGAAAGAAGTCCCCATATCCTTCAACCGCAAGATAAAGATCGTCTGTGTCAACTGGGAACTGCTCATCAAAGACGGCTTATGGAACCCTGATACATAATGCTGTCACAACCTGTCATATTATGTAAAAACAGCAGATTATTTGTTGAACGATTCCTATACCAATTTCCGCATACCTATGATAGAATAACCTTATGGAAACAGGCCAACAAATGACAGCCGACACAAGGCAAAAAGAAGCAGCTATTTTTTTTACCCCTTTGCTTCTCTTTAAATAAGTATTTGCTCAGACAATTTGGTTCTAATCATTTTCTGCAAATGCACATACAATAGCATTATGATACTTCGGGAAAGAGGTGGGTAATGCTTGTGTATAGAAGATTATGTACCAATGAGGATTGAAGAGCTCTGCTCAAAAGGCGGAATTACCAGATATCAGCTATCCAGCCGGACGGGAATCTCACAGTCTGCACTGTCAGACATCGTGAAAAAGAAAAACGTGCCAACCCTGGTCACAATAGAAAGAATCTGCACCGCCTTCGGGATCACCATCGCGCAGTTCTTCACACAGGGCGAAGACACCACGGACCTGTCCGATGAACAGAAAGAACTCCTGCTGTTATGGGATGGCTTAAAACTGGAAGAAAAAGAGATTGTCAAAACCTTTATGAAAAGTATAAGGAAATGAGGGATAGCTGCCTGGCAACACGCCGCTGTCCCTCATTTTTCACGGAAACGAAAACCTCCGGGCCGCGCCTGTTTACACCGAACCAACGCCACCCGATCACCGCCTTTTCACCATGCCACGGCAGAAAGGAAAACGACAAATGCAGAAAAAAGACCAAATCACACAAGAGCTCTTCTCCATCATCGCAGAGGCCAGCACCATCCAGGGAATCAAAGAGACCATCAAACTGTGCATGGACAGCCTCAAAAACAACACCCTGAATGCCCTGCTCACACAAGACACCGACTACCAGACAGCCCTGCTTGAATGCCGGCAGGCCCACCAGCTCTACCAGAATACGGACTTCACAGAATCCCAGCGCGAAACCATAGACACCCTCCTG
>CAMTAF010000099.1 GCA_947066955.1 uncultured Hungatella sp.
CTCCTTCCTTTTTTCAGGGAATCGGAAAAAGCAGGAACTCATGCTTCCGCTCTTCCTGATTGCCCGGACCTCAAGAACAGCAAAAGCAGCCCCCTGTCAGAGACAGAGCGCCCTTTCTTTTGCCTAGTTTTTTATACTGGGAGGTTCTCGAACCAGTTGCGCTCACAAGGCGCCAAGCAGCAGCCTCAAGAGCCCTTCATAATCTTCTGCCACTGCTGTGTGCCCAATCCCTCTAAGTACATAGCTGCGGCAGTTGGGCAGGATGTTTTTCAGCTCTTCCATACAGGTTTTGGGGATCAGGCGGTCTCTCTCGCCTGTAATCAGAGTCACCTGGCCCAGAGGGGTCTGCCCTTTCTTTAGTTTCCACCGATCCCAGGCAAGTTCAAACATCAGCTGGGAAGCCACATGGGCATCCGCCCTCTGCACATCCCGTACAATCTGTGGATCGATCAGAGAGAATCGGTTGATCGTCACAAGGGACATGAGCTTTATGAGAAATGTGTGGAGCCTGCTGTCTTTCTTCAGAAGTTCCAGACAATGCCTCACGATTGGTTTCAAAACAATAAATGGTTTTATGAGAGGGATGCCGCCGTATTCCGGGCTCAGCAGGATCAGGGATTCCCGGGAGCAGTTTTCTGCCGCCGCGCGCAGAGCCAGATTGCCTCCCATGGAATGCCCGATAATACAATCAAAACGATTCTCTCTCAGATATTTGCACAGATCCTGCTGATAATGCAGCATAATCTGTTTTCTGTATTTGCCCGGCGTGGATCCGAATCCGGGAAATTCATACACCGTAACCCGGGCCGGGACAAGGGTCTCTAAATCTTTCTTCAGCCGCTGATACCGCCTGGCTGAATGCAAAAAGCCATGGAGGACCAATATGCGCTTTTTGTCAGGTTTTGATTCCAACTTTCCGGTCTTCCTTTCCCACTACATCTTCTCTCCGGGAATCACCGGGATGGCGCCCTCCGGCACAGGGCAGAAATATCCGCCGTAGCGCTCCATCTTTTTCTCATACTCGTTTTTTGCCGCCTGAAGAATCTCCGGTTTCTCCATCAGATCCACAGCCGCGGCCGCAAGGACCTTTCCCGCTAGAAGGGTGGCCTTGTGGGCCATGGAGGTCCGGCCGCAGGACACGTTCTGCCAGGAATGTCCGGGAGCCTGGGCCGGGAAGGCGGCAGTGTTGATCTGAGCCGTGGGTACACACCAGCTCACATCCCCCACATCCGTGGAACCCATGCGGGGCTTTTCAGAATAGAAATAAGGGATCAGAAAATCGTTGACAGCCTTTGTGCCGTGACAGGACTTCTCATCCACAAACTCGTAGATCTCCTGGCTCTCGTCCACGGCATCCCCAGGAAGCTTGGCAGACTTCATCTCCACAGAGTCGCGGAGAGCCTGGGCCAGCTTTAATTCCTCCTCTGTCCAGGAGGGCAGGCCGATCTGATCAAAGTTTTCCCACAAAAGAGACTCCAGCACCTTGTTGGGGACCGTGTTGGAACATCCGTCTACAAAACGTTTCTCCATAACCGTGTCCGTCATCATGGCAGCAGCCTGGGCAATTCGGTCCACCCTCTCCTGGAGAGCCATGGCGTCCCTGACCCAGATGGACCGGACCATGTAGAGCACCTGGGCTCTTGGCTGGACCACGTTGGGGGAATCTCCGCCTGCATCTGTGATGGAATAATGGATCCTGGCCGTATCCGGCATATGCTCTCTCAAAAACTGAACGCCGATGTTCATCAGTTCCACCGCGTCAAGGGCTGAGCGGCCAAGCTCCGGGGCCCCTGCCGCGTGGGAGGCCACGCCGGTAAACTTGTACTCTGTCTGGATACAGGTGTTGCAGGTTCCTGAAGTCACCTGGTTTACATTGGACGGATGCCAGGTGAGGACAGCGTCGCACTGGGCAAAGATGCCGTCTCTGGCCATAAATGCCTTGGTAGCAGCCCCCTCTTCTCCGGGACAGCCGTAGAGGATAACCTGGCCGCTGCCCTCTCCCTTGTCCTCCAAATATTTTTTTACCGCAAATGCCGCCGCCATGGCCCCCGCTCCCAGCAGGTTGTGTCCGCATCCGTGCCCGTTGCCGTTTGGCTTCAGCTCCTTCCTCACAGCGGCTCCCGCCTCCTGGGACAGACCGGTCAGGGCATCGTACTCCGCCAGAATGCCGATCACCGGCTTTCCGGAGCCATAGGAAGCCCGGAAAGCGGTCTCAATATTATCAAATGGCTTCTCCACAGAAAAGCCCTCTTCCCGCAGGACCTTGGCGAACAGCTCCCCTGACTTGAACTCCCTCAAGGACAGCTCCGCAAAATCCCATATCTGATCTGACGTGCTGATGATCACATCGGCTTTTTTGTCAATATAGGACAAGATCTTCTCTTTTTCTTCTGTCATGATTTCCTCCTGTCTGCGTGCGCTTTTGCGCACTTCCAATTATATCATCAATCCTCCTGACTTTGCAACCTTCCTTCAAAAGAGTCCGCATTGTAGATCTCTTCATTCAGAAGCCCCTCGCTCCTGGCCACGCAGATGCCTGTGACCGCGTCGCCGACCACATTGAGAGCCGTTACCAGCATCTCGATGGGGCGGTTGATGGCCAGGACCAGGGAATAGGCCAGCAGCGCTCCCTCATTTACAAATCCCACGCCGGACAGGATAGTGAACAGGACGATCGCTCCTGCTCCCGGCGCCGCCGGGGTTCCAGCAGAGGCGATAAGGGCCAGCAGCGCTACCACCACGAGCTGGGTAAGGCTGATGTCATAACCAGCACATCCGGCGATGAACACAGTGGCAATCACCTGCATGATAGCGGTTCCGTTCATGTTGATGGTCATGCCCAGGGGAAGAACAAAAGAGGCGATGGTCTCGTCCACGCCGAATCCCTCTGTGCAAGTCCGATAATTTAAAGGAAGGGTTGCCGCGCTGGAGGAAGTGGAGAAACCAAATACTGCTACATTGCTGATCTTTTTCAAAAAGATAATGGGATTAAGCCTTGCCCCAAAGGCAACCACCATAGGATATCCGATGATCAAAAACACAAGAAGCATGGATACCGCCACCACTACATAGGCCAAAGCCGGCTTTAAATAGTTGATTCCATAGGTGGCAAAGGTTCTTGTCAGAAGCACAAAAACGCCGAATGGAGCAAATTTTGTAACCACATAGTTTAAGAACACTACCACCACATCGTTGACTTCCCTGATCAGAGTCCGCAAAGTTCCGGTTTTCTCCTCGCCGAGAACGTTCATGGAAAGGCCTAAGCATACCGCCACAAACACTACTGCCAAAACCGCCGTATTGTTGCCAAAAGCCGTGATAATGTTGGACGGGACCGCGTTGAGGATTACGTTCATGGGATTTGCCCCGGTAGACCCTTCGCTTCCGGCAAGTCCCTCCACCTGGATATTAAAAAGTCCGGCATTGTAGGCCACGGTTCCCGCGATGCAGGCCAGAACCAGGGCAAAAAAAGAGCAGATAAGAAACCAGCCTATGGTCTTGGCGGAAATACGCCCCAAAGTCCTGGTATCTGATATCTGCCCTATAGCAAGAGTGATGGATGTAAAGACCATCGGCACAATAACTAACTGCAGAGAACGGATAAAAAGCTGTCCAATTAAATAGAAAATACCGAGAGCGCTTTCAGCTCCCTGAACTGTGACATCCTGAAATAAAATACGGTTGACGGTATTCCACACTGCTTCATGTCCGGAACTGTTAAGGGCCTCTCTGAGAAACATCATCAGCATACCGGCGGCAAGGCCGCATACAAGAGAAATTCCCATCTTCTTTGCCAGTGAACCTGCTGACTGCTTTCTTTTCTTTTCCATGTGCTTCCTCCTTTTTGGTATCGGCATGCGCCGCTTCGCGGCACCTGCCAGGACGTCGGAAGGCATCCTGGAAACGCTGTGCGTTTGCCTTCCTACTATTATCCAAATCTGTCAGATTATACCACAAGATCCGTCATTTGTAACCCCCTTTTTTTCATAAATTTTGTTTTTTTACAAAACCGCACTTTGGCAGTATATTCTCATATTCTAAAGTATATTTTCATAACAGGAGTGAATTATGTTAGAAACCGCAATCGTCCTGACTCCCCTCCACTATCTGTATCTGGCAGGAGTCATTGTGATCCTTACCGTGATGGTACTGCGCCAGGACACGCCGGCTGTGTGTATCGGTTTTCTTTTCCTTCTGGGCGTGGCAGGGGCGGGAAATCTCATCGGCGGTATTCAAACCGTCTTTAACGCCATGCTCTACGCCGCAAAGGAGTTTATGGAGGTGATCGCCACCATCGCTCTGGTGACAGCCCTCTCAAAAGCACTGAGCGATCTGGGCAGCGACTATCTGCTGATGAAACCCATGTCCCGGGTTATGAAGACCCCTTCTCTCACCTGGTGGATCCTGGGACTTACCATGCTCCTATTCTCCCTGTTTTTATGGCCATCCCCGTCAGTGGCCCTGGTGGGAGCCATTATGCTCCCCTTTGCGGTCCGGGCCGGGTTAAAGCCTCTGGCCGCCGCCATGGCCATGAACCTGTTCGGTCACGGCATCGCCCTCAGCTATGATGTGGTGATCCAGGGAGCTCCTGCCATCTCTGCCGCCTCGGCCGGGATCACCACCAGCCAGGTGCTCTCTGAAGGACGCCTGATCTTCTGGGTCATGGGAGCTGCCACGGTAACTGCCGCCTTTTTGCTGAACCGGAAAACCCTGGCAGAAACAACCACCCCAAATCCGCAGATTGCCAAATCACAGATCCCTGATTCCGGGGCCTCTAATATCCAGTTTACCCGCCCTGCCCTGATCCTGGCTGTAGCCACTCCTCTGGCATTTCTGGCAGACATTGCCGCCATGCTGGCTTTTGATCTCAGGGGAGGGGATGCCACCAGCATCGTATCCGGCACCGCAGTGCTCCTCATGTGTCTGGGATCCGCCATTGGGTACAAAAAGGCTTCTCTGGAAAAGATCACCGGGTATCTGACAGACGGGTTTCTTTTCGCCATACGGATCTTTGCCCCGGTCATCGCCATCGGAGCCTTTTTCTTCCTTGGCGGCGAGGGGATCACGTCCATCATGGGCGATGTGGGGACAACAGGAATCATGAACGACTGGGCTGTCTGGCTTGCCTCCCATGCGCCTTTAAATAAATATCTCATTGCCGCTATCCAGATGGCGGTGGGAGCACTGACCGGATTAGACGGTTCCGGATTCTCAGGGCTTCCCCTCACAGGCGCTCTGGCCAGCACCTTCGGAACTGCCGTGGGAGCGTCTATCCCTGTGCTGGCGGCCCTGGGACAGATCACGGCGATCTTTGTAGGCGGCGGGACCATCGTCCCCTGGGGGCTGATCCCTGTAGCCGCTATCTGCAATGTCAGCCCTTTGGAACTGGCCAGGAAGAATTTTCTTCCCGTGCTCATAGGATTTTTCTGCGCTTTCCTGGCAGCCTGCTTCCTCCTGTGAGCCGGAGACTTTCCAGAAAGGAGTTTATGATATGTGCGGAATTTCCGGATTTTTCCAGACAAAACAGGATTACTTAAAAAGAAGGTCCTTTTATCATGAAATCCTTGAGTCCATGAACCTGACTTTAAAACGCCGGGGGCCGGACGACCAGGGAACCTTCCTCTCCTCCCACTTCGGCCTGGCCCATGTGAGGCTCTCCATTGTGGATCTGGTGACAGGACACCAGCCTATGATAAAAAAGTCAGATGGCCTTACATGGGGGATTGCCTACAATGGAGAGTTGTATAATACCCAGGAACTTCGAGACGAACTCATCCGCCTTGGACACTCTTTCGACACTTCCAGCGACACGGAGGTCATCTTGTGCGCCTACATGGAATATGGACCGGATTTTGTGAAACGGCTGAACGGCATCTTTGCCATAGCCATTATGGACCAGGCAAATGACCGGCTGCTTCTGTACCGGGACCGGGCAGGGGTAAAGCCTCTGTTTTACAGTATCTGCCAGGAGACAGCTGTCTTCTCCTCAGAGATCAAGGGATTGCTGTGCTTTCCTGGTATACGGCCTGCGGTGAACTGGGACGGTTTGAACCAGATCTTCAGCATCGGTCCCGCCAGAACCAGCGGCAACGGGATATTTAAGGGAGTCAGAGAAGTGCTCCCTGGCCATTATCTTATCTGTTCCGCCGACGGGATCCGCCAGGAATGTTACTGGAAACTGAAAAGCCATCCCCATGAAGATTCTTATGAGGAGACTGTGGAGAAAACCGCGTTTCTGGTGGAGGATTCCGTAAAGCGGCAGATGGTGTCTGATGTGCCCATCTGCACCTTCCTGTCCGGCGGAGTCGATTCCAGCCTGGTGTCCTCCATCTGTGCCAGAGAATTGAGAAAGAAAAACAGGCAGCTTACCACCTTCTCCTTTGACTTTGCAGGAAATCAGAAAAACTTTAAGGCCAGCTCTTTCCAGCCATCCCAGGACCGTCCCTTTGTGGAACAGATGGTGTCCTATCTGAATTCGGATCACCACTTTCTGGAGTGCGGCACCGAGGATCAGGCCAACCTTTTAAAGGACTCTGTGCTGGCTCACGATCTTCCGGCCATGGCGGATGTAGACTCCTCCATGCTCTACTTCTGTTCAAGGGTCAGCGCCTTCTGCAAAGTTGCCCTTACAGGGGAATGCGCCGACGAGATCTTCGGAGGATATCCCTGGTTTCACAGAGAAGACTGCTTTCTTGCCCCTACCTTTCCCTGGACCATGGACTTAAAGGCCAGACAGGTGCTTTTGTCCGATGATTTCCTGAGAGAGCTGAAAATGGAGGAGTATGTGAAGCAGACTTATGAGGCATCTCTTGCCCAGGTTCCCTCTCTTCCCGGGGAATCTCCAACTGAAGCCCGCCGCCGGCAGATCTCCTGGCTGAACTTAAAGTGGTTTATGCAGACTCTCTTAAACCGCATGGACCGCACCAGCATGTACAGCGGCCTGGAGGCGCGGGTGCCCTTTGCGGACCATCGAATCATAGAATATGTCTGGAATGTGCCGTGGGAGATGAAGGCGAAAAATGGGATTGTAAAAAATCTGCTGAGGCAGGCAGGGCTGGGCAAACTGCCCCAGGAAATTCTGTTCAGGAGGAAGTCTCCCTATCCCAAGACCTACGACAGAGGATATGAAGCTCTTCTTGCCGGGAAGGTCCGGGATATCCTGGAGGATTCCTCATCTCCTGTACTGAGATTTCTGGATAAAGAAAAGACAGAAAAGTTTTTATCCAGCCCTTCTGACTACGGAAAGCCCTGGTACGGACAGCTTATGGCAGCTCCCCAGATGATGGCCTATGTGATCCAGGTGGATCATTGGCTTAGAACCTATAAAGTGGAAATCCTGCCTGATGCCTGACTCAGAAGGGAAGCCTTTCACACAAATTGGTAAAATTCCCCGGTGTCCCGGTTGCGGTACTCATGCTTTTCATAGTACCCGATCAATTCTCCCTCATCATCCCGGAGGGCTACCATATATACATCTTTATTCTCCTTCTCGTTGCGGGAGGTATAGATGATATTGTGATCCCTGCTCTCCTGAAACCAGGCCAAAACCTTTTTGATCATTTCCCGGGACCCGGCGCTGTGGCATTCCATAAGGCTCTTTCCTAAAAGCTCTGCGCCGCCCCGGTTGGCGTATCTGACCTTTGCCCCGGGGTTCATGTAGATGATCTGATGATCTAAATCACAGATGACCACGGGGCATTGGTCCTGATCCACAATGCTCTTAAAATATAGCGATAATTCCATCAGAAATTGCCTCCGTTCCATCCCCAGTCCGATACCGGATGATAGGTCACATAGACCGAAGATCCGGGAATGCCCAGCTCCTCCTCCAGAATCCGGCAGATCTTTGCCGTCATGCTGTTATAGTCAGAAGGCGAAGCGCTGCCGTAGAGGCTCACGGACACATAGGCCCCTTTTTCCAGTTTCTTTCCTGCCATCCACAGGTCATAATCGCTCTCTATCCCCACCATGAGATAATTCTCCGTCTTGTGGAGAGTAGAGATGGCCTGGCCCAATCTGGCCTTGATCTGTTCCTTTTTCTCCTGTGTCACCGGAACGGTGATCTTTGAATCGATAAACGGCATTTTGCCTTCCTCCTTCTCAATTTCTCAATTCTGAAACAATGTACAGCCCATCTCTTTAAAATACTCGATCTTTTTTTCCAGATCCTGCCTGGTTACCTCAAAGCTTTCCGCCAGGCAGTCCAGACAGAAATACGTCCGGCTTCCCCGGTTTACCAGCTTTTTTGTAGCTCCGATCTCATCCGCTGTCAGCCTTGCGCCGCAGCGTCTGCAGCGCTGATCTTCTTCTGCCATATCAGCCCCCGGATCAATCCCCGCACGCTGCCAGACGGCAGGTGAACAGCCTGCAGTCATGGCCTGGAACGGAAACAATGTGGTAGTCTCTCTTTATGCCCAACTTCTCTCCTGTGAACACGTCTCTCATGTCAAAGCCATAGCCGGAGGAATAGGGAACCCCCGCGTCCGCGAAGATGCAGCTGATCTCCCTCTCTTCCTCAAACAGGTTATAGTAAGCGATGACAAATTCATTGTCCGACAGATGCTTGATAAAGGTAAACAGCTGATCCTTCACTGCCCGGAGAGGCTCCACCGCGTTCTCGCGGTCCTCCTCCGGCACCATGACGCTTCTCTTTCCCACAAGGTAAGGGGGCCTGCACTCCTCATCCTGATTGATGCGGATCAGATCCCGATTAAGCAGAAGATTCCGCATCTCGGGTTTTAAACCGCGGATATCGGCTCCCATGATCAGCGGGACTCCCGCAAGACACCACAGGGAAAACTGCATCCTGTATTCTCCGTCTGTGCACGGCTTTCCAATAGCTACATTGCCCTGATTGTACATGCCCACCGTAAGCATGTCCATGTCATTGTAGCAGTAAGGGCCGGACTGGCTTAAGTGTTCCAGCTGGGATTGGAAAATCCCCATGAAAGAGCGGAAATTGTCAAAAATATCCCCTGTGGACCGGTAGGTATGAGCCCCTATGGAACGCATCCAGTTCCAGGACTCATGATGCCCCCAGTTGCATGCGGCAAAGCAGATCTCTCTCCCCGTGGCCTTGAGAGCCATGCTCATGGTGTGATATCGGTTCACACAGTCCGCGTTCTTTGGAAAATTACAATAATCATATTTGAGATAATCAATGCCCCACTGGGCGAACAGCTTCGCATCCTGGAATTCGTGGTCGTAGCTGGATGGGTATCCGGCGCAGGTAAGGATACCCGCACAGGAATACATGCCGAACTTCAGTCCCCTTTTGTGGATGTAATCAGCCACTGCCCCCATGCCATGGGGAAATTTCTGCGGGTCAGGGACCAGATTGCCGTCGCCGTCTCTCTCCTTTAAAGACCAGCAGTCATCAATCACCAGATATTCATATCCGGCATCCCGGTAGCCCTGTTCCGCCATAGCATCCGCGATCTGAAAGACCAGAGCCTCGTCAATATCCTTGCCAAAAGTATTCCATGAATTCCACCCCATAGGCGGCCGTGCTGCTATCATATCCGTCTCCTCCTTGTCTGCATTTGTCTTCCTCCTGGTATCGGCACGCGGCGCGTCACCTGTCAGGTCGTCGGAAGACAGGATTGTTCTAATCATATATCCCAAGGAGAAAACTGTAAACAGATTTTTGTACGCTAACCTATCAAAAAGGATTCCAGATAGTTCACTTTCCAAAGGTGATGGCTCCCATGGCATCCAGCATCCCGCTGGTGGAGATCTTCCCCTCCAGCTGCTGTGAATACCGCGCGGAGCGTAGGATAGCCTCCCTCACCTGTAAAAGATTTAGATCAGTGCGGCAGGAGTACACGAAAGCCGCTGTCCCGGAGACCATGGGAGCTGCCATGGATGTCCCTGTCATAAAGGCGTAACCTCCCGGCACGGCCCCCAGAACATGGGTTCCCGGGGCGGCGATATCCACACTGACGGCGCCATAATTAGAGCTTTCGTCTAAGGATCCGTCAAACATGAGATTGCCCACTGTAATGATATTATCTTCCGGGTAGGAAGCCGGATACATGGGAACAGCGTCAATGTCATATCCTGCGTCGGCAGATTCACCGTTGCCTGCAGAGACCACGAAGAGCATAGGGGAACTGCGGATCATATTCCTCAGCTCTTCATCGTATGTGGTGGTTCCGATGCTCAGATTACAGATATCAGCTCCGTTGTCCTGGGCATACCGGACAGCTCTTTTTACATTGGTGGAAATTCCCTTCCCCTCCTGAGAACCCAGAACCTTCAGAACCATGATCTTTACATAACGGCTGTCCGCAATCCCTGTTATGCCCTGTCCATCCCAGGCAGCGGCTATGGTCCCTGCCCCATGGGTTCCGTGGTCATCCTCTCCGCCGGCAAACACCTGGCTGCTGTCAGAGTAAAAATTCCAGCCATTCACATCATCGATGTAGCCGTTGCCGTCATTGTCAATCCCATCGCCTGGTATCTCATCTTCATTCAGCCATATGGATCCCCTCAGTTCCTCATGGCCTATGTCCACGCCGGTATCAATGACAGCCACGGTCACGGATCGGCGTTCCGGTGTCTGTTCATATATATTCCAGGCTGCCTCGATGTTGATGTCGATTCCCGGAACACTGTCCGTGATCCTCTGTGCTGCCTCTGTTTCCGGCAAAAGTGTTCCCGGACCTTGGGCTTGATCCCCGGAAGCAGGAACATGTCCATCCCCGTTGTCTCCGGAAGAGGCGCCGCCCTGCCCAGGCGCTTCATCCCACATATGGGACTCTGTCTGATCCGTGCCTGACTCCCTGGGATTCCGGGGAGAAATGATCCGCTGAAGGCTTCCGTCATTTTTTAGTCCCCACTGATATTGGTAATAGGAGTTCCCGGCAGCGGGGGGAAGGGTATCCTCTCTGTAACCATAAGTTCCATAGCAGATCCCCATCTGCCTGTGCGCAGGGGATCCCTCTGCCCGGAGCACAGAGAGAACAATCAATGCCATCCCCAATCCTATGGCCAGCCTCTTCTTATCTCTTCCATGGACTCTCACAGACGTTTGACACCTTTCCATACCATGACGCTCCTGGGCCTGATGGTAAAGGTTCCGCCATCCAGACGCTCCTTTCTCTGGCCTTCCGCCTCCCAGGTATCGGCAACGAGTTCCCATGCCATGGACTCCGGAAGTTCAGGAAGCAGTACCTGCAGCTCCTCCCAGTAGGCATTGGAAGCAATGTAGATGACCTCCGGTCTCCTGTTCTCTTCCTGGCCCGCGAAGAGAACTCCCACATACCTCTCATGTTCCGCAAACTGTCCTCTCCAGGGCTTCACTCCGTGGAAGCTGATATCCGGAAAACCGCAGGCCCCGTCACTGATGTTCGTGCGCAGAACACGGTTGTTTTTGCGGAAGCGGATCATGTAGGAGAAGAACCGGAACATATCCTGATTCTCTTCAAGCCGGTTCCAGTCCAGCCAGGAAGTGATGTTGTCCTGACAGTAGGCATTGTTGTTGCCGAACTGAGTGTTGCAGAATTCGTCTCCTGCCAGAAACATGGGGATGCCTCTGCTGCACATCAGAAGCGCAAAGGCGTTGCGCATCATCCGGCGGCGCAGAGCAATGACCTCAGGGTCGTCGCTCTCCCCCTCCACACCGCAGTTCCAGCTGAAGTTGTCCCCCGCTCCGTCCGTATTGTTCCAGCCGTTCTTCTCATTGTGTTTTTTATTGTAAGAGAAGAGATCATACAAAGTAAATCCGTCATGGCAGGTGATAAAATTCACGGAAGCGTTCTTTCTGCTGCTGACCTCATAAATATCCCTTGATCCGGCTATCCGCAGCGCCGCGGCCTGGGACATACCCTCGTCCCCTTTAAGATAACGGCGCATATCATCACGGTACCTTCCGTTCCACTCCGCCCAACGGTTCCAGGACGGGAAAGTTCCCACCTGATACAGGCCAACCGCATCCCAGGCCTCCGCAATCAGCTTCACATCTCCCAGAATCGGGTCAAATGCCAGAGACTGGAGAAGGGGCGGCTTGTTCATGGGAGTTCCATCCTCATTGCGTCCCATAATGGAAGCCAGATCAAACCGGAACCCGTTGACCCGGTAAGTGGTCACCCAGTACCGCAGGCAATTGAGAATCATCTGGTGCACAATGGGGTGGTTGCAGTTAAGGGAATTGCCGCAGCCGCTGAAATTATAATAGTAGCCCTCAGGAGTCAGAAGATAGTAGATATTATTATCAAAACCTTTAAAAGAGAAAAACGGCCCGTTCTCATTGCCCTCTGCCGTGTGGTTGAACACCACATCCAGGTACACTTCAATGCCGTGCTGGTTAAAGACCTGGATAAGCTGCTTCAGTTCATTGCCCTCACGGTTGTACTCTGTGCTGGCAGTGTAGCTGGTGTTGGGGGCGAAAAAGCTGACCGTGTTGTAGCCCCAGTAGTTGTAAAGTTTCTCACCATCCACTTCCCGGTAATCCTGCATCTCGTCAAATTCAAAAATAGGCATCAGCTCCACTACATTTACGCCCAATTCTATGAGATAGGGAAGCTTCTCCATAAGGCCGGCGAAGGTTCCCGGATGGAACACGCCGGAAGATGCATCCTTGGTAAACCCCCGCACATGAAGCTCATAGATAATCAGATCCTCCATGGGAAGCAGCGGCTGTCTGGAAGTCCCCCAATCGAAATCATCCTTTACCACCCTGGCCTTGTAGTGCTGCTCATGAGGCGACGAATCCCCCCACATGCTCTGCCCCGTAACCGCCTTGGCATAAGGGTCCAGCAGATATTTGGTGCGGTCAAAAATCAGGCCCTTTTGGGGATCGTAAGGGCCATCCACCCGGTACGCGTATTCAAACTCTTCTATATTCAGTTTAAAGACGATCATGGAATATACATTCCCGATCCGGTAATGCCGGGGAAAAGGGATCACGGCAAAGGGTGTCTCCTCCGTGCGGTGGAACAGCAGCAGCTCGATCAAGGTCGCTCCATGGGAATATACGGTAAAATTCACACCGCCCGGGATAGCGGTGGCGCCGTTGATCTCGTAAAAACCCGGACGCACATCAAACCCGCAGATACGGTCCATAGGAACCAGATGGATCGTCCTCGGAAGGCTGATCTGATCTACAGGCGGTTCCTGTGTGCTTTCTGTAATTCCGCCAGTTGTCATCGCTTTGTCTTTCTTCTCCATGTTACCTCCTCCGCCCCTTTCGGGGCTTTGTTCTTGTTCTTCCGGAAAGCGCTGTACAGTGCTTTAATGGGACCGGAAAGTCCCCATGATCCTATTATATTCTACTTTCATTTTTTAGACAAGACCAATATTAGGCGAGGAGCCCCGCACAGGCTTTCCCGGGAACAGCATACCTGATTGAGGGCGGGGGGGAAATGAGGCTTCTACGAGATGGACAGCAGCAGCCGGGAGGCCTCCTGCCGTGTCTTGGCAGGCCTGCGGAAGGGGATATGGGAGGAATCCATGAGGGAGACACTGTACACGGAAGTCCTGCTGTCAGCCCTGTAGACCCGTTCCCTTATCTTTAATGCCATAAATACGGTGATCTCGATCTCTGTATCGTAATAGTAGAGGCAGGCGCTGGTATGGCTCACCACATCTAAGATCAGCAGCCTGGCATCCTCATTCTCAAAGGTTACCTGATTCAAATTGGCTTTTGTTATCAGCATATACAGTTCCTCCTCATTTTGTATCGGCACGCGGCGCAAGCGCCACCTGCCAGGTCGTGGGAAGGCATCCTAAAAATGCTGCGCATTTGCCTTCCTCCTCAAATCACAAACATTTGTTCTGATTCCATTATAAGAACAGTTGTTCGATTTGTCAACAGGAAATTGAAAAAACCTCTGATCGGAAATTGACCAGAGGGTTTCTTGTCTATGCGCACGAACCTCAAGAAGAGGTTTCATCTTTTTCTCCAAGGCGGTGTATAGCCAGCGTATCATTTTCAACCTCCAGAACACAGCGCCCGCCCTTTTTCAGCCCGCCAAAAAGCAAAAGCTCTGCCAGAAGGGGCTTCACCTCACGGTCAATGACCCGATCGATCTCCCGGGCTCCGTACTCCATGGTAATTCCGGCTTTTTTGATGTGATCCCGGGCCTGAGGGGCTATGGTGAGTTCCACCTTCTTTTGCAGCAATTTGTCCGAAAGCTCCCTTAATTTTTTCTCCGTGATCTTTTCAGCCATGACATCATCCATGCCGTTAAACAGCACGATCCGGCTTAAACGGTTGCGGAATTCCGGCTGAAAGGTCCGCTTTACCGCGTCGGTCAGGGCGTCCAAGTTGTGCCGGCTGCTCCCGAATCCGATGCGGCTCTTTCCCACCTGGCTGGCTCCGGCGTTGGAGGTCATGATCAGGATAATATTGCGGAAATCCGCTTTTCTTCCCTGGTTGTCCGTCAGGGTGGCATAGTCCATAACCTGGAGAAGGACATTAAAAATGTCGGGGTGGGCTTTCTCAATCTCATCAAGAAGAAGAACCCCGTGAGGATGGCGGCGGATCTCCTCCGTGAGCAGGCCCCCCTCCTCATACCCCACATACCCGGCAGGAGCGCCTATAAGCTTAGCCACGGTATGTTTTTCCGCGTACTCGCTCATATCAAACCGCATAAAAGAGATTCCCAGCTCTTCCGCCAGGGCCTTGGCCAGCTGGGTCTTTCCCACTCCCGTGGCCCCAACGAACAGAAAAGAAGCGATGGGCTTGCCCTCCTCGTTGAGTCCGGCTTTTGAAAATTTTACCGCGTTGCTCACCTGGTTTACAGCGGCCTCCTGGCCGAAGATCTGTTTTTTTAAATCCTCCTCCAGATACCGGAGGCGCTCCAAGTCTCCCTTCTCCATGGTTCCCATGGGAATATTGCAGGTCTTGGACAAAACCTGGTCTGTAAGCGCCTTTCCCACGGTCTGGCGTTTCTGATCCAAGGGATGGAGCCGCCGCCATGCCCCGGCCTCGTCCATTAAGTCAATGGCTTTGTCGGGAAGGAAACGCTCGTTGATATACCGGCTGCTGATATCAACCGCATGTTCCAGAACACCTGGGCCGTATTTTACGCCGTGGAATTTTTCATACCCGGATTTTAAACCCTTCAGGATCTCCACAGCCTCCTCCCTGGAAGGCTCTGTGATATCCACTTTCTGAAATCTCCTGACAAGGCTTTTACTTGTGGAAAAATGCTTTTTATACTCCTCATAGGTGGTGGCGCCCATAAACCGGATGGCCCCGGCAGCCAGATAGGGTTTTAACAGATTGGCCGCGTCCAGGCTGCCTCCGCTCACCGCCCCGGCTCCCACAATGTTGTGGATCTCATCCATATAGAGGATAGGTCTGGTCTCTCTGGAGAGGCCGTCCATGATCTCTTTAAAACGCTTTTCGAAATCTCCCCTGTACTGGGTTCCGGCCAGCAGCCCTCCCAGGTCCAGCCCATACACCTTCGCGCCCTTAAGGGGTTCCGGGACCTTTTGCTCATGTGAGATAAAGAAGTAAAAGAAGTGTAAAAAATTTTGCCGT
>CAMTAF010000100.1 GCA_947066955.1 uncultured Hungatella sp.
TGCAGGCGTTGTGGGAGGCCTTAACGGGCTGATCGCATTAGTCCAGAAGTGTAAACCTTACATATAATGTCACCACCCGTCAGGGTGCTGACCTGCGTGCGCATCAGCGCACTTCCTATATAGATCGGCGTAAGGAAGAGACAGGAAAAGACCCATCAGCTTGCTTGCCGGCTCCTGATGGGTCGAGTGGCGATTGCGCAAGCAATCGTTAAGCTCGCAGGCGGCAGCTTCATCGCCGCCTTTTTTAATTACGAATTCATCATATCATTTTGCCAATGTGAAGTCAATAGAGTTTTGGCTCTATTTCACTTAATCCGTGAACCAAAAGTCACAAAAAACCTGCTGTACTCCCCATACTCACTCTCCACCCCTATCTCATGCCCCAGCTTCCGGGCAATCTGGGAGGCCATGTAAAGCCCCATGCCCGTGGACTTGTACTTTCCGTTGTGATAATTGCTCCCCGTGTACCCCTTCTCAAAGATCCTCTCCATATCCTGTTTTTGGATGCCCTGGCCGCGGTCCTCCACCCAGAGAGTCACTGTCCTCTCCTGTCTATCTGCCCACACCTTTAGCACCGGAGAATCCTCCCCGGCCTGGGGCGCTGGCTCTTTTTTCCCGTACTTTAAGGCATTTCCTATCAACTGATCTAAGATGTACACCAGCCACTGGGGATCCGTGTACACCGCCAGATCCCCTGTCTCAGCCTGAACCTGGAACCTATCCTGGATGAGGAAAAAGCGGTTGTTGTGGATAGAGGTCCTCACACACTCCGAGAGAAGCACCTTCCTGATCTGGAGATCCAAAAGAGGGCTCTGGAGCCTGCACCCCAAAAGCATGGAGCCCAGCTGCCTGCTAATCCTCTCCAGCTGCTCCCTCATATCCCTCCTCAAGTCCGGGTCCCCGATCCTCTCATCCATCAGCAGGGCCGCTGACAGAGGGATCTTCAGCTCGTGGCACCATTTCGCCACATAATCCTGGAGGTCGCAATTCTCCTGAAATTGCCGCCCCATCTGCTTTTCTAAGACCTGTACGTCGTGCTCCGCCACATCCTTGTTTTCAAAATCTTTTACCTCGCGGCAAATGATCTCCTGCTGCCCCAAAAGCTCCTCCATGGTCTTCCTAGCCCCTTGAAACCTTCGGTAGTCCCAGACCAGCCACCCCAGGGCCGGCGCCAGGAGAAGCACATCCAGGTACAGGAGAAACTCCAACTTCCTGTCCTGAATGAAGAAAAAGAAATACAGATGAAAGGCCGCGAACACTGCCCCCCAGGAAAGGACCTGCGCCCCTCTCTTTTTTAAGTACCTCATAGCAGAAAATACCCCTGGCCCTTTTTGGTGCCTATGATCTCCTGGCCGCACTGGGACTTGAGGCGGCTCCTGAGCCTGCTGATCATGGTGGTCAGGGTTCCGTCAGATACATACTCGTCCGTCTCCCACAGCGCCATCATCAGCTCTTCTCTTGTGACCACATCGGGCCGCTTCTCGGCCAGCTTCACAAACACCCGCCGCTCGGATTTTGTGAGGCTCAGCTCCCGGTCCCCCTGGTACAGCGCCTGCTGCTGCCAGTCAAAGTGCAGATCGCCTCCCAAAAAGATCTGTTCCTTTACCTTATATTCATAAGCCCTTCTCAGCATGGCCTGGATCTTGGCCCTTAAAAGCTCCAGGCAGAAGGGCTTCTCCACATAGTCGTCTCCCCCCTGGGCCATAGCCATGATCTTGTCCCTGTCATCACCCCTGCTGCTGATATAGAGGATGGGAGCCTTAGACACCTGCCGTATCCTGGCGCACCAGTAAAAACCGTCAAAATAAGGCAGGTTCACGTCCATGAGCACCAGCTGAGGCCTGGCCCCGATAAACTCTTCCAAAATATTGTCAAAATGTTCCGGGATCACGGCCTCATACCCCCACCCGGCCAGGCAGGAGCCCATCTCCCTGGCCAGGGTTCTGTCGTCCTCCACGATCATGATCTTCATAAGCATAAGATTTTCGCCTCATCGTTTTTGGAAAAATAGTCAAACCATTGGTCGTACTCCATCCGCCCTGACTTTAACTCCTCTGCCAGAAGAAGCAGGCTGACGCTGTCAATGGCTCCTCCCGTCACGCCGGTTCTGTCGCTGATATATTTCAGCCTGTCCTGAAAACCTCCCACAAATTCCCCTGACACAAAGGCAAAGTGAAATTCGTCCACATTATCGTCAAAAACCTTCCACCACTCATTGGGGGTCATATCCCTGCGGCGGACCTTATTTTCCTCAATGTACCGGACCATCTCGTCCGCCTGGCTCATGGGCAGAGAATAGCCGTTGGCGTAGGCCTTGTTGTCTAAGATCAGCCCCTTTTTTCCATAGTAGACACACACATCCGGCTTCCGGGTGTCCCCCAAGCGGGCCCCTTTCAGTCCAAGCTCTGCGGTGAGAAGCTCCCCTGTCTGGATCTCGTAGTCTCTGCCTGAATCGCTGTCAAACCCTAAGTCAATCAGGATCAAGTACTTGTGGTCAACATGCTCCAACCGCTTTCTCACCTGATCCTTGACAACGGAGCGGTCGGATTTGTGCAGCGGCGCGGTCTGAAGCCGGGAGGGAATAGAAAGCCCCTGAATCTTGTCGGCGATCTTGTAGGTATCTTTCACACGGCTCACAGACAAACCGATGTTCTCGAAACTGCTGATCTCATCCAGAATAACGCTCTCTGTCTCCGGGATGCCCTTCTTCTCCAGCATGGCGGCCAGCCACGGAAGGCTCTTATAGCCCGAGGCAAGGGCCTGGATCAAGTAAGTTCTGCGGTTTCTCAGATAATCCTTGTCCCCGGCCTTTGTAGCCAGCATGTCCCACAGAACCCTCTTGGGGACCTTGGCATACTTGGAAGTCCCTGTTATGCGCCTGGCCGCCTTTCTGCCTTTTAAGGTGATCCGGTATGCCTGAGGGATGGTGTCTGTGTAAATGCCTCCGCCCTCTCCCGCTGTCACCTGTTTTTCCTCCTGCTCCACCCATCCCAGCTGTTTTAACCAGCTGCAGATGGTCCTGGCATATTTGTCACTGGTCCCCTCGGTGTCCGCCAAAAGCTTGCTCCGCTCACTTTTGCTGACCGCGCCCTTAAGTCCCCGGAGGATCTGACCCTGAGGTATGGAGGTAAACCCCGCCTCCCCGATGAACCCCAGCTGTCCGCCCAGTTCAAACTTGGTCATATGCTCCTGGCTCACCAGCAGATTCACGATCCGGCACACAGGAGGGTAGGACAAAAATGCCTCTGTCAGGATCTCTTCTTCCTCCAGGCTTTTGTCAGCGGAAGCAGCGTACCTCCTTCCCGCATCCGACAGGGCACAGGTATCCCGCTCCCTGTCATACTCCAAAAATCCGATGCTCACCGCCCACCTTAAAAAAGAATCCGCGGGCCAATCGCTCTGATACTCCTTTCTCTGCCCCGGCAGCGCGGCCTGGACAATGCCGGTGCAGGGGGAATTGGCCCTGGTATACCCTTTTGGGATTCCCCTTCCCTTCAGATGGATGTAGGGGATAACCATATCCTCCTGGGACAGCTCTCTTATAAATCCGTCTCTCCCGTACTGCTCTGGAACAAGTCTGGGAATCTTGTCCTCCCTCAGGGTCTTGTTTACCGGGGAATTAAACACAAACAGCTGAACCACTCGTTTCAAATTGCCCAGCACATAGGCCTCCTGGACCCAGCCAAAGGTTCTCTCTGCCATAATCCTCCTTCTATATCGAGTATCGGCACGCGCCGCTTCGCGGCACCTGCCAGCTCGTCGGAAGGCATCCTGAAAACGCTGCGCGTTTGCCTTCCTCCTCTTCTTAGGTATCGGCACGCGCCGCTTCGCGGCACCTGCCAGCTCGTCGGAAGGCATCCTAAGAAACGCTGCGCGTTTGCCTTCCTCCTCTAATAGGTATCGGCACGCGCCGCTTTGCGGCACCTGCCAGCTCGTCGGAAGGCATCCTAAGAAACGCTGCGCGTTTGCCTTCCTCCTCTAATAATTTGTGATTAGGACTTCTTCTGTGAGATTTTCCTTGTTTTTGGTGTGATAGTTACAGTTATTGTAATCAAAGCGGATCTTGTGCATGTGGTATCCCCTGTCCCGTTTCCACTGGAGCAGCTCTGTGTTCTTAAGCCCCTTGTGCCGGGTCACGTTGGACAGGGCAAACTTGATATCCCGCCGGTTTAAGTCATCCAGAATCTCAAACAGCTTTCTGTCGTCCTCCCCGGACCATCCTTTAAATCCCCGCTTCCCGTCGTTGTAGCTGCCGCAGGTAATCAGGTAAGGCGGGTCCGCGTAGAGAAAATCCCCTGCTTTAAGCATATGGTAGTCAAAGTTCCAAAAATCCTGGGACATGAACCGGATATCTCCGATCACTTCAAACATCCGCAGGAGATTTTCCCTCATGTTTTTGTTAAAAGAACTTTTCGCCCTGCCGAAGGGATTGTTGTATTCATGGTCCGAGTTAAACCGAAACTGGTAGTTGAAGCTGTAGCACATAAGCACATATAGGTCCAACGGCTCCCTTGTCTGGTTATAATAAGCCCTGAAGGCCTCGTACCCTTCCTGATTGTGCTTGCTTAAGTTCCACTGGGCGATCTTCCCGTCAATGTATCTTAAGGTTTCATCCGGCCCTCTGTCCTGAAACTCCTTCAGGATCTGGATCAGATAGACGTTGATGTCATTGGCCACATGGCGGCGCGCCTTTGTGTTAATGGACACGTCGCATCCCCCGCAGAACAAGTCCACCATCAGATCAATGTCCTTTGGAAACCATCTCTGCATCTGAGCCATGATCCGGTATTTATTTCCAATATAGTTCATAGGTGATTTTATGTACTGCATCACAATCTCCTCAGAAAGTTCGGTTGTTGTATACATGGTGCTGACCTGCGTGCGCATCAGCGCGCTTTTCTATTTTACCACAGAACCCAAAATACGAAAAGATAGAAACACAGCAAAGAGCGTGACATGTTCCCTCTTCTGTGGTACACTATTTTAAACAAAATCATAAAGAAAGAAGGGCAATGCCATGGCAGATCAAAACGGCTATTTATGGAAAGATAGAAAGCATCACCTCTGGTTCCCCATCAGCTTCACCTCCTACTATATTGAGGATGACCGCCTGATGATCAAACAGGGGTTTTTAAACACCACCCTGGATGAGACTCTCCTCTACCGCATCGTGGACCTCACCTTCCACCAGACCCTCGCGGGCAAGATCTTCGGCACAGGGGACATTATTCTGAAGACTAAGGTGGACGCCACGCCGGAGATCATTCTCAAGAATATCAAAAGGCCTATGGAGGTGCGCCGTCTCCTGTCCCAGGCCATCGAGGAGTGCCGTCAGTCCCGCAATGTGGTGGGCAAAGAATTCTACGGGGGACCCTCCCACGAGCACATAGACTTAGACGACGACGGATTCTGCGACTTTGACCACAAGCCTATGTGACAACAGAGGTCCCGCGGCGGGGCCGCGCGGCATGGATTTTCTCAAAATTTGCTTTGCATTTTCTGATTATTTATCTTATAATAAGTTGACACTTTAAAGCGTGCAAGATCGGGTAGGGGAGGCGTTTCCCCCTACTCGCCGCGCGGCCCGCACGCCGCTTTAGCGGCAAACTTCCACTTCACGGGCCTGCGCAATCGAGTAGGGGAGGTCTTTTCCCCTACTCGCCGCGCCGGGGCAGGGCCGCACAAGCGGCCACATTTCCTTTCTGCCCCGTGTGCATAAAAAATCAGGTTCGCCGGTCCGCCGGCGGACTGTGACACAAGGAGAAAGAGTATGGGACTTGAATTTATGAACATGCTGCCATCCCCGGCTGAGATCCGGGAGCAGTTTCCCCTTCCCGCGGGGATGGCGGCTCTGAAGGAAAAACGCGACCAGGAGATCAAAGATGTGCTCACGGGAAAGAGCAGCCGGTTCCTGGTGATCATCGGGCCCTGTTCCGCTGACAATGAGGAGGCCATGCTGGATTACGCCAGCCGCCTGGTTCCTGTCCAGGAAAAAGTTAAGGATAAGGTAATCATTATCCCCCGGGTCTACACCAACAAACCCCGCACCACAGGCGAGGGGTACAAAGGGCTTCTCCATCAGCCTGACCCGGAAAAACAGCCCAACATGTATGAGGGCATTATCGCTATCCGAAAGATGCACATGCATGTAGTGCAGGAGACCGGTCTGACCACGGCGGATGAGATGCTCTATCCCGAAAACTTAAGGTATTTAGATGACCTCATGTCCTACATCGCCGTTGGCGCCCGGTCTGTGGAGAATCAGCAGCACCGCCTGGTCGCCAGCGGATGCGACGTGCCTGTGGGCATGAAGAACCCCACCAGCGGCGATCTGTCGGTAATGCTCAACTCCGTTGTGGCGGCCCAGGGTTCCCACGAGTTTATCTTCCGCGGGTGGGAGGTAAAGACTCCCGGCAACCCTCTCGCCCACACCATCCTCCGGGGGGCGGTGAACAAGCACGGCCAGAATCTCCCCAACTACCATTATGAAGATCTGATCCTGCTCCATCATCTCTATAACGAGCGGAATCTGGTGAATCCGGCCTGCATCGTGGATGGCAACCACTCAAACTCCGGCAAGCAGTATATGGAGCAGATCCGCATTGTCAAGGAGGTGCTCCACAGCCGCCGCCACAGCGCAGAGATCCGGGACATGGTGAAGGGGGTTATGATCGAGAGCTACCTTGAGCCCGGAAGCCAGAAGATCGGAGAACACTGCTACGGCAAGTCCATCACAGACCCCTGTCTGGGATGGGCGGATTCCGAGAGGCTGATTTATGAAATCGCTGAAAGCCTGTAGTCTGTGATTCCGGAATCCGCAGACGTATCCCGCAGCATCCTGCCTGTTACTTACAAAAACATAGTATCCGCGGATACCTTCTTTCAAATTTTTGTGTTATCTACTAATTTACCAAAAATTTTACGGATTATTTAATTTTTTCTGTATTTTTTGCTTGTATTTTACGTTTTACCATGCTACAATGTAATTGTATTATATCCAAGGTTACATGGTCTTTTTCTATAGGTAAGGAGGCTGGTTTATGTTACGGAAAACGATGGATATCCGTCAAAGACCCCGTCCCATTCCACTAACCGTACTTATCACGACTGCAAACTCTTGTGACTGTGATATATATGTAGAATATGGAGCATCCAGAGTGAACGTGAAAGATTACGAGGCAATGATACGGAACTTTGACACCCAGGCAAGGACTCAGTTATTCTTTTTTAGCGGCAGTGACGAACAACACGCGGAAGCGCGCATTCAGCGTCTTTTCGCCCCCTAATAGATTAATAATTGAAAAAAGGCGGAGGACCCCAACACGATCCCCCGCCTTTTATGCACACGGGGCGGAACGGAAATATGGCCGCTTGCGCGGCCCCGCCCCGGCGCGGCGTGCAGGGAAAAAAACTCCCCTGCTCGATTACACACGGAGCGGAATGGAAATATGGCCGCTTGCGCGGCCCCGCCCCGGCGCGGCGTGCAGGGGAAAAAACTCCCCTGCTCAATTGCACACGGGGCGGAATGGAAATATGGCCGCTTGTGCAAACTACGCGAAAAACGCCATAATCCCCTTGACGCCAAAATATAAGAGTACCAGAATTCCCAACACAATCCGGTAATATCCAAAAAGCTTGAAATCATTTCCCCTGATATAGCTCATAAGGAACTTGATGGAATATACAGACACCAAAAACGCTACTGTCATACCGAAGATCAGGGTAAAGATTTCTGCTCCCGTAAAATGGAAACCGAATTTAAAAAGCTTCAAAAGGCTGGCCCCGAACATCACCGGGACCCCCAGAAAGAAGGAGAACTCCGCCGCCGCGCTCCTGGAGCACCCCAAAACCATGGCCCCCAGGATCGTCGCTCCTGACCTGGATGTGCCGGGCACCAGGGAAAGCACCTGAAACAGCCCGATATACCATGCCAGCCTGATGGAAATCTGTCCCGTTCTCTCCACTTTCGGCCTCTGTCCGTAATTCCGGTTCTCCACCACAATAAACAGGATTCCGTACAGGATCAGGGTGGCAGCCACAATATAGCTGTTTCTCAGATGAGCCTCCATCCAGTCATCCAGAGGGATTCCGATAATCGCTGCCGGAAGACAGGCGATAACGACTTTGAGCCACAGGATCATGGTATGCCTCTTCAGCATCACGCCGCTTGCGCCCAGCTGCCACACATTGGCCAGATCCCGCTCCCTCACGGATCTCCTGCTCACAAAAGGGTTCAGTTTTTTAAAATATAAAAGAACTACCGCCAGGATCGCTCCCAGCTGGATAACCACCATGAACACTTCCCGAAACTGTTCTGTCACGTTTAGGTGGATCAGATCATCCAGCAGGATCATATGTCCCGTGCTGCTGATGGGCAGCCACTCTGTAAAACCCTCCACGATCCCGAACACCAGGACCTTTAACACTTCATTGATACTCATCGCTCTCTCCTCTAAATATTTTCAATCTGCCAGTCTATGGGTTCGACTCCGTGGGATTTTAAGAATTCATTGGCCTGGCTGAAATGACGGCATCCGAAAAAACCCATGTCCGCCGAGTAGGGGCTTGGGTGAGGAGCCTTTAAAATCAGGTGTTTGGGATTGTTGAGCATGGAAGCTTTCCTCTGCGCCGGACGTCCCCAGAGGAGATACACGATGGGACGATCCTCCTTGTTCACCGCCTCAATAATGGCGTCCGTAAAAAATTCCCATCCTTTTCCCTGATGAGAGTTTGGCTTGTGGGCCCGCACGGTCAGCACCGTATTCAGCATCAGCACCCCCTGCCTTGCCCATTTCTCCAGATATCCGTTGTTGGGGATGGAACACCCCAGATCGTCGTGGAGCTCCTGGTAAATATTTTTCAGAGAAGGCGGAATCTTCTGTCCCGGCAGCACGGAAAATGACAGGCCGTGGGCCTGGTTGGCTCCGTGATAGGGATCCTGCCCCAGCACCAGTACCTTCACTTCTTTTAGCGGCGTCAAATGCAGCGCGTTAAAAATATCATCCGCCGGCGGATACACGGTGGCTGTATTGTACTCCTGTTTTACGAACTCATACAATTCTTTATAATACGGTTTTCTAAACTCGCCGCCCACCGCCTCCAGCCAGTCGTTCTGCAAAGCTCCCATAATCCTGTATCCTTTCTTTTGGGCCGGCGCCGTCCGGCCAGCCCCGTCTCTTCTTAAAATGTATTCTGGAAATGTTGTCCTCTTTCCCTGTTTTCTCTGTCTCTAGGCTTTTACTCCCCTCAGAGCCGTACCGCCACTCCCCGGCTCTTGAGATACTGTTTCAGATCCCTGATCTCCAGCTCCTTATAGTGAAATAAAGACGCTGCCAGCGCCGCGTCAGCCTTTCCCTCTGTCAGAGCCTCATAAAAATGCTCCTTAGTCCCGGCGCCTCCCGACGCGATGACAGGCACAGACACATTGTCCGCGATCAGGGCTGTCAGCCCGCAGTCATAGCCGGCCTTGGTCCCGTCGCAGTCCATGCTGGTCAGCAGAATCTCGCCGGCCCCCATGCGGTCCGCCTTCATGGCCCACTCCACCGCGTCAAGGCCGGTGTCGATCCTGCCGCCGTGTTTGTACACATTCCAGCCTGAGCCGTCCTTCCGCCGCTTGGCGTCAATGGCCACCACCACGCACTGCCGCCCGAACTTATCAGCCGCGTCGCTGATAAGCCCCGGGTTGTCGATAGCGGAAGAATTGACGGAGATCTTGTCCGCCCCCTCCCTGAGAAGCCTCTTAAAATCCTCCACCGTCCGTATTCCTCCGCCTACGGTAAAGGGGATAAAGACGGTCTCCGCCACCCGGCGCACCATATCCACAATGGTCTCCCTGGCATCGGAAGAGGCAGTGATGTCGAGAAATACCAGCTCGTCGGCACCTGCCTTTCCATAGGCCGCACCAATCTCCACCGGGTCCCCCGCATCTCTTAAATTCACGAAATTAACCCCTTTTACCACCCGGCCGTTATGAACATCCAGACAGGGAATGATTCGTTTTGTAAACATACGCACCTCCGCCTGCGATCAAAGCTCTACAAAGTTTTTTAAGATTCTCAGCCCCACGTCCCCGCTCTTCTCCGGATGGAACTGGCAGGCGTAAAGATTTCCCTGCTCCACGGCTGCGTGGATGTGGGTGCTGTACTCCGTGGTTGCCGCCACCGCCGCCTCATCCTCTGCTTTCAGATAGTAGGAGTGGACAAAATACACATATTCCCCTGACGGCACCCCGGCAAACAGCCTGGAATCCGGCTTTATGTCCAGGGAATTCCAGCCCATATGGGGGATCTTAAGCCCGGGGCAGTCCGGAATTCTCAAAATCTTTCCCTTTAACAGACCAAGTCCTTCCACTCCCGGGCTCTCCTGGCTGCTCTCAAACATCAGCTGCAGCCCCAGACAAATGCCGAAAAACGGAATCCCTTCATCCACAGACCGCCGGATCGCTTCCACAAGGCCGTACCGGCGCAGCCTTCCCATAGCTTCCCCGAAGGATCCCACTCCAGGCAGTATAACCTTGTCCGCTGACAGGATCTGGGCCCGGTCCCTGGTGATTATTGCCTTCTGCCCCAGGAAAGCCAGGGCTTTCTCAACGCTCCTTAAATTTCCCGCATCATAATCGATGATCGCAATCATTTTCCTGTCCCCTTTTTATCCGCGTAAATATTATACAGATTTCTACATAAAATTACAACCGCTTTTCCAGTCTTTTTATCCACTCCACAGAATTCTCCGCAACAGCCAGGGCCCGGTCCCCGATCTCCTCCGTCACCTGGCTTAAGGTCTGATGGACCCGGTACATGCGGGACTTCCTGTTAAAATATACGGTCTTCTCAAAGGGCCAACGGATCACCGTGGGAACTGCGAAATTCTCCCCCAGCTCCCACACCAGCAGCTCCCGGTTTATGGTCATGGCAAGCCAGCGGGTATATTTCTGCCACTGAGGCAGGTAGCCCTCCTCAATATAAGTCTCCGCCTCCCTGGTGTTGCCTGTCAGCGGCGCGCCGCAGTGGGGGCAGATGTCATCGGGGATCTCCCCCGGCTCCCAGATATCCTTGGTGCAGGCTTTGGAGCACTGCCGCCAGGTCTCATTTCCGCAGGGCGCCACGATTCTCTCCCCGTCCAAGGGCGTGTCATAGATGGCAGCGTCGGTGTTGGTGGTCACGATAAAATAGTCTTTTCCCTGAAGCAGCCTTGCCAAGGCCTGGTAGGCCAGACCGATATCCGGATTCTTCTCTCGCTTCCACTCACCGCCGATTCCAACCAGCACCTTGGAGGCAGCGGCCAAGTCCTCCAGAGCTTTGCTCTCCCTCAGCGCCCTGCCTTCCTTCCGTGCCCCGGCGGCTTTCTGCCCCTTGGCCTTCTCCGGTGCCCCGGCCTCTTCCTGTGTCTTGGCCTTCTCCGCTGCCCCGGCCTCTTCCCGTGCCTTGGCCTTCTCCGGTGCCCCGGCCTCTTCCCGTGCCTTGGCCTTCTCCGGTGCCCCGGCCTCTTCCCCTATTCTGTTCTCTTCTCTGTCCATATCTCCACGCTTTCCGGAGGACAGCCGGACGCTCCCTCCATTGTTCTCAGCACACAGTATAGCATTGCGGGGGAGAATCCGCAAGATTTGGATTTCTATATTCCCAGCTCCTTGTGGAAATATTTTAACGGGGAATACTGGAACGAACAGATTTTTTAAAGTGATATGCATTAGAATGAGAAATGTGGGTTCGATATGGAATACAGATTCAATACTCCTTTTCTGTCTGCACCAGCAAACAGTTGTATGCTCTTTCCTTTTTCTTTAAGATTTCCGTAAATGGGGGATTCGGGTAGGCTTTATAGAACACGTCTGTCAATTTTAAGATCTGGTAATCAAAATTTTCTTGAAATGTCATAGATTTTCTCCTGAACAATCGCAGAAGGCGGAAAGACTATGGTCTTCCCGCCGATTCATCTCTTGGTCAATTTTTATTTTACCGACGAGTCGGAACCGTCACTCGTCTCATCCACGAAGATCACTCTTCTGTTTCTAGTTTACCCGATATCGCGTTTATTGAATTCTTGCCCCGTTGGCATCAACCTGATATCCGTCTGGGGTAATGGTGTTGGTCAGCATGACTCCCTGTCCGGCTCCCTCTCTGGTATCACAATAGTACCATTTTCCGTCGCTGCCCATAATCCAGCCCGTCCGCATATAGCCGCTGCCGTCAAAACAATACCATAAATTATTGATTTGCAGCCATTGACTCACGGGGTAAGAGCCGCCTGGATATTCGTACCACCAGCCATTGGAATCGCTCTTCCATGTACCCTGGCCGGACACTGACGAGGGCCTGTTATCGGAAGTATTGGAAATATTGGAACCGGAGGTATCGCGGGAACCGCCGGAAGCGCCAGGTTCCTCATCTTCCTCGGCGTCAATCTTGCTGCCCTTAAAATCTTCTACCATGTCTTCATCTACGGAAATACTGTCCGAATCAATCCATTCGCCTTTTGAGTCATTGCTCACAGCCCGCACCCGGAAGAAGTAATCGCCTGGTTTTGTAATGTTTTTTCTAAAATCATAATAATCTTTGGATGTGGAAACAACAGAACCTGCCGCCTGTTCGCCTCGGAATAAACGGACCTCATACTTTTGGGCTCCGGCTATGGCATCCCATGTGGCCACAGGACTGCTCTCGCTCTCCCAAGCCGCGGATTCCAGTTCCAGCCCTCCCTTCAGGGCGTTCAGCTGAACCGTCAGGATTAAGGTAGATTTGTCGTTTTTTCTGCTGGATGTCATATAAGTAGCCTTATCGCCATACAGTTTTACCTTGGACTTGCCTATGGAGCCAAAATAATAATCGGTAAATGCTTCCAGGGTGATCTCCACCTGGGGCTTGTCGCCGTTGACCCAGCCCCCTGCATCATTTTTGACGACTACATCTTCCACCCAGTAATTGGCCCCCGAAGCAGCAGTAACCCCTACATCGCTGGTGTCATCACCTGCTTCAATGTTTGACGAGATTGTCAACGCGATTTGCTTGATCTCGATTCTTGTTTCCGCGGCAAAGGCATTGCCCGCCGCCCACATCATCATCATTCCTGCATACACTGCCGCGAATAAACGTTTTTTCCATGACTTCATAATTTTTCCTCCTCGTATCGCCACACACCGCTCTTTTCATGTATTGGCAGGCAAGTGTTTTTCCTGCCGTATTTAAGTTCCTGCGGTAAGTATAGCAGACAGGCGGAGGATTTTTGTGAACTTTTTTCCGTCAAACGCGGCGCGCGTTTTTAAATTGCAAAGGCGGGCCTGGCAACTGTTATTTTGTCGTCAAACCCGCCGGACTTTTCTGTGTGGCGGCGCCTTTGCCCCGGACATGTAGAGGTTTACCGCAAATCCCCCGGTCCTGTAACCGTCGGATTCCCGGGGCCGCCTGTCTGACCTGTCCGGCCGCTCCCTTCCGAAGCTCCCTGCCCGCCATTTTCCGGATTCTCCTCAGGCAAAACAACGCTCAGAGCGCCGCTTCCGTCCGCGTGGTAGGTCGCATCTCCCAGGACGATATCCTTATCCGATGCCATGGCTCCGTCCTCATCCAGATAATACCAGACATTGTTTACCTGAATCAGCCCCGAAGCCATGGACCCGTCCTGATTCAGATAATACCAGACTCCGTCTTTCAGAAGCCAGCCTGTGGCCATGCGGCCATCCTGGTCAAAATAGTACCAGATATTGTCGATTGGCCTCCAGCCCGTAGCCCTGGCCCCGCTTCCTTTCAGGAAATACTTTTGACCGCCGTCCTCAAGCCATCCGGTCTTCATGAGGCCGGACTGATCAAGATAATACCACTCCCCGCTGTCATTGACCCAGCCCCTGGCCATGGCTCCGCTCTGATTCATGTACCGCCAGCTGCCGTCAGGCCTGATCCAGCCTGTGGCCATGGCCCCGGAATCGGTGAGATAGTAGGTCTGTCCGCCATCCTCAAGCCATCCGGTCTCCATGGCCCCGGTTGTCCTGTGGCCGAAGTACCAGATTCCGTTGTCGTCGATCCAGCCCTTCACCGCTGCCCCCGTATCACCCAGATAGTACCAGGTTCCTCCGTCAGCCTTCCATCCGTACTGCATCTTTCCCGTAACGCTGTCCAGATAATACCGCTCCCCGCCTCTAAAGAACCAGTCCTTCAGGGCCAGCCCGTCCTGATCCATAAAGTACCAGCCGTCGCCGTCATTGATCCAGGTATCCTTCTGCATGGCGTATCCGGCATAATAATATGTATTCCCGCCGATGGTCCTCCAGATGTTGGCCGGAATCACATCGGAAAAATCCCGGAACTGAAAATCAATGTCCACATTGCCGCTGATTCCGCTGACCGATCCGGTACTTGTACACTGCCACATCACCGGGGAGTTGTAGGAAGGCCTGTGGGAATATCTGGCCACCCACACGGGGTAATCCATCCGGGACATGTCCAGATAATTGGCCAGCCAGTACTCATTGGCGTAGATAATGGGGTAATATCCCGCATCCTTGATCCTGCCGCAGAACGCGTTGGCGATGGCGGCCAGCTCTTCTTTAGAGAGCACTGCCTGCACGTCGTCCTCCATGTCCAGGGCCACCGGGTAGGATACGGGATAGTCCTTGATCAGATCCAGCACAAAATCCGCTTCCGCCTCCGCCATCTCCGGGGTGGTTGCCAGGGAGTAGATGTAAACTCCCACCTCCACGCCTGCACGGACGGCGTTTTGAATATTTCTGTGGAAATAGGGGTCCACGGCTCCTTTTGACCGGGTACCCAGCATGACAAAAGACACGTCATCCGCCGCCACCTGATCCCAGTCAATCTCTCCCTGCCACCGGGACACATCGATGCCCCTGCGCAGCACATTGGCAATAGCGGATCCGTCGGGCATGCGGTAGCTTCCCTCAATAAACCGCCAGGCGTCGGAGTTCGCGGCAGTGCCGGAGGACGATCCGCCCGTCCCGCCGGACTCCCCTGCCCCTGTGCCGGAAGTTCCCCCTTCGCCGGCGCCTGTCTGGCTGCCGCCTCCTGTGCCTGGGCCGACTCCCGGGCCCAAGGTTCCGCCTCCCATTGACACTCCCGGGCCTCCAGGCCCCGCGTTCCCCGGATTCTGTCCTCCGCTCTGCCGGCCGGGATCGCCTGTGGTGACTGGGTTGGAAGGGTTCACTTCCCCCGGCCCCACGGCCCACGCGGTCCCCGCGGGAATCCCCGTCAGGGCCGCCACTGCTCCCGCCAACGCCAAATTCTGGCATCTTTTTATTATAATCCTTCGTTTGCTCATAGATATCTCCTTAATCTTTTGCTGGTGACATTTTATCATAATTTTTCTTTCAGTTTGTTACTTTTACCTTAATTATAATATTACGATTTTTAACGGAAAAATAGCAATTTTGTGACTTTTATGTGACTAATAAACCATAATATAATATCTGACTCAAACTTCCCACATCAAAAATGGGATTCGCACCTTGAAAAATCAATACT
>CAMTAF010000101.1 GCA_947066955.1 uncultured Hungatella sp.
GGAGCATATGGATCAATATATGCTTAAGGTTTCCAAAAAAGAAATTCATTTTGATTTTAAAGACGAGGAGAAGGTTTTTGAGGAAACATGCAGAATTTTGCGGGGGCTGGGGGGAAATGTTTTTAAACTTTCCAATCTTAATTTTTCTACCAGCATGTATGACTCCCTGATGATCAACGTCGCTTTAAATCTGGAAATGTGCAGCCAGTATTCTACGGAAGAATTCAGAGATAAGATTGAACGGCTGAAAAAGGATAATGAGTTCAGAAAAAACACGAATAAGAGGGATCTTATTTGAAACGTTTATAAAAATCTTGACATTTATACTGTTTTTTGATAACATCTATCTCAGTATAAAGGGAGTAGCTTGTGCGTGGTGAGAACACGCATTGTATATTTCGTCAATACGGGAACATGTTTCCCCGGAATATGTCTGAAGAAGCGAGACTTTTACTGCAATCATTTGTTTGCGGGAAAAGGTCTCTTTTTTTCGCAAACATATTATAAGGAGGAAGGCAAACATGTTTATTCTGAATCTCATCATTTTATCAGCAGGCTTTCTGGCGCTGGTCAAGGGCGCAGAACTCTTTGTGGACGGAAGCTCTGACCTGGCAAAGAATTTTAGGGTTCCCGCCCTGCTGATCGGTCTGACGATCGTAGCGCTGGGCACAAGCGCTCCTGAGCTGGCAGTCAGCACGTCGGCGGCGCTCCAGGGTTCCAATGAAATCGCTCTCAGCAATGTGGTCGGGTCAAATATTTTTAATCTTCTGTTTATTCTGGGGGTGTGCGCCGTCATCTGTCCGGTTCCTGTTGACAGCCCAATCGTGAAAAGAGATTTTCCCATCGCCATCATTTCCACGATCTTTGTGCTGCTTGCCACAGGAGGAACCGCGCTTTTAGGCGGGGAGATTCTGGGCTTCGGTATGGAAGAGACAGCCGGGATTATGAACCGTTTTACCGGCGCCATACTGATGGCCGCGTTTTTTGGCTATATCGGCTATCTCATCTATGACGGAAAAAAGAATCCCGGCCAGGAGGAGGAGAGCCACAAGGAACCTGTCTGGAAATGTATTCTTCTGATTGTGTTTGGCCTGGTTCTCATTGTGGGAGGCGGGCAGGCGGTTGTATACGGCGCGAAGGAGACAGCCAGGGCTTTCGGGATGACGGAGACATTGATCGGACTTACCATTGTGGCAGCAGGCACGTCGCTTCCTGAGCTTGTCGCCTCTGTTGTGGCGGCGAGAAAAGGGCAGACGGAGCTTGCCGTGGGGAATGTAATCGGATCAAACATTTTTAATCTGATGTTTATCCTGGGCATATCGGCAATGATCGATCCCATAGCCGTCAATGTGGCCTCGGTATATGACTTGGTGATCCTGACTTTTGTGAGCATTCTGACATTCCTGTTCTCCCTGACATCGGAGAAGATCGGCAGACTGGAGGGAGGGATTATGATCGCTGTCTATGGGGCGGATATGATCTTTGCCATCCTGCGTTAAGACGGCGGGAAAAGAGGGGAGATCGATCCAAGGGTTGGATCTTGGCGCAGGTCCGGCAGAAAGAAAAGAGGGGAAAAGGAAAACGGCTCAGCCTCCGGGAAAAGCAGGAGGCTGAGCCGTTTTGTGCACACGGGGCGGAAAGGAAATGTGGCCGCTTGCGCAGCCCCGCCCCGGCGCAGCGAGTAGGGGGAAAGGTCTCCCCTACTCGATTGCACACGGGGCGGACTGACCAGGGGCCGATTCTTCCTAATTTAGTTGGAAGCCGCGTTGGCTCCGGCGATCTTTCCGAAGCACAGGGCATCCGGAACAGCGTTTCCGCCTACACGGTTGGTGCCGTGGATTCCGCCGGTGACCTCGCCGGCAGCGTAGAAGCCGGGGATTACCTCGCCGTCGGTATTGATGACTTCACCGCTGCCGTTGATCTCCAGGCCGCCCATGGTATGATGGACTGCAGGTGAGAAAGACGGAGCATAGAAGGGACCGGTTTCAATGGTATTCTCCCAGGTGGTGCGGCCAAACTCATCGGGTTTGCCGGCCTTTACCGCCTCATTGAACTCCTTGACCGTTTGTTCCAGAGCGTCGGCCGGAACTCCCATGTTCTCTGCCAGCTCGGCAATGGTATCGCCGCTGTAGATCAGGCCGTTCTGTACCATGTAGCCCAGAACCTCCGGTGTCATTCCCCGAAGTTCCGCTTCCTTCTGGTCGCATACAATGTAGAACAGCTTGTCTGTCTGAGCGAGAACCGCTGCTGCCAGCACGTCGCGGCGCTGGTCCTCTGCCACGAAGCGTTTGCCCTCTTTGTTGCAGTAGAGGGAGCTGTTGACGTAGCCGGAGATGCCGCCTCCGGAGACGGAATTCAGGGGCATCAGCTGGATCCAGCCCATGCCGACCAGGTTTGCTCCCACAGCCTCACCCATGACGATGCCGTCGCCGGTGGCGCCGGGGCTGTTGTTGGTCTGCACAGACTCGCCGATGTCTTCCCACTGCTTATTGTACTTCACGCGCATTTCCACATTGGCGCTGAAACCGCCTGTGGCCATGATAACGCCTTTCTTGGCTTTGACAGTTACCTTGTCGCCATCCGCGTTGGTGATTATGGCTCCGGCTACCCGTCCATCCTCAACAACCAGTTCTTCTGCCTTGGAATCCAGGTAGATCTCCACGCCGCTTGCCCCGGCGTTCTTTTCCAGGGCCGCGATAATGTCCGCGCCGCTGTTGTTGGGTGTCTGGTGGGAACGGTTCCAAAGGGCTCCAACCACGGTGCTCACCTGGTCGGTCCACTCAACCCCATTGTCGGACAGCCAGTTCAGAGTGTCCAGGGTGTTGCTGGTAAGGGTGCGGACCAGCTCTACATTGCCCTCATAATCGCCGGCGTCAAGGCTCTGGAGGGCATGCCACTCCGGCGTATCAAACAGCGCGGTGCTGCCGGAGGCTTTGTACTCATCCCACTGCTTCTGAACCTCGGCCTTCAGCTTGGCGTGCTCCTCACTTACATCTTCGTGGGCCAGAACCTTCTCCACGGCAGAGGAGAGAGCTTCTGTCATGGGGATATCTTTCTGCCTTTCCGGGTCGCAGGTGTTGAAAGCGCCGCCGCAGCGGAAAGTATTGCCGCCCAAGGCGGAGAGCTTTTCCACCAAGATGACGCTGGCTCCGTTCTGAGACGCGGAGAGAGCCGCGGACAGACCGGCGCCGCCGCCGCCGATTACCAGCACATCTACCTGGGCATCCTTAAGAACCGCGCTTGCGGAATCCGCGCCAGCCTCAACCGGCACTGCCCGCAGCGCCTCGGCGTCGCCGCCTGCCTGGGTTACGCAGTCCGCCACAGCATCCAAGATGGCCTGTGAGGTGTAGGTGGCGCCGGATACCGTGTCCACGCCCAGGCTCTGGTTCTCTATGATGGCTGCCGGGATCTTGTCAAAAGCGCTGTCGCTGATGCCCGCTGTCTCGCCGTGCTCGCCGATGGTGATCTCGGTGATGGCCTCCTCGCTGAAAGTTACGGACAGGGTCACGGGACCGTTATTGCCCTGGGCGCTGGCGGTGTAGGTTCCCGGCTTGTAGGCGCCCTCCTGTCCCGCGGTTTCGGCCGCAGTGGTCTGGGCCGCGGTGGTTTCGGCTGCAGTGGTCTCGGCTTTGGTGGTCTCCGGGGCCGCTGTCGTCGCTGTCCCTCCATTTCCTCCGCAGGCGGAGAGAAGAAGGGTCATGGACAACAAAATTGCTGCCATTTTCCTCATTTTGTAACACTCCTTTCTTTCCTCTTTTATGTACCAAATTCTTGTATGGTTCGATAACTGTACCATGTTTTTGGTGGCATGTCAATCCTCTTGGGGCAGGTTTTCCTGCCATAAAAAAATTTTTTTTATCATCATTTTTTTGATCCGCAAAATGACCTGTTTTTGTTGACTTTTTCCCCAAAATCCGATAAAATGAGAGCAAATACTTGCTTGGAGGTGCGGGATGGATGAGACAAGTCAGAAGATCATCGACGCGGCAATGGCCCTGATCCGCGACAAAGGGTACTCGGCAACTACTACCAAAGATATTGCCCGGGAGGCCGGGGTCAACGAGTGCACTTTGTTCAGAAAGTTTCAGAGCAAGAAGGACATCGTGGTCCACGGGGTGAGTCAGGAGAGGTGGAGAGCCGACGTGACTCCGGAGCTTTTTGCCAAGGTACAGTGGGAGCTGGAACCGGACCTGGAGATGTTCATGAACACTTACATGGACCGGATCACCCCGGATTTTGTAAATATGTCTGTGGGACTCAGGGCGCCTCAGCTTTACAAGGAGATCCTGCCCCTGATTATGAAGATGCCCAAGGCCTTTGTATCCTCGCTGACCGAATATTTGAAAAAGATGGAGGAGCTTGGGAAAATCGGCCATCACGACTATGAAAGCCTTGCCATGAGCATTTTTTCTTCTGCATTCGGATACACGTTTCTCAAGGCAGCTTTTGAGGAGAGGATGATCTATGTGAGCCGGGAAGACTATGTAAGATCCAGCGTTCAGATGTTTGTAAAGGGAATCCTGTAGAACATAAAACCGTGCTCTGCCGCAAAATGATATTGGTTAAAAGCAAGCGCACGCTTTCATAAAAACGAGGCCTCTGGCGGGGAAAAACAGCGTGGCGACACGGTTTTTCCAGGCTTTTTTGAGGGAGCGGAGGGGGGCATTCCTGTGGCTGAAACAGGGCCTGCTGTTTAATACATAAAGGGTGGAAATATAGGGGCTGTCATGATAAAATAGAGCGATGAAAGAGGGCGCTGCCATGAATGACCAGCAATTTGCAGGAAATATCCGGCGTATCTGTCAAAACGACAGAGAAGGGCTGAAAAACATTTATGAGGACTACTGTCCTACTATATTTTCCGTGGTCTTTGATATTCTCAGAAACCGGGAAGACGCGGAGGACGTGACCTCGGAGTTTTTTATCCGGCTGTGGGATATCGCCGATACATACCGCGCCGGAAGAGGGCACCGGGCCTGGATGATCACCATTGCCCGGAACATGGCCATTGACTACGCGCGGAAGAAAAGCAGGGAGATCTGCACTGAGGAGATTCCCTATGAGCCGGGGGATAAATCCTCGGCCGAGGACAGCATTTGCCGCAAGCTCACCTTAGAGCAGGCACTGATGGCGCTGAAGACGGAAGAGAGGCAGGTTGTGAATCTGAAGATTATGGGGGAGCTGACCTTTCGGGAGATCGGGAGAATCTTGAAGAAACCTCCGGGAACCGTGGCCTGGCGCTATCGAACTGCCCTGGAAAAATTAAAGGAGGTGGAGCTATGAGGCGGATTTCCCCGTTGGAGCAGGAATACAAGAAGTTAACATGTCAGGCTTCGCCGGACCTTTGGAGCCGAATCGAAGGAAATTTAAAGGACCACCCGGAACGGGAAGTGAGGCGTGAGGGGGAGGAGAAGGCGGACAGGAAGGCAGGCTGGTCCCGCAGAAGATTTGGCGTCTGGTCAGGGGGAGGCGTCATCGCCGCGGCCGCGGCTGCGGTACTTTTGCTGATAACGGCTGGCCCGCATCACGGCATGCTGATGTCCGCGGGAAAGAGGGAGGAGGCCAAAGCGGGACGCTCCGAGGCCTTCCCCGGACAGATGAATGCGGCAGAGACCAGGGCCTTCGCGGGAGAGAACAGTCTGGAGGGGGACGAGACCGTGGACCTGGCGAAAGCGGCTGAACCGGAAGGAAAAGAGGCCCAGGATTCGGTGAAAGCGGCTGAACCGGAAGGAAAAGAGGCCCAGGATTCGGTGAGAGCGGCTGGTACGGAGAGAAAAGAGGAGGAGAGAGTTTCCTCCGGCGTCCTCCTCTACAGCCAGCTGGGGCTTGGGGACTATGAGTCTCTGTCCCTCTCCTCCCAGGCCGCGGCCCTTCCGGAGGATACCGTGTATTTTACCGAGGAGGTTCTGGAAGACACGGAGCTTTTGTGCCAGGGGACGGTGATGTCCGTGTCCTTGGAAACCGATGAGGCGGGAAACCCATCCCTCCTGTCCTACGAGATCAATGTGGACCAGGTGTGCTACAGCGACAATTACACCACCGGCCTTACCGGGATTCAGGTCAAGAGCCCCATCGTAAAAGCCGTGGGAGGAGACCACCAGATCCTGTACCAGCTGCAGGCCGGTTCCTCCTATGTCCTTCCCCTGAAAAGCGCGGATGGCGGCTGGGAGCTGCTTTTTCCCTTCGCGCCCCAGATCCAGGCCGCCCCGGAGGGGGGGTATCTGTTCCACTCCGGCTACGCCAGCCTGGCTGATGACAGGGCATTTGTGGTGGTGGGGCAGCAGGAGGGAGCCAATGATTTCTACTATGACCGGATGCTTTTGAGGCGGGATGACGATTTTCTTTCCGACCTTACTATCTTGGTTGCGGACCGGTCATCAAACGGAAAAAAAGAAAGCTGATATCAAGATGAAGCGTATATTTTTAGTGGAAGACGATTATGAGATTGCCAAAAATCTTACAAGACTTCTGGGCGCGGAGGGGTTCGCCGTGACCCACGCGGGGAGCCAGGGGGAGGCGGAAGGGCTCTTAGAGAGGAACCGGTTTGACCTGGCTTTGGTTGATATTTCCCTGCCCGACGGCAACGGCTACGCGGTCTGCACGGAGATCCGGCAGACCCAGGAGATCCCGGTGATTTTTCTCACAGCGTCGGGGGATGAGGCCAGCGTGGTCACAGGGCTTGCCATGGGAGCGGACGACTATGTGACAAAGCCTTTCCGGCCCAGGGAACTGGTGGCCCGGATCAAGGCGGCGCTTCGCCGGCAGGACAGGGCGCCGGCGGTGTTTGAGACAGGGGGGCTGTCCGTTGACACGGGAAGCGGAACAGTGACAAAAGAGGGCAGGGAGGTGTTCCTCTCTGCCCTGGAATACCGGCTGCTTCTGGTATTTGTGGGAAGCCCCAAAAGCGTGATCACCAGGGACCGGCTGCTGGGGGAGCTGTGGGACGCGGCGGGGGAGTATGTCAATGACAACACCTTGAGCGTGTATATCAAGCGCCTCAGGGAAAAGATAGAGGACGATCCCGCCAATCCCCGGATCATTCTCACTGTCCGGGGCATGGGATACCGTCTGGGAAACAGCGGAAAGGACTAATATGTTTCGCAACAGGGAAATCAGGAGATTCGCGGCCGTCTTTGGGGCGGCGGCGGTTTTGGCGGTGTGCGCCGGGTTTGCCATGGGCCCTGCGGCAGGGATTCTGGGGCTTTTTTCGGCCGGCTTTTATGGGACAGCGTTTTTCGTGTTCACCAGGAAGCGGTATGAGAGGATCGCCGGGATATCGGAGCAGATTGACCGGGTTCTCCACAACGAGGACTGTCTGGACTTAAGCGGGGAGGAGGAGGGGGAGCTTTCCATCCTGCGAAGCGAGGTCACGAAGATGACTCTGCGGATCCGCGAGCAGAATGACGCCCTGCGCAGAGAGAAACAGCGGCTGGGGGATTCTATGGCAGATATTGCCCATCAGCTCAAAACTCCCCTGACCTCTGCCAACTTAATCCTCTCCCTCCTGGAGGATGCGAAGGACAGCCGTGAGCGCAGAGCGCTGCTGAGGGAGATGGATGAGCTTCTTGTGAGGATGGACTGGCTCATCACCTCCCTGCTGAAACTGGCCCGCCTGGATGCGGGGATCATTGTGTTTGAGCGGGAGAGGATCTCTGTCAGGGGATTGATTGACACCGCCTTGAGGCCTCTGATGATTTCCATGGATTTGCACAACATCATTGTGAAGCAAAATATCCCCGAGGAGGCAGAGGTTTACGGGGATCCGGGGTGGCTTGGGGAGGCGGTCCGCAACATGCTTAAGAACTGTGTGGAGAGCGCCGGGGACAACGGACAGATCGAGATTGACTGCGAGGACACCCTGCTGTTTACCCAGATCAGCATCCGGGATCATGGAAAAGGAATCGCGGACGAGGATCTGCCCCATGTATTTGAACGGTTTTATCAGGGAAAACATTCCGGCGCGGCCGGGTACGGCATCGGCCTGGCCCTGTGCGAGAGGATCATCACAGGGCAGGGAGGCACTGTGACGGCCAGGAACCACCCCCAGGGAGGGGCTCTGTTTCTTGTCCGCTTCCCAAAGTGACGAAACTCTCACATTCAGGTCACATAGATGTAAGAAAAATAGATTACCATAGGAACAGGTTCAGCCAATATCATTATGAGGAGGTTCCTGTTATGGAATTTTTAAAAGTTGAGAACCTGTGCAAGGTCTACGGAAAGGGCGACAATCGGGTCACGGCTCTTGACCATGTCTCCCTCACTGTGGAGAAAGGCGAATTTGTCGCCATTATCGGCGCTTCCGGATCCGGAAAATCCACGCTTCTCCACGCCATCGCCGGGGTTGACGTGCCCACCGGCGGGAAGATCTATCTTGACGGCCAGGATGTCTATGAGCGGAGCAGCGAGGAGCTGGCCATCTTCCGCCGCCGCCAGGTGGGACTGATTTACCAGTTCAACAACCTGATCCCTACATTGAATGTGGTGGAAAATATCACCCTGCCTGTGCTCATGGACCGGAGGAAGGTTAACCGGGAGCGGCTTTCAGAGCTCTTGGAGCTTTTAGGGCTGGAGGACAGAAAACATCATCTTCCGGGACAGCTTTCCGGCGGACAGCAGCAGCGGGTTGCCATCGGGCGGGCCCTTATGAACGCCCCGGCGGTGATGCTGGCGGACGAGCCCACGGGCGCTTTAGACAGCCGCAACGGGCGGGAGATCATCCGGCTTTTGAAAGAGAGCAATCAAAAATACAGGCAGACCCTGCTTTTGGTGACCCATGACGAGAATATCGCCCTGCAGGCCCGGCGGATCATCACCGTGGGGGACGGGAAAGTGGTGAGGGAGGTCAGGACATGAATATTTTTCATAAAGTTGCCCTCCAGAGCCTCCTAAAAAACCGGACAAGGACCTTTGTGACCGTCATCGGCGTGATCTTATCTGCTGCCATGTTCACGGCGGTTGCCACCTTCGGCACTTCCCTGATGAGCTACCTGGTCCAGGTGGAGATTGCCAAGGGAGGCAACTGGCACATCCAGTTCTCCGGTGTGCCCTCACAGGAGACAGAGGCCCTTCTCCAGGGGGAGGAGATCGCCCAGTCAGTGTCTTATGAAAACATAGGCTATGCCATCCTGGAGGGGGCCGGGGAGGCCAGTGCCGACAAACCCTATCTCTTTTTGGCGGGATTTGACCAGGAGGCGTTTCAGGCCCTGCCTGTCCGCCTGATTTCCGGCAGGCTGCCGGAGCGCGGGGGAGAGGTCCTGATTCCCGACCATATTGCCCTGAAAGCAGGGGTCAGGATCCCCCTGGGGGCTGACTTGGAGCTGGACGTGGGCCAGAGAACGGCTGACGGCCACGTCCTCACCCAGTGCGATCCTTACAGGGAAGGGGAGAGCCTGGCAAACGGGGTCAGGAGGACTTACCAGGTGGTGGGTACCTATGCCAGGCCTGGGTTTGAGCCTCATTCCTCGCCAGGCTATACTCTGATCACCGCGGCGGAGGGGGGATCGGGAAGCCGAACCCTTCTGGCAGCGTTAAAAAATCCCCGCCATGTCCGGGAGTGGGGGGAAAGCCGAAAGGAGATCAGCCCCTATGAGCTCAACGGGGACCTGCTGCGCTTTATGGGAGTCACGGAGAACCGGCTGTTCCATGTGTTTTACTATACCATCGGCGGCGTGCTGGCCATGATCATCATGGTGGGATCGGTTTTCCTGATCTACAATTCCTTTTACATTTCCTTAGGAGAGCGGGTTCATCAGTTTGGAATCCTCATGTCTGTAGGCGCTACCAAGAGACAGCTTCGGGGGTCGGTCTTGTTTGAAGGATTTTGTATCGGAATCATGGGCATCCCATTTGGCATCCTTGCCGGAATCGGGAGCGTGGGGGTGCTTCTGCCCATGGTGGAGAAGGCCTTCTACGGGGCCATGAGCGACAGCGCTCCCTTAAAGCTGGCTGTATTCTTTCCCGCGCTGGCGCTGTCCGCGGCAATCAGCCTTGTCACCATCCTGATCTCCGCCTATGTGCCGGTAAAGAGGGCGTCATCTATGCCTGTGCTGGAGTGTATCCGCCAGACAGGGGAGATCCGGATACCGGCAAAGGCGGTCCGGACGGCCCGGCTTTCCTGGAAGTGGTGGGGGCTGGAGGGAACCCTTGCCTTGAAGAATTTTAAGAGAAACAAAAAACGGTACAGGGGCGTGGTGCTCTCCCTGACCCTCAGCGTGGTTCTGGCGGTTTCCGGCAGCGCTTTCGGCGCTACATTAAAGAGAGTCAGCAAAAAACTCATGGCGCAGGCAGCAGACGGGGATCTCCTTTTTTCAGTCCAGGATATGGAGGAAAATGAATTTCTCGCCCTCTATGATAAGATCAGGGCCGTGGAGGGCGTCACCGAGAGCACCTGGCAGGCGGACCTGTTTTATAACGCCAGGACCGGGGAACTTCCGGAAGATTTCTTAGCTCAGTACCGGCAGGAGGCGGGGGATGACACCACGGGCCCGGTCCAGGAGATGACCCTGGAGGCCCAGTTTCTTGAGGATGCTCTCTATTATGACTTTGTGGAGAGTCAGGGACTGCCTGTGGAAGAATTCCGGGGGGAGAAGGCGAAGGTTTTGATGTGCGGGATCCAGACCAGGGAAAATGCCGCCTTTCTTGTGGGCAGCTCCATAAACTTTACCCTTGTGTCCCCCTCCGGGGAATGGGAAAGGGACATCTGCGCTGTTTTCCAGGACAGCTATCCTCTGGATATGGGTTATGTCGGGAGCGGGGAGGATGTGCCGGACTACGTGTTCCATATGACAGCCCCTTTGTCTCTAAAGCCACTCTTTGACCATCTGGAGGCAGAGGACAAGGGGGTGCACTTAGGGGCCACCCTCTGGAGCAGCGCGCCGTCCTCCACCCTCTCCCGGATCGAGGCGCTGCTTCTGGAGGAGGGGGTGACGGCAAACTACACCCTGGTTGATCTTTCCATGGCATTCGGGCTGTTCCGCAACTTAAATTTTGTGATCGATCTCTTTACCGCCGTGTTTGTGACCATGATTTCCCTGATTGCCGTGGCCAACGTGTTTAACACGGTTTCCACCAGTTTGAGGCTGCGGCGGCGGGAGCTGGCCATGCTCCGGTCCGTGGGCATGTCTGAGGGCGGATTCCGCAGGATGATGAACTTTGAGTGCGCCTTTTACGGCCTCAGGACGCTGATGTACAGCCTCCCCATTGCCACGGCAGCGTCATGGATGATCTATAAGGTTTTAGTGTCCATAGAAGAGCTGGATGACGTGGCTTACGTCTTTCCGTGGGCAGCCATGGGGGCCAGCGTGCTGGGAGTGTTCGGGGTTGTCTTTCTCACCATGGTGTATGCCTCGAAAAAGATCCAAAAGGAAAATATCATTGACGCCCTGAGGGATGAGGCGTAGGGTTTATTCGAAAAACTCCCTCTCCGCGAACAGGCACACATCGTCCACAAACTCCTCCACCTGGAAGTTCTCTTCCAGCTTCAGATAGCATTTTGCCATGCTGATATAAAGGTCAGCCAGCAGGTACGTAAACACCGGCTGGCTGATCTTCATCCTGCACCCTTCAGCCTTCATGTCCTCTAAGGTCTGCTCTAAGAACTGGATGAGGTAGTCCCGCAGAATATCCATAAAAATCCCGTTTTTGTTGGCCTCATAGATTTTCAGGAAAGACTCTTTATTTTTATCCAGGGTGCTGATAAACTTGGTCACGAATTTGCGGCCCTTTCCGTCTTTTAGGTAAACCACGTCCTTATTTAAGTCAGATTCATCGAAAAATGTCTGGAGACAGTAGAACAGAAGATCATACTTGTCCTCAAAATACCGGTAAAAAGTAGAGCGGGGCACCATGGAGCGGTCGCACAGCTGGGTCAGGGAGATCTTCTCAAAAGGCATTTCTTCCAAAAGCTGGAACAGGGACCGGCTTAACAGAAGGTAGGTGCGTCTGGTGGATATCTTCTCTTTTTTCTCATTTGGAGCATTCATGCAAATCTCCTCATTCTGTACAAAAATGTACAATTTCCTCAAAAGTGTCTCATTTAAAACAAATGCCTGAAATTGATTCTTGAGTATTTTACCATAATCATACATAATATGGCAAGTAACAGTAATCTGAAAGAAAGGAATAAGGGAGCAATGAGCGAGAGAAAAACTTCTGAGAATTTTATGATGAAGCTGGCGGCTTTTATCGTAAACAAGCGGAAAGCGTTTATTGTGCTGTTTGTTCTTGCCTGTATCTACAGCGTGATCTCCATCCCCAAGGTGGGCGTGGTCAACGACCTTACCGAGTACCTCCCGGAGAGCACAGAGACCAGGCAGGGACTGGATATTATGGACCGGGAATTCACCACCTTCGGGTCGGCGAAGATCCTGGTGAGCAACATCACTTATGAGAAGGCCTTGAGCCTGGCCGGAGAGCTGGAGGAGATCAAGGGAATCTCCGCAGTGTCCTTCTACGACGAGGAGGATGAAAATTATGACAGCGGCGACAGGGCGGACTACTATAAAGACGCCAGCGCCCTCTACACGCTGACTTTCGACCAGGAGGAGGACACGGACCTGTCCCAGGAGGCCATGGCCAAGGTGCGGGAGACTTTGGAGGGCTATTCTTCCTATATATATACTACCGTGGACAAAGATGACGCGGCCTCCCTGAAAGCGGACATGAGGGTCATTGTGGTGATCGTGGTTCTGATTATCCTGGTGGTGCTCCTGTTCACCTCCAAGACCTACATGGAGATCGTCATCTTCCTGGCAGTGTTCGGCGTGGCGGCTCTCCTGAACATGGGCACCAACTACTGGTTTGGGGAGATCTCCTTTGTGACCAATGCGGTTGGAGCGGTTTTGCAGCTGGCCCTGGCCATCGACTATGCCATCATCCTGTTCCACCGGTTTATGGAGGAGCATGAGGATAAGGACACCATAGAAGCCATCACAGTGGCCTTGAGCAAGGCGATCCCGGAGATCTCCTCCAGCAGCCTTACCACCGTGTCCGGCATGGTGGCTTTGATGTTTATGCAGTTTGGGATCGGCATGGATTTGGGCAGCGTGCTCACTAAGGCCATTATCATCAGCCTTCTCACCGTGTTCCTCCTGATGCCGGCCCTGATCGTCATGTTCTCCAGCGCCATTGACCGGACCGTGCACAAAAATTTTGTGCCCTCCATCAATTTCTGGGGCAAGATCGTGGTGAAGCTGCGGTATATCGGCGTCCCATTGTTTCTGATCATTGTGGTGGCGGCCAGCATTTACGCGGGAAAATGCCCTTACATATATGATATCAACTCCATTGAGTCCAGCAAGAAAAATGAGTTCATGGCCTCAAAGGAGCGCATCGAGGAGACCTTCCAGGTGACCAACACCATGGCCATCGTGGTTCCCAGGGGGGACTATGAGAAGGAGGGGAAAATCTTAAAGCGCCTGGAGGCCATGGATGAGGTGGACACAGCCCTGGGCCTTGCCAATGTGGAGGTCAGCGACGACGGAAAATACATCCTGGTGGATAAACTGGGGCCAAGGGATTTTTCCCAGGTGTCAGAGGTGGATCTGGATGTGGTGCGGATGCTCTACCGGTTTTACGCCATTACCAAAGAGCAGTACAGCGCGTTTATGAAAAATCTGGACGACTACAAGGTATCCATCATCGACATGGTGGACTTTATCTACGAGCAGAAGGAAAAGGGCGGTCTGGAGTTTGACGACGAGCTGTCCGAGGAGATCGATGATCTCTATGACGCCATGTGCGATGCCAGGGAGCAGCTGGAGGGCGAGGAGTACGACAGGCTGGTGTTCAACTTAAAGGGAGCTGTGGAGGGAGAGGAGACCTTCCGGACCGTTGACCGGATCCGGGACATTGCCCTGGAGTACTATGACGAGGTCTACGTGGTGGGGGACGCCACCAGCAACTATGACTTGAGCAGCTCCTTTGAGAGGGACAATGTGATCATCAGCGTTCTCACGGCCCTGTTTGTAGGGATCATCCTGCTGTTCACCTTCCAGTCGGCAGGGCTGCCTCTGCTCCTGGTGCTCACTATCCAGGGAAGCATCTGGATCAATTTCTCCATGCCGTACCTGACCCAGAGCACCATGTATTTCTTGAGCTACCTGGTGGTCAGCTCCATCCAGATGGGCGCCACCATCGATTACGCCATCGTCATCACCAGCCGGTATCTGGATTTGAGAAAGACCATGGAGGACAGGAAGACGGCAGTGACCCAGGCGCTGAACCAGTCCTTCCCCACCATCATCACGTCAGGCACCATCCTGACCAGCGCCGGATTTGTCATCGGCTATCTCACCAACAACGCGGTGATCGCCTCCCTGGGAAAGGTGCTGGGGCGGGGAACCCTGATCTCCATCATCCTGGTCATGACGGTGCTGCCTCAGCTTCTGCTGCTGGGCGATAAACTAATTGACAAGACCGAGCTGACAAGAGCGGCCCATGCCGTTTTAAACGAGGAGGTTAAGTTATGAGACATAGAGACAGAAAATCCAACAGGGAAGCTTCTCCCTTACTCGCCGCGCCGGGGCAGGGCCGCAAGGGCGGACACATTTCCCTTCCGCCCCATGTGCATAAAAAATGCCGCCAGGGGGCGGCGGTCCTTCTGGCCACAGCCCTGATTCTGCCCATGTCAGGAGGCAATCCGGGGGCGGCGGTTTACGGGGCTCCCCAGGCGGGAACAGGAGAAGAGGCAGTTCAGGAGACAGGCGAGTTGGCTGAGACAGAGGCCGGGGCAGACCAGCGGGGCGAGCAGGCCAAGGCCGCTTCGGAAGCCGGCGGGGCGGGAGAGCAGGAATCGTCTTCCCAGGGTGAGGTTCGGATCGCTGCGGCGGAGGAGTTCCTGGAATTTGCCGGAAACTGTGTGGCGGAGAGCTACTCCAAAGGAAAAACCTTTATCCTGGATACTGACATCAACCTTCAGGGCGCAGATTTTTCGCCCATCCCTGTGTTTGCCGGGACCTTTGAGGGAAACGGCCACGGCATCATCGGTTTTTCCGTCACAGGCGCAGGTTCTAATCTGGGACTGTTCCGGTATGTGCAGGAGGGGGCAGCGGTGAGGAACTTGACGGTTCAGGGAACCCTGAAACCTTCGGGGAGCAGAAAGAATATCGGCGGCATCGCCGGGGTCAACAGGGGGCTTATTGAACAGTGTGTTTTCAAAGGCGAGATCATGGCCCAGGAGGCCGGGGGAGGCATCG
>CAMTAF010000102.1 GCA_947066955.1 uncultured Hungatella sp.
AAGTATTGATTTTTCAAGGTTCAACACATCAAAACGGTGTGGGAAGTTTGAGTAACTGATATGAAGCAGATTGAAATTCTGGATTGTACTCTGAGAGATGGCGGGAGAATTATCGACTGTCAGTATTCTGACGAGGTGATTACAGGTATCGGAAAGCATTTAAAAAGAGCAGGGATTAATATTATAGAATTAGGGTTTTTAAGAGATAATATTAATTTTACCGGAAACAGCACTTTTTTTTCGTCAATGGCGGATGTTGATACCTACGTAGAAAAAATCTGTGAAGGTGAACTTACACGGAATGAAACGTATGTTGTGTTTGTGGACTTTGGCTTGTATGATGTGAACAGTCTTGTGCCGGCAGAAAAAAGCAGAGTGTCAGGGATAAGGTTTGGATTTACAAAGAAAGATTATACAGAGCACAAAAAAGAAGTCGTAAAAGCCATGGAGCTCATAAAGGAGAGAGGGTATGAACTGTATCTCCAGACAGTAAATTCTAATGGCTATACTACGACGGAGTTAGTAGAGTTGCTCGATCTTGCCAATATTATTTCTCCGAAATCCTTTGGCATTGTGGATACCTATGGTTCCATGTATCTGGATGATTTGGAGTACATATGGAGTATTGTAAACAGAAATCTGGACAAACAAATTGCAGTTGATTTTCATTCCCATAACAATATGCAAATGTCTTTTGCACTGGCACAGCGTATGATTTGGTTGGCGGCAGATGAGAGAAAGCTGATTCTTGATGCAACCTTAAATGGAATGGGTAAATGTGCGGGAAACCTGAATACGGAACTGCTTGTCGATTATCTTGTCAGAAAGAAGGACTACCCATATGACACAGACGTTATATTTGATGCCATTGACAGGTATTTGTATCCCATCAAGGAGAGAAAGAACTGGGGGTATTCTATTCCAGCATTTATGGCGGGAATCTATAAGGCTCACCCCAATAATGTGATTTATCTGACAGAAAAATACAGGTTGAACAGTAAAGATATCAAGTATATTTTGTCCAGTATTGATGAGGCTAAGAGACAACGATATGATTATGATAATATACAGCAGGTATATAAGGATTATTCGTCAAGCAAGATTAATGACAGTGAGACGATAAGGGAGCTGGCAGATGAAATATCGGGCAAAGAGGTTTTGGTCATGGCTTCCGGGCAAACCGTTGCGGATTATGCCGAGAAAATTAAAGAATATATAGGAAAGAATAAGCCTTTGATCATCAGTATTAATTTTATTCCTGAGAATGCAGACTGTGATTATCTTTTTTGTGCGAATACAATCCATTGGGAGAAAATAAGCAGGCAGGTAGATCACGGCAGGTGTATCGTTTCTTCCAATGTCCACACGGATATTGAAGGAGTTCATCTAGTAGAGTATTCACGGCTGATTGCCGAGGACAGTTTTCTGTTTGATAATAGTACAATCATGCTTTTGAATTTACTTTATATCCTATTGCCTGTCAAAATTACATTTGCGGGCTTTGATGGTTTGAATGAAAGGAAAGACAATTATGTAAAAGGGGCCGGGCCTAATCGGACAAGTGATATGGACTATCAGGAATTTAACCGGGAAATTTCGGAGTTGTTGCGCAGATATAAGAAGAAAACCCGCGGGAAAATTTCAATTCGTTTTTTGACTCCAAGCAGGTATGAGACAGGAGAATCATAATGACACCAAAACAAATAAAATACTGGGTGCTGGATGTGGACGGAACCTTGACAGACGGCGGAGTGTATTATGACGATGCCGGAAATGAAATAAAAAAGTTCAATGTAAAGGATGGAGCCGGCATTAAAATAGCCCGTGATGCCGGAATGAAAATGATTATCCTGACAGGCCGGGAATGCAAGGCAACACAACGCAGAATGGAAGAACTGCATGTCGATTTTTTGTTTCAGAATGTAAATAATAAGATGGAATTTTTGAAGATATTTTTTAAGAATAATGGTATTGATGCTAATGAAGCAGGTTATATTGGTGACGATCTGAATGATCTGGCTTCGATGCAGATGGTTGGTTTTGCTGCCTGCCCCGCAGATGCCTGTGAGGAGGTCAGACAGTGTGCTGATTATATATCACCTGTAAAGGGAGGATGCGGCGCTGTCAGGGAGATTATGGAGCATGTGCTGCGGCAGAATAAGGGATGGGAGCGCGCTGTCATTAAAATATGAGATGTTGCAAAAAAATGTTGAGAGCACTGGAAAGGGATCTGAATTGCTATGATAGGGTGTTGCTTTCTGAGACGCCAGCTCTTATTTCTGTAATCGGGCAATTAAAGCTATCCGAGGTGTCCGATGAGAAACTATTGGTTTTATCTCCGAATATCTGCCAGGGCCAGAGTCAGAATATCACTTTCAGACAGATTTCAAGGGAGGAGACCTGCCAGCTTACAAAGCTTTATTTCACCTACGAATTTTCAGATCAATTCCACTTTATTTCCAGGAATGATGGAAATTATGCCAGCCTGTACTATATGGCTGATGCTGGGATTTTAAGCCCAGAAGAATTTGTTGCGGCATTGCTGAGCTGAGCATTGATGCAACTTGCTAAAATGCCCCTTTTGATGAAGGATAGAATTATGGATCAACTTCACTATAACGAGATGCAGCAAAATCTAGAAGTGTTGCTCGCTACAGGAGCAGTTTCGGAAAAGGAAATTTATATTTTCGGCCATTGTAATGCCTCGGAAGAGTTGGCTGATCTGTTGATGTGCAAGGGATACCGTGTATGTGCGATTCTGGACAATAATCCGGGAAAACAGGGAAGCTATTATAAACGAATTCCTATTATTGGACCTCGGGAAATTCTTGACAGAGATATGAAACGAATGCTTATCTGTGTTGTTTCCAGGGCTTATGAGGCTATGGCCCAACAGATGCGTCAGATGGGGTATTCGGGCCGTCTGGAAAAGTTGGTTGATTATAATACGTTTGCCGAGTATTCCCTGGCTCCGGAAACCATAAGCCGCAAAAGAGAGCGGCTGAAAAGAGGCATGGAGATATTAGAGAGAATCAGAAGAAAATATAATTGCTATTTCTATCTGCTTTGTCCATTTTCGGCTCTAGGGGATGTATATTACGCAATGGCATACTTGCCGGGGTTTCTGAAGAAGAACTCCATCAAAAATTATGCCGTTATTACAGTGGGCAAGGGATGTTCGGATATAGCCGCTATGTTTGGATACGCCGACAGGGAGATATTAAGCCAGAATGATATGGATGAGCTGGTGCAGGCAGTGCTTTTTACAAGAGCAAAGGATGCGTTTATTGCGCATCACGACAGACCCTACGCCAATCTTTTGATGAGGGCGCTGAAGGTAAAATTGATTCCGTTTGAAGTTCTGTATCGATGTGGGGTGTATGGATTGGAAAAAAACTTTGCCCCGTACCACCCAACCATATTTCAGCACTTTTCGGGATACGACTCCATGGAAAAAGGAAACACCGTGGTGCTTTCCCCTTACGCAAAATCTGTGGCAGGAATTGGAGACCAGGTATGGAGGGAGATTATTTCCTATTTTCAGCGGAAGGGGGCTCAGGTATATACCAATGTTTCGGGGGAGGAAGAACCGCTTCCGGGTACATTTCCGTTGAGAGTCAGCCTGCTGGAATTGCAGTCGGCAGTGGAGTGGGCGGGAACCTTTATTGGCTTGCGCAGCGGCTTATGCGATGTTATAAAAGAAGCACATTGCCGCAAGGTAGTTTTATTTCCGGACTGTTGTTACAGCGATACCAGATGGAAGGTGGCCGATTTTTTTCATCTGGAAGGTTGGGAAAATATTGTGGTTTATGAAACGATGGCCGATGATGCATCAGATGATCGGCACAGGAATTCGATGGAGGAACGAAATGCCGAAGGACGAGTTGGTGTTATCTACGTTAAATAAGACATGGATATTCGATCTGGACGGAACGATTGTTAAGCACAACGGATATAAAATAGATGGAGAGGATTCCATGCTTCCAGGGGCAAAGGAATATTTGGATGGGATTCCCGCTGATGACAGGATTATTATTCTGACGTCAAGAAAGATGGAATATGAGGCTGAAACAGTAACATTTCTCGCTCGGCACGGAGTGCGGTATGACAGGATTTTGTTTGAGATGCCCATGGGAGAGCGGATTGTGGTAAATGACAGGAAACCGTCGGGGCTGGACATGGCGGTTGCGCTGAATATGGACAGAGATGCATTTTCCCTGCCCGGAATCATTAGAGAAAGGTAAAATAGATGAAAATAGAACAACCATTGCTGATTACAGGTGCTACCGGTATGATAGGCAGTTCATTGGCAAGGTGGATTCTGAGAAAGGGACTGCCTTGCCGTCTTATTTTTCCGGTGAGAGATGCCGCCAGAGCAGAAAAAATGTATATGGATTTGCAGGATAGCGATTATCGGAAACTTCTTTTTATGGAAATGCGGATGGAGAACATTGGATCAGAGCGATTCCCGATGTCTATTGACTCAATCATCCACTGTGCCTGTATCACCCAATCCAAAGAGATGGTAACCCATCCAGTGGAGACAGCAGACAGCATTGTCCTGGGGACAAAGAATATTCTGGAACTTGCCCGAGAAAAAAAGGTGAAATCGATGGTATATCTGTCTTCCATGGAGGTTTATGGAAAGGTAGAGGACACAGGGAAACCGCTGAAAGAGAATGAGCTTGGGGATATTGATCTACAGATCGCAAGAAGCTGTTATCCCATGGCGAAACGCATGGCAGAACATTACTGTCATCTTTATCATAAAGAGTACGCCGTCCCTGTAAAAATCGCCCGCCTTGCCCAGACCTTCGGCGAGGGGGTTCGCCCGGAAGACGCCCGTGTCTACATGCAGTTTGCCCGGGCGGCATATGAAGGAAAAGACATTATCCTGAAAACCCATGGAACAACCATGGGCAATTACTGTGCCATAAACGACGCCATAGAGGGGATATGGACCATCTTACATAAGGGAAAGCCCGGGGAGGTCTACAATGTGGTCAATGAGGCTAATACCATGTCGATCCTTGATATGGCTCACCTCGTTGCCAAAGAGATCGCAGGGGAAAAGATCCAGGTGAGGATCGAGCCGGAGGATTTTGTTAAAACCGGCTATGCGCCTGATACAGGTCTGCGGCTTTCAGGAGAGAAGCTGCGAAAATTAGGCTGGCAGCCTCATAAGGAGTTAGCAGAAATGTACAGGGAGGTTATAAATGAATTGGAAAAAGATGAGTCTGGAAAATAAACAGAAACAGGAAGAAATAACCTTACCTTTTCGGAATGTGTGGATGATAGACAATGGACGCGATTATAAGAGGGAATAGTGCTTTTGGCTGGCCATGAAAAATATAGTTTTACAAATAGTCTTTGATAGAGTATAATATAACAAAGCATTGATGCATAGCATAGAAGGAGATGACGGCTATGACAGATGAAACCAAGGTAAAGAGAACCGTGAAAGACAGTGTGTTTACGAACTTATTCGGCGATTCCAAATATCTGCTTCAACTATACCAGGCTCTCCACCCGGAGGATCAAGATGTAAAAGAGGAAGATTTAAATACGATTACTCTTGAAAACATCTTTACAGACGACATATATAATGATCTTGGTTTTGCAAAAGGCGATAAACTGATGGTGCTGATGGAGGCACAGAGTACCTGGACAGTAAATATTATTATCAGGGCCTTGGAATATCTTGTGAATTCATACCGCAGATATTTTTCGGAGAATGATGAGGATCTGTATCGGAGTAAGAAAGTGAGGCTTCCGAAACCGGAAATCTATGTCCTTTATACAGGAAATAGGAAGAACCGTCCGGAAAAAATTAAACTGTCGGAAGAATTTTTTAGCGGGGAAGAAGTTGCGATTGAAGTGACAGTAAAGATGATATATGATGGCCAAAAAGGGGATATTATAAACCAATATGTGTCATTCACCAAAGTGCTGAACAGACAGGTAAAGAAATATGGACGGACAAAAACCGCGGTGCGTGAGACAATCCGGATTTGTAAGGACAGCGATGTGCTGAAGGAATATTTGGAAAGCAGAGAAAGTGAGGTAGTGAATATTATGATGCAGTTATATGATCAAGAAGAAATTATGAGGGTGCATGATAAGGGCATTGCCAAAGATTCCGGAATTATGAATGTTGTGGTAGTATTAAAAGGAATAGGGATGTCATTTGCGGAGATTGTGAACAAAGTCGCAGAACAGTTTGGCTTATCGCAAGAAATAGCAGAAAAAGAAGTGGAGGTTTACTGGAAATAGCAGTAGAACAGCATGTATTCAAATAGGTGGACAAAAATCCTTGTAGCCCAATGTAAAGGTCTTCTGGTGAGCAGGAGCCCTTTTTTGCATACATAGATTGGAAAAGACATAGGCTTCGTTTCTGTGGCGGAAGATGAAGACCATAAGATTTATTGGGAAAAGAGAGGAGTAAGGTTTATGCAGAGATGGGAAGAATTAGCTCTGGAAAGGGAGGATGGCAAAGCAGAAGGAAAAGCGGAAGATATCCTGGAATTGCTCGGGGAACTGGGAGACGTTCCGGAAGACCTCGCGGAGAGTGTTTGGAAACAGAAAGAGGACCAAGTGCTGCGGCGATGGTTGAGGCTGGCGGCCAGAGCGGCGGGGATCGAGGAATTCAGAGAGAAAATGAATATGCCAGAAGGGAACCTGGCAGATTAAAGCCTGGCTTCTGTTGCGGCCTTTGATTAGTTGTGATATAGTTGTCAATACTGAGATTAACAGCTAATATCCGCAAGGAACAGACAGGGTAACAGTTCAAGGGTCATCTGAACTGTTACCAGACAGGAGGATCATTGTCATGGAGAAACTATATGAACAGAAACCAGACATAAAGGAATTCGACGCAGCCGTTGTCACCTGCCAGCCAGGAAAGAACGGGCTGTACGATGTAACCCTGAACCGGACCGCCTTTTACCCGGAAGGAGGCGGACAGCCCTTTGATACCGGCATATTGGAAGTGACCGGGGATCCGGAAACCGCAAAGGAGGCAGGAACCCGGGAACCGGCAGATGGGGAAAAATCAGCCTCCAGGAGGCTGACTGCCAAGGTAGCGGAAGTCCACGAAAAAGACGGACGGATTATTCACTATACTGACCGGGAACTGCCTCCCGGAAGCCAGGTTCACGGAGTTATTGACTGGGAGAGAAGGCAGTGCCACATGAGGCATCACACCGGCGAGCACATTTTTTCCGGTCTGGTCCACAGTCATTATGGGTATGACAATGTAGGGTTCCATATGGGGCAGGACGGAGTGACCATTGATTTTAACGGCATGCTTACCATGGACCAGGCCGTGGAACTGGAGCGGGAGGCAAACCGCCTTGTGTGGGCAGACCTTTCTGTGGAGGCCTGGTATCCGTCGCCGGAGGAATTACATAGGCTGGAGTACCGCAGCAAGAAGGAACTTCAGGGTCCGGTGCGCATCGTGCGGGTCCCGGGAGGGGATACCTGCGCCTGCTGCGGCACCCACGTAAGCCGTACCGGGGAGATCGGCGTCATCAAGGTCACGGGGCTTAAAAAGTATAAGAGCGGGGTTCGCCTGGAGATGCTGTGCGGATTGAAAGCACTGGAAGATTATGAGAAAAAACAGGAACAGGTGGCCAGGATTTCCAATCTGCTGTCCGCGAAGCAGGGACAGGTTGCCATTGCTGTGGAAAAGCTTCTGGAGGAGTCAGGGGCCCAGAAGCGGCAGATGGGACAGCTGTACCAGCAGATTTTCCGGCTGCGGTGTGAGCAGCTTCCACGGGGCAAAGAGCCGCTTCTGGTTTTTGAGGAGGATCTGCCCCCGGCGCAGCTCCGCATGTTTGTCACCTGCCTCTGTCAGGAGGAGAAGGGGGACCTTGTGCTGGGCTGTTCCGGCAGCGGCAGGGAGTATCACTATGTGCTGGGGAGCAGGGGAGAGAAGGTGGAGGAATTTACGGGAAAGCTCAACAGCCTTCTTGAAGGCAAAGGCAGCGGCAGGGGGATGATGGCTCAGGGATTGTTTTGCGCTTCCAGGGAGGAGATCGAGAGGGTCTGGAACGCGGGGGAGTGGAGGGAGTGAGGTAAATGGAACTGAACAGAGAGAACCTGAAAAAAATCAGGGGCCTGATCGTGTTCACCGTGGCGGCGGTGGTGTTAGGGCTTCACTGTGAGGAGATCCTGGCCTTCCTGGGAAGCGGTGTTTCCATGATCTCTCCCTTTCTCCTCGGCGGAGCCATCGCTTTTGTCCTCAATGTGCCCATGAGGGCCATAGAGGATCATACGCCGTTAAAAAGGATGAAAAAATTCAGACGGCCAATGTGCCTCATCTTGTCCATCACCCTGGTGGCAGGAATTTTGGCGCTGGTAATCTTTGTGGTGGGGCCGGAGCTGGTGAACACGGCCATGGGACTGCGCAAGAGCATCCCCGCTTTTTTCGAAAATGTGCAGATCCAGGCCGAGGAGCTTTTTTCCCGGAATCCGGGAATCCTCATGTATATTGATCGGATTGAGGTGGACTGGGACAAGGCGGGGAGGGAGATCATGGGATTTCTGTCCAGCGGAGCAGGGACCATGATGGCTTCCACCTTCAATGCCGCCGTGTCCATTATCAGCGGGGTGACCAATTTCTGTATCGGCTTTGTGTTTGCCGTCTATGTGCTCCTGCAAAAAGAGACCTTATCCAGACAGGCAAAGCGCCTTGCCAGGGCCTTCCTTCCGGGGCGTCTGTGTGAGCGGATCATCAGGACAGCGGTCCTCACGGAGCGGACGTTCTCCAACTTCCTCACAGGCCAGTGCTTAGAGGCGGTGATCCTGGGGACCATGTTCTTTGTGACCATGACCGTGATGAGGCTTCCCTATGCCCTTTTGATCGGGGTTCTCATTGCCTTTACGGCGCTGATCCCCATCTTCGGGGCATTTGTGGGCTGTGCCGTGGGGGCATTTTTGATCCTCATGGTGAGTCCGGTTCAGGCTTTGATATTTATGGTTGTGTTCCAGGTTCTGCAGCAGCTGGAGGGTAATCTGATCTATCCTCATGTGGTGGGCGGCTCTGTGGGACTGCCTTCCATCTGGGTGCTGGTGGCCGTGACCGTGGGCGGCAGCGCTATGGGAGTCCTGGGGATGCTGGTGTTTATCCCCCTTTGCTCGGTATTTTATACCCTTTTGAGAGAGGCTGTGGGGGCCAGGCTTGAGGGAAAAGAGGCCAGGCCGGAGGAAGCCGGACCAGGGGCGGAAGACCGGACAGGGGAGGCCAACACAGAGGCGGAAGGCCGGACAGAAGAGGCCAAAACAGAGGCGGAAAGCCGGACGGAGGAGTCCAAAGCAGGGGCGGGAGGCCGGACGAAGGAGGCCAAGGCAGAGGAGGAAGGCCGGGCAAAGGAAGCCAAAGCAGAGGAGGAAGGCCGGACGGAGGAAGCCAAAGCAGAGGAAGAGGGCCAGACGGAAAAGACAGGAGCGGAGATTGGGGAAAAGAAAGTGACGGCAAAAACTTCAGGACAAAGACAGGAAGGAGCGGGCCGTCACAAAACCAGGAGGCGGAAATAGATGAAAAAGCGTTTAAGAGATTACGGCATCACCATGGGCACAGGGACTCCCGGCCCCCGCAACAAGATCACGGATGTGGATGGCGTCACCGTAGGCCACTGCACAGTGGACACCAGCCGAAACAAGACCGGTGTGACGGTGATCCTGCCTTGCCGGGACAACCCATTTTCCAGAAAGCTGACAGCAGCGGTCTGTGTGCAGAACGGGTACGGGAAGAGCCAGGGGCTTGTGCAGATTGAAGAGCTGGGAACCTTAGAGACTCCCATTGCCCTGACTAATACCTTAAATGTGGGGATTGTACATGATGCTTTGGTGGATTATATGCTGAAAGTGGGAGAAAAGGACAAAATATCCATCACTTCTGTCAATCCGGTGGTGGGAGAATGCAATGACAGCGTCCTCAATGATATTGCCCTGAGAGCGGTGGGAAAAAAGGAAGTTATGGCTGCGATTGACAGCGCGGGGGAAGATTTTGAGGAGGGGGATGTGGGAGCCGGGAAGGGAACGGTATGTTTTGGGCTCAAAGGCGGCATTGGCTCCGCATCCCGTATCCTTTCTCTTGGCGGCCAGCAATACACGGTGGGCGCTCTGGTGCAGTCCAACTTTGGCAGCACGGAAAATCTGGTGATCGGCCACAGGACAGTGGGCCGGGAACTGACGGACATAGAGCCCGCTGTGGTGGACAGAGGTTCCATTATGATGATCCTGGCCACAGACCTTCCGGTGACAGACAGGCAGTTAAAGAGAATGTGCAGGCGGGCGCCTGTGGGACTGGCACGGTGCGGCTCCTTCCTGGGCCACGGGAGCGGGGATATTGTGATCGGATTTACCACAGCAAACCGTGTGGAGACAGGGGGAGACGAGGCGGTGTTTCCCATGAAGATGCTTAAGGAGGAGCTCCTTGACAAAGTGTTCCCCCTGGTGGCGGAGTCGGTGGAGGAGGCGGTGCTGAATTCCCTGGCAATGGCTTCCACGGTGACAGGGTATGACGGCACCACAAAATACAGCCTGACAGACGTGTATCTGAGCAGGCTGTGAGAGCCGCTCCCCCACAGCCCGGGCAGGCGGGAAACCGCAGGGAAGCCGCGCCGGGCCAGAGATGATTCCTTGAGCCGGCATTTATGAAAAAATCATGAATCAAAGTCAACATGAAATACTTTGCCAGGGGTGTGGAGATCGATGCAGGAGAGATTGAACTGATCCTCAAAGATCTCCACTTTGTATTCCAAGAACGTATCGTCCGTCTTTTTTGACATCAACACATAGACCCCTTCTTCTTTGTCCTCCATCTGATCGCAGATGTCATTGTAGATTTCTTCCCCGTCTACGGGGCCGTCATAGCCGGACAGGCGGATCTTGTCCTCTATGGCGCGGTAAAATTCATCCATAGTAATCCTCCTTGATATCTTTTAAAAGAGCGTAGGGGACCCGCAGGCCGCCTCTGCCCTTTCCGATTTCCACATCTGGTTTGTTGGAGCCGTGAAAGTCGGAGCCGCCTGACGGCAGGAGCCCCAGTTCCTTTGTGATTACCTGCAGTTTTGCGCTCTGTCCCTGGTGGTGGGAGGAGTGGTAGACTTCCATCCCCCGCAGCCCAAGACCTTTTAGTTGGACAGCCATGTCCCGGACCTGCTGGTATCCCATGTGGTATTGCATGGGATGGGCCAGACAGGGCCACACGTGGCAGGCTCTCATCAGGTCCATCACCTGCCGGGCAGTGACTCGTTTGGGCTGGGTGCAGTAACGTCCTCCGTATTGAAGATATTTGTCAAATGCCTGGGAGGGGGAGGAGGCGTATCCTTTTTCTGTGAGAACCCTGGCAAAGTGAGCTCTGGTGACCACGGTGTCGGGAACGCCGTGCCTTAAATCCTCCCAGGTGATGTCAAAGCCATCCTCGAGAAAGCGGTCCATCATGTTCTGGTTGCGGGTGTCCCTGGCCCTGCAAAATTCGGCCAGCCCGTCTTTTAATTCCTGGCAGCTCTCATCCACAAAAAATCCCAGGATGTGAATCTCGGTTCCCTCATAGACGCAGGACAGTTCCATGCCGGGGATCAGCTCAAGGCCGCAGGCAGCGGCAGCCTTCTTTCCCCGGGCGATGCCGTCTATGGTGTCGTGGTCGGTCAGGGCAATGGCCTTTAAATCTTTTGACACGGCAAGGCGCACCACTTCTTCCGGGGTCAGAGTGCCGTCGGAGGCTGTAGAATGGGTGTGAAGATCGACAAAATTCATAAAATTTCTCCCTTTTGAAATGGTTTGGTAACACTAGTGTAACATGTTCTTCAAAATAAGTAAAATAGAAAAAAGTGATTCCATTTTCCACAAAGTATGGTATACTACTTGTTGTAAGTCTACATAATAATGTGAAACAGGTGAAGGAAAGAGTATGGATAATCAATATCATAATAATAGATCAAGATCAGAGAGGGGGGAGTACGGCGCCAGGCCCACAGGCGCCAGATCGACAAGAGCGGCCGGGACTTCCAGAACATCGTCGGGGACCTCAAGAACCGCCAGGGGGACCTCCTCAGGCACAGCCCACAGAACGGCGGGTACTTCGTCCAGGAGCTCAGGCACGGCCCGGTCGTCCTCCCGGAGTTCGGCTTCCTCCAGACCTCCCGGTTCCAGACAAGGGTCTTCCGGCCATTATTCTTCCGGCAGGAGGGGAGGCAGAAGGCGGAGACGGTCATCTGTGAACTACGGCGTGGTGGCTGTGGCGGGAGTGGTCCTGATCCTCGCCATATCTGCCGCTGTCTATGGCATGCGGCACAGCAGGAGCACCAACACGGATCCCCAGGATGCCAGCAGTATTGATATAGAAACCATCGCCCCCACCACAGAGCCGGAGACAGAGCTGGAAAAGCAGGTTACCGTGGACGGGATCCAGATCACAGGCATGTCCAGGGACGAGGCAAGGCAGGAGATCCTGAAGAATTATCCCTGGGGCATGAAGGTCACTTACGGAGATGAGACCTATGAGGTGTCCAACCTCATGGAGGAGAAGCTCAACGGTCTTCTGGATGAGATCTACAGGGGCGAGCCCAAGGAGAATTACACCCTTGATACCTCCGGGATGGAGGAGGCAGTGAAGGCTCAGGCAGCCGCGGCGGCATCCAAGTGGGACAAGGCGCCAAAGAACGGTTCCATATCCGGCTATGACGCTTCCTCGGATTCTTTCGTGTTTGAGGGGGAGGCCGTGGGACTTGCCATTGACCAGGAGAAACTGGCGGCAGATATTCAGAAGGCCCTGACCTCCAAGGACTTTGACGCCAGCATCACGGCTTCGGCCAGCGAGGTGCAGCCGGAGATCTCCATAGCCGCTGCAAAAGAAAAATACAAGACCATCGGCACTTTTACAACCAACACCACGGCCAACAGCAAGAGAAACACCAACATCCGTCTGGCTTCTCAGGCACTCAACGGCACCATAGTCCAGCCAGGCCAGGAACTCTCCTTTAACGAGACCGTGGGGGAGAGAACCGCTGCCAAGGGCTACCAGGGCGCGGCGGCCTACAACAACGGCGAGGTGGTTGAGGAGATCGGCGGTGGCGTGTGCCAGGTAAGCACTACCTTATATAATGCGGTGCTGAAAGCGGGCCTGAAGGTATCTGTCCGCCGGTCCCATACCTTTGAGCCATCCTATGTGACGCCGGGCCAGGACGCCACGGTGAGCTGGGGAGGCCCGGATTTTAAGTTTATCAATAACTCCAATACTGCCATCGGCATCAAGGCCAGCTACTACAACCAGACAGTGACGGTTTCTGTCTACGGGATCCCGGTTCTGGAGGAGGGAGTCACCTACTCCCTGGAGTCCACCAAGGTGGCGGATCTGGATCCGCCGGCCCCCACTTACGAGGAGGACCAGACCCTTTTGCCGGATCAGGAGGTTGTAAAATCAGCGGGATCTTCCGGAAGCCGCTGGGAGACCAGGCTGATCGTGAAGAAGAACGGGGAGGTGGTCAGCCGGGATGTGGATCACACGGTTACTTACAAAGGCCACGCGCCTGTGGTGAAGAGAAATACTTCTGGCGTGGTGATTACCACAGCGGGAAGCGAATCCTCGTCAGAGTCTTCGGCGGAGACCACGGCGGCGGAGACCACGGCAGAGAGCGAGAGCAGTTCTAAGGCACCGGAGTCCGCCAGCCAGGCAGGCGGGCAGATTCCCGACGGGCCGGGGGTGAGCGGCCCGGGACAGTCCACTACGGCCGCGCCAACCACAGCTGCCTCTACCACAGCCCCCACTGTGCCCGACAGGCCGAAAGATCCGGTGGGAACCGGCAGCGGAGGCGGTCCGGGAGCGCAGGGCCCGGCAGAGTCCCAGGCGCCTGTGCCCGAGACAACGGTGCCGGCGCCGCCCGCAGGGCCCGGCGGGGTTATGGTGGAGCCTAAGCCGGAGTAAAGAAGGGCAGGTACATTGTTCCGAAAATAATACAAATTATGGATGAAATTGTGGGATTTTTACTTTGCAAATTGATAAAAAATTGTTATAATAATAAACAGGTCAGTATGTATGTTCTATACATACTTCACTATGCAATATCACAATCGTAGGAGGAAAATCAAATGGCGAGAAAAATGAAAACCATGGATGGTAACCAGGCTGCCGCGCATGCTTCGTACGCGTTTACTGAAGTGGCTGCTATGTACCCCATCACCCCGTCTTCTGTTATGCCTGAGCATGTAGACGAGTGGGCTACGGAAGGAAGAAAGAATATTTTCGGACGTACTGTTCAGATCACCGAGATGCAGTCCGAGGCAGGAGCGGCAGGCGCCGTTCACGGCTCTCTGGCAGCAGGCGCTCTCACAGCTACCTACACCGCTTCCCAGGGTCTGCTTCTGATGATTCCTAACCTGTACAAGATTGCCGGCGAGCAGCTGCCAGGCGTGATCAATGTATCTGCCCGCGCTCTTGCCAGCCACGCCCTGTCCATTTTCGGCGATCACTCCGATGTGTACGCATGCCGTCAGACCGGCTGCGCCATGCTGTGCGAGTCCAGTGTCCAGGAAGTTATGGACTTGACCGCTGTGGCTCATCTGGCCGCCATCAAGGGCAAGGTTCCGTTTATCAACTTCTTTGACGGTTTCCGCACCTCCCATGAGATCCAGAAGATCGAGGCGTGGGATTATGATGACTTAGCCGAGATGGCTGACTGGGATGCCATCGCCGCTTTCCGTCAGCACGCTCTGAACCCGAACCATCCGTGTCAGAGAGGTTCCGCTCAGAACCCGGATATTTTCTTCCAGGCAAGAGAGGCCTGCAATCCGTATTACGACGCTCTTCCGGCTGTTGTGCAGGAGTATATGGACAAGGTCAACGCGAAATGCGGCACCGATTACAAGCTGTTCAATTACTACGGAGCCCCGGACGCCGAGCATGTGATCGTTGCCATGGGTTCTGTCAATGATACCATTGAGGAGACCATCGACTACATGGCAAAGACCAGCGGCGCCAAGGTTGGCGTTGTGAAGGTTCGCCTGTACCGTCCGTTCTCCGCGGAAGCCCTCATCGAAGCCATCCCTGACACGGTTAAGAAGATTTCCGTGCTTGACAGAACAAAGGAGCCGGGTTC
>CAMTAF010000103.1 GCA_947066955.1 uncultured Hungatella sp.
TAACGAACACCAAAGGGTGTTGCTTTGCATAACGGTTTATAAGTTTAACCTGGGATGGGGCGGGGGTCACTGTGCAAAATGACCGGATTATGGTATAATAGGTAATGCGCTGAGGCGCACGCAAATAAAAGTCCATCGCCGCAGGCGATCGGAATTAAAAAGGAGCATTTATGAAAATTTTACACATTACCGATGTCCATGTGGGATGGGAATCTGACCAGGAAAAAGAGAAGCAGGCGTGGGAGCGGCTGTACCGGGAGACGAAGGCGGCAGCCTCGGGGAGCCAAAGGGCAGACATCATAGCCGTGACCGGGGATCTGGTGATGCATGGAACAGAGGAGGAGTACAGGAGAGTGGAGAACTACCTCCAGGGTCTGGGGGAAATTCTGGACATAGAAAAGGGGCAAATGTTCTTTTGCTGCGGCAACCACGATTCCGACTCCCCGGAGGCAGGGTCTTCTTTTCTGGAATATGAGGCATTTGTGAAGAGATTTTACGGCGGCACGACTCCCCGGTGCCAGATTCCGGTGTTCAGTATCAACTCCTGTAAGAAGACTTCCCTGAAGGATTTTAACAACTGCTGGCTGGATCCCGGGGATGTGGATGAGATCCTGGAAAAAGCCGCGCCAGGTGAGAGGGGGATTCTCCTGATGCATCACCAGCCGGAAATTTTTGACGACCAGAGCCAAATCATCAGGCTTAACAGAGCAGTAAAGCTGATCCTGGGAGGTCATCTCCACAGCGGATATACCAGACAGATTGAATGGAAGGGGATGACAGCGGTAAACGGTATGGCCATAACGCCTCACCTCCCGTTTATCCCCAGGGGTTTCCAGATAATAGACCTGGCAGATGACGAAACAGTAAGCACCACCATGTATGTATACAAAGGGGATCAGGGAGTTCTGGAACAAAAAGCGTGACGAAAACCACGAATAGCCTTCCGGTTCAGCCGCATAGATTAGAAGAAAAAATAATGCGGTGGATCAATGTTAAATTATCTGTGGGCATTTATGATGATCATCGGGATCCTGTGGGGGGCGGTTCACGGAACCATGGACCAGGTGACCCAGGGGGCGCTGAACTCTGCAAAAGAGGCGGTGGAACTGTGCGTCACCATGCTGGGCGTCATGTCCCTCTGGACCGGCATCCTGGAGATCGGGCAGAGCGCCGGGCTGATGGGACAGATGACGCGGAAGATGAGGCCTGTGCTTAAATTTCTGTTTCCCGGTCTTCCAAAAGACCATCCGGCGGGCCTGGCGATTGCCACCAATATGATCGCCAATATCCTGGGGCTTGGATGGGCTGCTACTCCGGCGGGGCTTAAGGCCATGGAGGAGCTTTCGAAGCTGGAGGAGGAGAGGCGGAGAAGCGAAATTTCCCGGGAGGGTAGCGGGGTAGCCGGAATTCCTGGCCGGGGCGGCAGGGTCAGAAAGGCAATGGCCGGGGGAACGGCCAGCAATGAGATGTGTACGTTTTTGATTATTAATATTTCATCCCTTCAGCTGATTCCAGTAAATATGATTGCGTATCGGAGCCAGTACGGAAGCGGAAATCCGGCAGCGATTGTGGGACCCGCTATTGCGGCTACGGCGGTAAGTACGATTGTGGCAGTGATTTATTGTAAAGTGATGGATAAAAAACAGCGAATTTTTTGAAAGTTATCTGGTTATATATGGTTATACTTATATAGTAAAATTAGGATAGATTTTTAAAATATATTTTTGAAGAAGGAATAAAAAATGTAAAATCTGGGAAAATAATTGAAATAAAACGGCATCTGTGATAAAATAAACTTCATGGAGGCAAAAGATTATGGAAAGCATTGTGAGGTTATCTTCATTGAAGATTTCTAATATTAAAAATGTTAGAACTGGACAAATCGTTATGCCAAACACCTACCAAAAACATCTGACGTATAAAACGGCAGAAGTATTAGGATTATATGGTCAAAATGGTTCCGGAAAAACTGCTGTTATTGACACATTGTACTATTTGCAAAAGATTATGATTGGCAATATGCTTGACGACGAAATTGCAGATTACATTGATGTAGCCAGTAATCAGGCAGAGATCATAGCTGATTTTAATATTTTTATAGAAACAATTATATATGAAGTGAGTTATAGGATTATTTTGGAGAGAAGTGGAGATGGTGTGAATATTGTTCGGGAAACATTGAGCTGTGCTATCCATAAAGATAATTCCAGAAGCAATAAGACAGTGTTTATAGATTACCAGCGCTCAAAATGGGAAAGTGTGTTTACTCCAAAAATAAGGTTAGATGAAGTTATAGAAACAAGCGCAGAAAATAAAACGGATCTGATTGTCGCCAGAAAGATTGCTGAGAAGAGTAACTGTTCTTATATTTTTGGAGAAGGCAGCCGGGAAATTTTCTGCCGGGATTATGAGAATCATTTTAGAGATTATTCAGAAGTGATTAAGGCATTATTTCAGTTTGCCTTAAAGGATTTATTTGTAATCCGCAATACACATTCCGGTGTGATTTCTGCAAATTTTGTACTTCCTATGGCATTTAAAATCGAACAGAATGAAATCAGAATGAAAGGAGATTTTGCCGTTCCGTTGACAGAACCTGTCGTTTTAAGTGAGGGAAGAAAAAAAATTTTAGATATGATTGTAGAACAGATTAATATGGTTCTGTTTACGATTATTCCGGGTATGAAAATAGATGTTTATCATTATGGAATGCAGTTAACGGATTCCGGGGAAAACGGCTATCGGGTGGAGCTTGTTTCTGTCCGGGAAAATATGCCGCCTATTCCCATCCGAATGGAATCCGAAGGAATTGTAAAAATTATTTCTATTTTGAATGCTTTGATTCAAGCGTTTGGCAATCCTTCAATCTGTCTTGTGGTTGATGAATTGGATGCGGGTATTTTTGAGTATATGCTTGGGGAATTGCTTGACATTTTTAATAAAAGTGCAAAAGGGCAGTTAATATTCACATCACATAATCTGCGTGCTTTAGAAATGCTGGAGAAAGACAATATTATGTTTTCCACGGTGAATCCTGAAAGAAGATATATCCGGATGAAAAATGTAAAAGTATCAAATAATTTAAGGGATATGTATATTAGAGGTATTACCCTTGGCGGACAGGATGAAGTAATTTATGAGGAAACAGATAGTTTGAGAATTGCGCGGGCATTTAGAAAGGCAGGTAGAATGATACAGCATGAGTGAAAAGAAAGTCGTTGTATTCATAGTAGAGGGACCAAGTGATGAAGCTGCACTTGGAACAATTATGAAAGAGTACTTTTCCAGTCATGAAGTGCAGTTTATTGTTGTACATGGCGATATCACATTGAAAGATTACGTTTCAAGTGACAATATATTGAAGAAAATAAATGAACAGATTGAAGGTGTGAAGAGCAGATATCGATACAGTCAGGATGATTTTATAGAGATTATTCACATTGTTGATATGGATGGCGTATACATTTCGGATACGGATATTGTAGAAACAGATGTGGAAGAAATTCAATATTATGAAGATCACATTAATGCAAAAGACGCAAATATAATCGCAGAACGAAATAAAAGAAAAGGGGACATTTTGTATAAGCTTAGGAAAACAGGAAAAATCAATGGTGTATCTTATCGAATTTATTTTAATTCTTGTAATTTGGAACATGTATTGTATGGTGAGCTAAAAGATTATTCTGACGAAGAGAAGCAAATATTATCGGATGATTTTGCGGATCGTTATGATGGAAAAGCAGGAGAGTTTATAGAATTTATATGTTCAGAGAGTATTGCTGTCCAAGGTACATATCAGAAGACTTGGGACTATATTGAAAAAGATCTAAATTCTCTAAAGCGGCATACAAATATGCATCTGATATTTGGATAATTTGTATAGTAATAATAATGGAAAAAAGACAGGACTAAACCGGCGCATTGGCTTATGCCAAGAGGCCGGTTTAGTCCTTTTTATGCACACGGGGCGGAAAGGAAATGTGGCCGCTTGCGCGGCCCCGCCCCGGCGCGGCGAGTAGGGGAAAGGCCCCCCTGCCCGATTGCATACAGGGCGGAAAGAAAGCCGGCAATATTTACCATAAACCTACAATAATCCCCAAAATCATAAGGCAATATCACGAAAAACAGCCTCCTGTTTTGTCAATTTAAGACAAAAGAAATAGAAAAAATGTCAAAAAAACAAACACAATGTAAAAATAAAGAAATTCTGCCACAAATAAGTAAAGAAATGTAAAAATATCCAAAACACACAGAGAGACAGCCTTGCTATAATAGGAAATGTGCTGAGGCACATGTAGGTCAGCACCCTGACGGGTGGTGACATTGTACAATAAACACAACAAATTTAAATTCGTTTTCACAGGAGAAGGAGGAAAACACTATGAAAAAAAGAAAAGGCCTTGGTTTATTGCTGGCAGCAGCAATGGTTGCATCTCTTGCGGGCTGCGGCAGCGCGGCAGGAAATGGGGGCAGCGGGGCAGGAAACGGGACAGGAGGGGGAGACGGACTTCCGGTTCTCAGGGTAGCGGCAATGCCCACCATCACCAGCCTCCCCACATACTACGCGCAGAAGAACGGACTGGACGAGAAGGCAGGCTTTAAGATGGAGATCACCATGTTCGACACAGGAGCCCCCATGAACGAGGCGCTGGCAGCGGACTTGTGGGATGTGGGCCATATGGGGGCCGCCGCGGTCACCGGAATGGCAAACTATGATGAGCTGATTATCGGAGAGGTTCTGGAATCCACAGACGGACAGGGCGTATTTGTCTCTCCGGATTGTCCGGTGGCTCAGGATAAGGGCTTTAACCCGTCTTTCCCAACGGTTTTGGGAAGTCCGGATTCCGTGGCAGGCATCACTATCCTGACTCCTGTGGGAACTGCTCAGCATTTTACGGTATTAAAATGGCTGGAGAAGCTGGGGATGGAGCCAACGGATGTGAACATAGTCAATATGGATACCGTGCAGGCTTATCAGGCGCTCCAGTCCGGCCAGGGAGACGCCGCTTCCCTCAATGTTCCCACGTTCTTTGAAGCGAAAAACGGCGGCATGGTGCAGGTGGCGAATCTGGCAGACATGGGAACTCGCTATGTGGATATGATCGTCGGAAACCGTAAGTCCCTGGACGGAAAATCCGATCTGATTCAGAAGTATGTGGACTGTATGCTGGAGGCATGTGAGACACTCCAAAATGATCCGGATATGGCAGCCGACCTGCTGGTGGAATTTTTGCAGGATTCCGGTATGGAGACCAGCCGTGAAAACTGTGTAGCGGACTTAGGGCGGGTAAAATGGCTTACCAAGGCAGACTGGAAGGGCCGTGAGCTTGGTGTTTTTGCGAAAGAGCTTGGTGAGTTCTATGTAGACCAGGGCCAGCTGGAGGCCAGCGCCACTGAAAAATTCAATACAAATGTGGTCACCACATTTGTACAGCCTTATCAGTAAACCTGCATGCCGCCTGCCCGGCGGCAGAACTTTCAAAAATAAGAAAGAGTGAAAATCCTATGAAATCATTTTTGGAAAAATATAAATACAAACTGATCTCCGCCTGTTCTTTCCTGTTTGTGCTTCTGGTGTGGCAGCTGGTTACGGATGTGTTTCATCTGGTAAGCCCGGTGATGCTTCCCAGCCCCACAAAGATTTTAGGAACTTTCTGGTACAAGCTTACCGGCGGAACGGTTCCGGACGGCTCCACCCTTCTGGAAAATATCTGGTCCAGCTTAAAGATCGCCCTGGGCGGCTACTGTGTGGGAGTTCTCATCGGCGTTCCCCTGGGAGTGGGGATGGCCTGGAGCAGAAAATTCGAACTGTTCGCCAAGCCTCTGTTTGATATTATCCGCCCGGTGCCGGCCCTTGCCTGGATCCCTCTGATGATTCTGTGGCTGGGAATCGGCTACGGCTCCAAAGTGGGAATCATTTTCTTCGCAGCATTTATCAGCGCTACGGTGAACTCCTACACAGGAATCCGGCGCACCAGCCAGGTTCATCTGTGGGTGGGGAAAACCTTTGGGGCCACCAACCGGCAGCTGCTGTTTAAGGTGGCGATCCCCACGGCCCTTCCCATGATCTTTACAGGCCTGCGCCTGGCCCTGGGTTCCGCGTGGGTGGCCCTGGTGGCCGCGGAGATGCTGGCAGCTACCAGCGGTCTGGGCTACATGATCCAGATGGCCCGCATGCTGGGCCGCCCGGATGTGATCATCGTGGGAATGCTTACCATCGGATTTGTGGGCCTTATGCTCAACACCGGTTTGGAGAAACTGCAGAAAAAATATGTGAGGAGGGGAAAGCAGCATGATTGATAATACCAAAGACAGCCGTTTTTCGGTTAAACAGCTGATTGTGATCTATACCATCATATCCCTGATGTCTCTGCTGGCAGTGTGGGAGCTGGTAGCCAGATTTACCAAAGCCTCCATGTTTCTTCCGCCTGCCAGCCAGGTGCTGGTGGCTTTTTGCAGGAGCTTTGTGGAGCCCATCGGCAAGCGGACCATGCTGGCCCACATCGGGGTGAGCCTGTACAGAGTGGGTGTAGCCTTCTTCTTTGCCACCATTGCCGGAATCGCTCTGGGCGTGGGCATGGGTTACTCCCGCCTGGCGGAGGCCATTTTAAAGCCAATATTTGAGTTTATCCGCCCAATCCCGCCCCTGGCGTGGATTCCCCTCTCCATCCTGTGGTTTGGTCTGGGAGATACTGGAAAATTTTTTATCATCTTTTTAGGCTGCTTTTGCTTTATCACAGTCAATACCTATGACGGGGCCAAGAACGTGGACCCGGAACTGATCGGAGCAGCCCGCATGCTGGGAGCCAATGAACGCCAGGTCTTCTTTGAGATCGTGCTTCCCTCCTCAGTACCCTATATTTTCGCCGGACTCCAGATCGCGGTGACAGCGGGATGGAGCGCGGTGGTAGGCGCGGAGATGATCCAGTCCAACGAGGGCGTAGGCTGGATGATCGTGAGAGGAATGAACACCGGCAACACGGTACAGATCATGGTGGGAATCGTGGCCATCGGTATTGTGGGATTTATACTGGCTAACTTGACAAGTGCCCTGGAAAGGAGGCTGTGCGCATGGAACGAGCAGAAGGGAATGTAGGGTCCCCGGCAGCGGTGCTGGAGTGCCGGAATGTGGGCCGCAGCTTTGACAGCTATGACGGAGGAGGAAAAAATGAGGTCCTCCGGGGAATGGATTTTGAAGTACACGAAAATGAATTCCTGGTTCTCTTCGGAGCCGGCCAGTGCGGCAAGACCACACTGTTAAATATCCTGGCAGGGCTGGACATGCCCACAGAGGGACAGGTGCTGACACGGGGCAAGAAAGTTACCGGGCCTGCCCCGGAGCGGGGGATGGTCTACCAGAAGACCTCCCTGTTCCCCTGGATGACAGTTGAGGACAATGTGGGATTCGGCCCAAAGGTGCAGCACATGCCGGAAAATGAGCGGCAGGCCCGGATCAAGAAATATCTGGAACTGGTGGGACTTACCGGATTTGAGAAAAACTATCCCAGCCAGCTCTCCGGCGGCATGCGCCAGCGCGTGGGCATTGCCAGAGCTTACGCCAATCAGCCGGACATCATGCTCATGGACGAGCCCTTCGGGCACTTAGACGCCCAGACCCGCTACATGATGGAAGAGGAACTGCAGCGGATCTGGCAGAAGGAAAAGCGCACGGTAATTTTTGTCACCAACAATATCGAGGAGGCCCTGTTCCTGGCAGACCGGATCATCCTGCTGACCAACTGCCCCACCCACATAAAAGAAGAATACATCATCAATATGCCCCATCCCAGGGACTATGTAGACCCGGAGTTCCTGCGTCTGCGCCAGCTGATCACAGACAACATGGACCTGACGTTATAAGGTAAAAAGGAGAAAGTTTTATGGAAGAGAAAAAAATGCCCAAAGTTCAGGTGCGTGGTCTGACCAAGCGGTTCGGGGATCTGTTGGTACTGAATAACATTTCCTTTGATGTAGAAGCCGGAGAATTCTTGTGCATCGTAGGCCCTACGGGATGCGGAAAGACCACGTTTCTCAACAGCCTGACCAAATTATATAAACCCACCGAGGGGGAGATCCTCCTGGACGGGGAGCCCGTTGACTTAAAGAAGCACAACATTGCCTATATTTTCCAGGAGTATTCCACCATGCCCTGGCTCACGGTGGAGGAGAATGTGGGGTTCGGCCTGGACATCAAAGGGGTGGAAAAAGGAAAGGCCAAGGCTCTGGTGGACGAGTACTTAGAGATCGTCGGCCTGGCAAAATACCGAAAGTACTATCCAAACCAGCTGTCCGCCAGCATGCTCCAGAGAGTAGTGATCGCCAGGGCCTTCGCCACCCAGCCGGACCTGCTGTTGATGGATGAGCCCTACGGCCAGCTGGATATCCAGCTGCGCTATCACCTGGAGGATGAGCTCATCAGCCTGTGGCAGCGCACAGGCACCACAGTGCTCTTCATCACCCATAACATCGAGGAGGCTGTCTATATGGGTCAGAGGATTCTGGTCCTGACCAACAAGCCTACAAGCATTAAGCAGACCATTGACAATAATCTGCCCCGCCCCAGAGACATCGCCAGCCCCGATTTCGTAAAGCTGCGCAACGAGGTGACGGATTTGATTAAGTGGTGGTAAGAATCTTTGCAGAAACACAGATATTTTGGTAAAATAGGAGGAAGGCAAATGCGCAGCATTTTTAGGATGCCTTCCGACGATGTGGCAGGTGCCGCGAAGCGGCGCGTGCCGAGACCATGAAATAGGAGGAAGGCAAATGGAAAAACGGCCTAATATTGTGCTGGTGATCTCGGATGATCAGGGTTACTGGTCCCTGGGATGCAGCGGCAACAAAGAGATTATTACACCCAACATTGACCGGCTGGCCGGGGAGGGAATCCGGTTTGAGAACTTTTTCTGCGCCTCCCCGGTCTGCTCCCCGGCCCGGGCCTCCCTGCTTACCGGGGCCATCCCCTCCCAGCACGGGATCCATGACTGGCTGAGAGACGACGATGAGAGACAGTCTGCCCTGGAGTATCTGGCGGGGCAGTATTCCTACACAAAAGCCCTGGCAGAAAACGGATACTGCTGCGCGCTGTCAGGCAAATGGCACATGGGCGCGTCGGAAAAAGCGCAGCAGGGATTTACCCACTGGTTCAGCCATAAGTCGGGAGGCGGCCCCTACTACGGCGCCCCCATGTACAAGGATGGAAAGCTGTACCGGGAAGAGAGATATGTAACCGACGCCATCACAGAGGACGCCATAGAATTTCTGGAATCCAGAAAAGACTCCAGCGAGCCCTTTTACCTCCACGTGGCCTACACGGCGCCCCACGCGCCATGGCTGAACAATCACCCCAAGGAGTACACGGATCTTTACAAGGACTGCCCCTTTGAGTCGGTTCCCCACCTGCCTCGGCACCCGGACAGCATCTATCTCACGGACGAGGTGGCAAAAGATGAGAGGGGCAACCTGACGGGCTACTTCGCCGCAGTAACCGCCATGGATGCGGGCATTGGCCGGATTCTGGATAAACTGGATGATATAGGGCTGACAGAGGATACCATCTTCGTGTTTACCTCGGACAACGGATTCTCCTGCGGCCACCACGGCTTCTGGGGAAAAGGAAACGCCACCTTCCCCCTGAACATGTACGAGGAGTCCGTGAAAGTGCCGTTTATCATCAGGCATCCGGGCCACATTCCTGAGGGAAAGGTCTATGACGGGCTGGTGTCAGCCTACGACTTTATGCCCACTCTGCTGGATTACCTGGGGCTGAAGCCGTCAGATACCATGAAAAGGCCGGGCGTGTCCTTTGCCCCGGTTCTGAGGGGGGAGGAGGTTGCCCAGAGGGAAGATGTGGTGGTTTTGGATGAATACGGCCCCAACCGCATGATCCGGGGGCAGCGATTTAAATATGTTGCCCGCTACCCCTATGGCCCCAATGAACTTTACGATCTGGAGACAGACCCCGGTGAGACGAAAAATCTATTGAAAGAAGGAGGCTTTGAGGACTTGGAGAAGGATATGCGCCTGCGCCTGGAAACCTGGTTTGCCGCTTACGTGAACCCGGAGATCGACGGCGTCAGGGAGGCGGTATTCGGCTCCGGGCAGACAGGTCTGGCAGGCCTGTGGGGAAAAGGCGTTTCCGGCCACAGCCTGGACGATTACATACGGGAAAACCCCAATTTCGCACCTTATGAACTTAGATAGTCTCTCGGAGGAAGGCAAACGCGCAGCGTTTCTTAGGATGCCTTCCGACGAGCTGGCAGGGCTCGCGAAGCGGGGCGTGCCGTTACTTAAGAAGGAGTGAACATGATGAAAATATGGTTAAAAAAAATTGTCTTATACTCAAAGAAATTGCGTACACAGCTGTTTTTAACCTATTTTCTTGTGTTCGCTTTTTTCTTTACAGCTGTTCTGGCCTTAGTCAGCATCTCCATCCGCGACCTGCTTATTGACCAGATCGGCAACAACCGGATCGCGGTGCTGCGCCAGATCGGAGAGAGAGCCGATATCGTCAAGACCAGCAGCACCACCCTGTCCAACCTGTACCGCTATGAGATCCAGAGCAATGGTTTTCTGGAAGAGGGAATGTCGGAGGAGGACAGGGAGAAAGCCTGCGAGTACCTGGATTCCCAGAAGGAGATCTATGACGAGGTGTTCAGCCACATCGGCCTGGGCTATGAAGTGGTGCTCATGGGCGGGAACGGTTTTGTCTACAATTCAGATGACAAGATGGATATCAGCACCTGGCCCCATCAATCCTGGTTTAAATATCTGCTGGCAGCCTTAGACAGCGGAAAGGGCGCTGTTCAGTTTTCCCGGACCTTCAGCAGCGATGAAAGCGGAAACCAGGTATATCGTTTTGCCGCGGGGCAGATCTTTAAGGAGGGAGAGAACCAGAGCGTTCTTCTGATCCTCATTGACGAGAAGCTTCTGGAAAATCTGTATGTCTCCACTCAGGAACAGGGAGGGGAGGTCTACATCTACGATCAGAAGGGATTTATTGTATCCCATTCCAATAAAAAGATGCTGGGAAAACAGTTTATTGACGTAAATTATATGAAAAATATCTACGGCACAGACCAATCCAACATGATCCGGAAGCTGGGGGAGAGCTACATGCTTTCCACCTATATGGATGAGAAGACGGGCTGGACCATTGTGGAGGAGAGCCCTGCAAGGATCATTTTAGGAAAGCTCAACAGGACTTATTGGATCATGGGATGCCTTCTGGCAGCAGGGCTTGCCCTGGCGGTAGCGGTGTCTGTCTACATCTCCCGCCGGGTTTCCAATCCCCTGGCCCAACTGAGCGAGGCCATGGATAAGTTCGACGGCCATGAGTTCACCCCCTCCCCTGTGGAAAACACCACCCAGGAGATCGGATCCCTTCAGGAGAGCTTTAATCACATGGCAGTGGAGATCTCCAGCCTCATGGAGATCATCAAAGAGAGGGAGCAGCAGAAGAGGAAGCTGGAGGTGAATTTCCTCCGGGCCCAGATCAATCCCCACTTTCTGTACAATACCCTGTTTTCCATCCGATGCGCCGTGGAGGTGGGAAAAAACAGCCAGGCTGCCCAGATGCTGGGCGCGTTCATTGATCTTCTGCGGAGCACCCTGGCAGTGAAGGACAACACGGTCCCTCTTCACGACGAACTGGAGACAACCCGCAAATACCTGGTGGTCCAGAAGCTTCGCTACGGAGAAAAGGTTAACTATGAAGTGGAGATGGAGAGAGGAACCGAACACTGCATGGTGCCTCCCCTGATCCTGCAGCCCCTGGTGGAGAATTCTATCTTCCACGGGCTCGAGGCAAAAAGCGAGGGCGGAACGGTCATTATCGAATCCGCCCTCCAGGGGGAAAACCTTCTGCTCACCATCACCGACGACGGGGCGGGGATGGACCCCGAGACCCTGGAGCGGGCGCAAAAAAACTGCCTCCAGAACGGGGCAGGAGACGGCCATTCCGTGGGCATGGCCAATGTGCATAACCGTATACGCCTGAATTACGGAGAGGGTTACGGCCTCACTCTGGAAAGCATCAAAGGAATCGGCACCACAATCACCCTGCTGATGCCCGCCGTTATCCAGGAGGAAGGCCAAATGCGCAGCATTTAAAGGAGGGAGTTTATGAAAGTCCTGGTGGTGGATGATGAAACCATGATCTGTGAGTGGATGCAGTTTTGCATTTCCCAAAATCCTGCCTGCCAGCTGACAGGCATCGCCCACAATGGCTTAGAGGCCCTTGAACTGTTTGAGAAAGAGGAGCCGGATCTGATCCTTACGGATATCAAGATGCCGGTTATGGATGGATTGGAGCTTCTTCACACCCTGCGCGCCAGAAACAGCCAGGTGAAGGTGGTGATGCTGACAGCGTTTTCCGACTTTGACCTGGTGCGCCAGGCCCTGCGGGACGGGGCTGATGAATATCTTTTAAAAACCGAGATGCAAAACGACCTTCTTCAGGAGCTTCTCAACCGCATAGCCGGGGAGAAGAAGCTTTCCTCGGGAAATGATGAACAGGATATTGCCAGCATCTCACAGAACCAGTCCATGATCAGCAGGATCCTCAGGCAGAAGAGAGAGCTCAACAGCGAAGAACTGGAAAAACTGCGCCAGTACAATGTGCGGTGGCGAGACAGAGGGCTGTTTGCCCTGGCGGTGTGGAAACAAAATATTCTCAACAGCGGCCTCTCATTTCCAAAAGAAAGCCAGGTGCGCCATGTGACCGGCTTTGACTATACGGACAGGATCTACATGATCATCGGAAATTTCCCCAAGACTCTCAGCGAGGCCAGACAGGCCCAGCAGCTGACAGCCTACGCCAGGGAGGTTCAGAGGCTGAACGGGTATATGGCAGGCGTCAGCACCATCACCGATGAGATGCGCCGGATCCCGTTTACGGCATGGCAGGCAGCCTGTTCCCTGGGAGAAGGATTTTATCTGAGAGAAAAACGATTGTATGAGCCCAGATACCCCTTGGGTGAGCTGCTGCGCAAACATCAGGAGTGGAAGAGTATATGCGCGGAATTCCGCGTGCGCCTCCACCAGACTCAGGGATTTAAGCGGTATGAGACCATAAAAGAATTCCTGGAAAGCGCGGACAGCCAGCGGATTCTGGCGGTAGAGTCTGTGTGCGGTCTGTGTCTGGATGCCTTTGATTTGATGGAATTCGAGGCCAGAGAGAGGGGGATCGCGCTGGAGGACGGGGACAGCCTCCGGGTGGGGCTGCAGCAGTGCATTTCCCTGGAGGAGGCAGAAAAGGTCATGGAAACCGTTTCCAGACAGTGCTGTCTGGAAAATGACCAGCAGGCGCCCAAATCTAAAAATATATACCTGGCCACCGAATATATCAATTCCCATTACATGGAGCAGATCAGCCTGGAGCAGGTTGCTGCCCAGGTGAACTTAAATCCCGAGTATTTTTCCAGGGCATTCAAGGCAGAGGTGGGCCAAACCTTTATCAATTACCTGACCGATATCCGGCTTAAGCATTCTGTCCGGCTGTTGGAAAATACGGCCCTGCGGGTTCAGGATATCGCCCAGCAGGTGGGATACTACAACGCAAGCTATTTTTCCACCACATTCAAAAAAAAGTACGGCATGAGTCCCTACGAATATCGGCGCAAGGGAAATTAGCCAGAAAGGAATGCGATGAAAGCCATCATGATCATGTATGATTCTCTGAACCGCCATATGCTGGGCCCCTACGGCTGCCAATGGACCGACACAGAGAATTTTAAGCGTCTGGCAGAACATACCGTGACATTCGACAACTGCTGGGTGGGGAGCATGCCCTGCATGCCGGCCAGAAGGGAGCTTCACACGGGCCGGTACAATTTCCTCCACCGGAGCTGGGGGCCTTTGGAGCCCTTCGATGACTCCATGCCCCAGATCTTAAAAGAGGCGGGGGTCCACACCCACCTGGTCAGCGACCATTACCACTACTGGGAGGACGGGGGAGCCACCTATCACCAGCGCTACAGCACATGGGAATGCGTGCGGGGACAGGAAGGCGACAACTGGAAGCCCCTGGTGGGCTTTGACGGAGGGCCAAGTCCCACCAGAAACTTATGCGGAGATCCCCGGGACAACTGGGTGGGGCAGGACTTTGCCAACAGGACCGCCATGCCTTCGGCGGACCGCCAGCCCCAGTGGCGCACATTTGACAGAGGGCTGGATTTTCTCAGGGAGAACCACCAAAAAGACAACTGGTTTCTTCAGATCGAGACCTTTGACCCCCATGAGCCCTTCTTCTGTCAGGCAGAGTACAAAGGAAAATTTCCCCACAACTATCAGGGGCCTTTCTGCGACTGGCCGGACTACCGCCCCGTAAACAGCGAAGACAGCCCTGAATTTATAGACCACATGAGGAAACAGTACGCTGCCCTGCTCTCCATGTGCGATGAGAATCTGGGCAGGGTGCTGGATGCCATGGACCGATACGGGCTCTGGGAAGATACCATGCTCATCGTGAATACAGACCACGGCTTTCTTCTGGCAGAGCACGGCCAGTGGGCCAAGTGCCACTGCCCCTTCTACGCCGAGGTGTCCCACATCCCGCTGTTTGTGTGGGATCCCAGAATTGGGAGACAGGGAACCCGGACCAACTGCCTGGTCCAGACCATCGACCTGCCTGCCACGCTTCTGGAATATTTTGGCCAGCCCGTCCCGCCGGATATGGAAGGCCTGTCTCTAAGGCCTGTCCTTGAGAGGGACATCCCTGTCCGGGAGGGAGGTCTGTTCGGCATCTTCGGCGGCCAGGTCTGCTGTACGGACGGAGAATGGGTTTATATGAGAAGCCCCCTCCCCGGCAATCAGCCCCGCTACGAATACACCCTGATGCCCATGAGACACGGCGGGAGAAGGGCATTTATCAACAATGATGTTCTAAAGTCCATGAGTCTGTGTGAACCGTTCTCCTTTACCAAGGGAGTTCCGGTGCTGAGACTGGAGAGTAAGAGCCCCGTTTCCCAGGCAGAATATCCCACTATGCTGTTTTGCGTGAGGGAGGACCCTATGGAGCTTAAAGAGGTGACGGATGAAGAACAGGAAGAGAAGATGATCCGGCTGATGAAGAAACTGATGAAAGAA
>CAMTAF010000104.1 GCA_947066955.1 uncultured Hungatella sp.
CCATGTTTTCCCATTTGATAAAAGCTTTATTTCAACTAACTTTGGAAAGATTCCATTTTTTAGTCACTTTTTTCCAACTCTTTTTTCCCTGTGGGGATCTGGGCCAGGATGATGGCGCCGAAAACCAGGGCACATCCCCCAAGTTCCTTTGGCGACAGCTTCTGGTCCAGGATCACCCACCCGGCTATCAGGGAAAAGGCTGATTCCAGGCTGAGGATCAGAGAAGCCAGCACCGGGTCTGTGTTTTTCTGTCCCACTACCTGCAGAGTGTAGGCCACGCCGCAGGACATGACCCCCGCGTAAAGGATAGGGGCCCACGCTGCCATGACGGACCGGGCGTCCGGGGTCTCAAAGACAGCTGTCATGATACAGGAAATGACCCCTGCGGTAAAGAACTGGGCGCAGGAGATCACCACCCCATCCCCTTTTGGGGAAAAATAGTCAATGACCAGGATGTGGAAGGAAAAACACAGGGCGCCGACAAATACATAGAAGTCTCCCCTGTTGATTCCCAGGCCTCCGGTCATGCACAGCAGGTACATGCCAACCGTGGCCAGGGCTACGCTGACCCACAGGCTCCAGGGGATTTTCTTTCTCAGAAAGACCCCCAGGAGGGGGACGATAATGATGTACAGGGCAGTGATGAAACCGGCCTTTCCCACCGTGGTGCGGGCGACTCCGAACTGCTGGAAGGAACTGGCCACAAACAGTATGGCGCCGCAGCAGATGCCGCCTGTCACCCCTGTCTTCTGCCTCTGCCACCAGCTTGTTCCTGCCTGCTTCTCCCCGCTGTCCTGCCTCTTTTCCCTAAACCAGATCAGGGGAATCAGCACGGCTCCTCCTATGAGAAACCGGCAGGCATTAAAAGTGAACCCGCCCACATAGTCCATCCCCACGCTCTGTGCCACAAAGGCCACACCCCATATAAACGCCGCGAGGGCCAAAAGCAGATTACTCCCCATCGCCTTTTTATCCATTGCCGTCATACTCCTGTCTTTTCTTCTTCCATATATTTTTTAAAGCCGGAGCTGTACTCCTCTCTTCCGTCTTTAAAAATCCACATGGCTTCCACCTGGTCCATGCTCTCAATCAGGGCCCTGCCGTCCTCAAATTCCATGTTAAACACTGCCGTGGACAGGCAGTCCGCCAGCCCGGAATCTCTGCACAGGATGGACACGGAGTCGTACTCATCCCAGGGCATCAGAAGTTCCGGGTGGATAATATGGTGGTAAGTCTTTCCGTCCACTGTGTAGTATCTCTGGTAAGACCCGCTGGTCACTAAGGACATGTCCCGGATTTCCACTGTATGGAGGTACCTGGTCCGGCTGGAGAGATCGGGATTCTGGATCCCCACCTTCCACAGGCTCTCATCTCCCTTTGACCCGATGGCCCTCACATTGCCTCCCACGCTCACAAGGGCCTTGCCAAGGCCATCCTCCTCCAGCTTCCGGCACACCATCTCCGTGGCATAGCCCTTGGCAATAGAGCCCACGTCAAGGCTCATGTCCGGGTCCGGAAGAAACACCGTGGAGGCCTCCTCGTCGATCTGCACCTGGCTGATATCCATGTGCTCAGCCGCCGCCCGAAGCTCCTCCTGGGGGGGAAGCTTGGCGTTCTCCGGATTGCTGATCCCCTCTGTCCGGTACTCATGCCAGATAGACAGCACGCTGCCCATGGCCACATTCATATAGCCGCTGGTGGCTTTGTCCATCTCCACCGCCTCTTTCAGCATGTCAATGATCTTCTTGTCCACTTTCACCGGCCCCACGCCGGCCTGGTCATTGATGGTCTTGATGTTGGCAATCCCCTCATAGTCATTGTAAATGTCATAAAGCTTGTGGTAACTTTCCAGCTCATCATAAAGCTCTTTGGCATACTTTTGGAATGTCTCCTCATCCTCCGTGTACCCGATCATGCTGGTGACTGTATCAAACAAATCCAGAAACTGGACATCGTACCGGTTCAGTTCTGGTTTCTTCTCCTCTTTACCCCCTGCAAGGACTCCTGTCACCGCCGTCATCAGGGCAGCTGCCAGGAGAACTGCTGCGATTCTTCCTCTCTTCATGAAATGGCTCCTTGTACTTGGATTTAAATTTGACGCTGCCTATAAGTATAGCATAAAAAAGTGAGGATGCAAGTGCCGAAACTTTTGACCGAACTTTTTCTTAACATTTCTTAAACACCCTTGTCCTCAGAGCCGGATTATGTTATAATCCTCAAAAGCTATCCATATATTATTACACAGTGGTAATACACCAGAAAGGTGAATGTTATGAAGCAGTTTTTAACACGCTACAAGCATGCGTGGATCCTGTGCTACGGATTTATCTACCTGCCCTGGTTCCTCTATTTAGAGAAGACCGTCACCAGGAATTATCACATCATACACACTTGGGCAGACGACCTGATCCCATTCAATGAATATTTTATTGTCCCCTACCTGCTGTGGTTTCCCTATGTGGGGGGCGCGATCCTGTACTTCCTTTTCAAGAATAAACAGGAGTATTACCGGATGTGCGCTCTCTTGTTCACAGGCATGACCATCAGCCTGGTGATCTGTACCTTCTACAAGAACGGCACAGATATGCGGCCCATGGTGGACCCGGGAAAGAACGTGTTCGCCTGGCTGGTGTCCCGGCTTCACGCGGCGGACACCTCCACCAACATCTTTCCCAGCATCCATGTGTTCAACTCCATTGTTGTCCACTTAGCCATCGCCAGGAGCACCTGTTTCAAGGACCGCCCCTGGGTGGTTCGCCTGTCCTTTGTCCTGGCAGTGTCCATCTGCCTGTCCACGGTCTTTTTAAAACAGCACTCCGTGGTGGACGGCATCGGATCGATCATCATGTGTTATGCCCTCTATCCTGTTGTGTACGGCGAGAGTTACAGCGCAGGATGGCGCAGGATCACAAGAAAAGCCCTGAGTTGATCTCAGGGCTTTTCTATGCATAAAACATGTCTGTCAGCAAAATCCCACAGACTTCATAAATCTTTCAAAGAATCTCCGCCCTTGGGGCGTGCACTTGTAGACCCCGGAGTCCTCCAGCACTCTCTCAAACACCAGGCCCACCTCGTCTCTCAAGATCTCCTCCACATTGTCCTCTGTCACGTTCTCATACTTGGGAAGGAATTCCTCCACCCACTGGGCATGTTTTTCAATAACCTCGTTGGAGCGGATATCCTTCCCTTGTACGATGTAATCGCCCAGAAGGGCCAGCTCCTCCCTGAGCCTGGAGGGCAGCACCGCCAGCCCCATGACCTCGATCAGGCCGATATTTTCCTTCTTGATGTGGTGCAGCTCCTGGTGAGGATGGTACACGCCCAGGGGGAACTCCTCTGTGGTGATATTGTTGCGCAGCACCAGGTCCAGTTCAAAGAACTCCCCGTTCTTTCTGGCGATGGGGGTGATGGTATTGTGAGGCTCCCCGTCCGTCTCTGCGTAGATAAACGCCTCCTCATCCGTGTACTTCCTCCAGGCCTTCAAAACGATCTCGCCCAGATCCACCAGGCGGTCGGAGTCTTTGGCCCTGAGGCGGATCACAGACATGGGCCAGTGGACGATCCCTGCCTCCACATCCTGGAAATCTTTCATCTTGAACTTCTTTTCCATGGGAGCCTTTGCCATGGCAAAGGTATAATGGCCTCCCTGGAAATGGTCGTGGCTCAAAATAGAACCTCCCACGATGGGAAGATCCGCGTTGGAACCAAGAAAATAGTGGGGGAACAATTCCACAAAATCAAACAGCTTGACAAAAGTGGCCCTCTCGATCTTCATGGGCACATGCTGGCCGTTAAACACGATGCAGTGCTCATTGTAGTACACATAAGGGGAGTACTGAAATCCCCAGGGACTGTCGTTGATGTTGATGGGAATAATGCGGTGGTTGTTTCTCGCCGGATGGTTGGGCCGTCCCGCATAGCCTACATTCTCCATGCAGAGAAGGCATTTGGGGTATCCGCTCTGCTTAGCCAGCTTGGCGGCGGCAATGGCCTTGGGGTCTTTCTCCGGCTTTGACAAGTTGATGGTGATATCCAAATCGCCGTACTTGGACTTTGCCACCCACTTGATATCCTTGCGGACCCGGTACCGTCGGATGTAGTCCGAATCCTGGCTCAGCTTGTAAAAATAATCCGTAGCCTTTCTTGGAGACTCCTGGTAATGCTTCCAGAAGGCATGAACCACCTCCACCGGCCTGGGCATCAGGCAGTTCATCAGCTTTGTATCAAAAAGGTCCCGGTAGGTGACGCTGTCCTGCGCGAGAAGTCCCTTCTCACATGCATAGTCCAGAAGCTCTCCCAGTACCTCTTCCAGCTCAACCGGCCCTTCCACGGGCCCCGGCTCCTCATATTCATCCAGTCCCAGCACATCAAGAATCTGATTCGTGGCATAGATCCGGTCTACCTCCGTGATCAGCCCTGTGTCCAGCCCATACTGTACAAGTTTTTTTATTGCGCGATTTACCATCTTGATAAAGCCTCCCATCTCATCGATCACCGCCGCAGTCTCCAACTGTCGGGGCTTGTCTCTTATTATCATGAAGCAGGGCCAAAAGACATCTGACCCTCATATCTCCATTATAATACATCTCTGGCAGGAAAAACATGGAAATCCGTGTTATTTATTTGCATTTTTTTATAAATCCCCGGATTCTCTCCGTCACCAGCCCGCCGAGAAGCCCCACCACGGCCCCGGCCGCAACTCCCGCCACCATCAGGAAGGGGAGATAGTAAAATACTCCCGCCGTCTGCACCACCAGAGCCGCCACCGACAACTGCCCGATGTTATGGCCCATCCCCCCGATGATGCTGACTCCGATCTGGCTGAACCAGTTAAGCTTCCTGGCCAGGATCATGAGGACCAGGCTCAGACAGCCGCCCGCAAGGCTGTAGATCATGCTGGAGGCATTGCCGAAGGTAAATCCTACTAGGACGATCCTTACCAGAGACACCGCTATTGTGCCCTTGACCCCCACGGTGTAAAGCCCCACAATGGTCACCAGATTGGCAAGTCCCAGCTTCACTCCGGGGATAGGGATTGGGATGGGGATGATCGCCTCCACATAGCTGAAGATAAAGGCCAGCCCGATAAGCATCCCGTAGGTTGCCACCCAGGCTCCTGTACTTTTTGAATTCATATGTGATCTGCTCCTGTTACAAAAGAACAGGCAGTTTGACGCTGCCTGTTCCCGGTTGATTTTATGTCGTTCATTCGTGGCAGTGCCACAAAATGCGGGGCGCGAAAGGTTATTGGGCCTGATCCAGGGCTGCCTGGACTGCCTCCATGGCTCCGTTGCTGGTCAGAGTACAGCCTGACACTCCGTCGATCTCCGCGGATCCTGCCTCCACAAATGCCTGGGCAAGAGGATCTAAGGCATCCAGCCCCAGTCCGGGAGTCTCCCCGTCGCCGGTGAGCTCCACAGATTCAATGGCTCCAGAAGCCCCGATGGTGACCACGGCCTTGACCTCTCCTCCAAAGCCCTGGGCCGTCCCCTCATAGGTTCCCGGCTTGTAGCTTCCTGCCTTTTCCTGGGCACCGGCCGCCTGGGCGTTGGTCTCTCCGCCTTCAGCCGCCGCCTGGTCCAGAGCCGCCTGAACGGCCTCCATGGCTGCGGTGCTGGTCACGGTACAGCCTGACACTCCGTCGATCTCGGCGGATCCCGCCTCCTCAAATGCCTTGGCAAGGGGCTCTAAAGCATCCAGACCCAGACCGGGAGTCTCGTCATCCCCGGTCAGCTCCACGGACTTGATCGTGGAACCATCCATGGTGACTACAGCCTTGACCTCTCCTCCGAAGCCCTGAGCCGTCCCTTCATAAGTCTTGAGGCCGTCTGCCGCTGCCGCCGAATCTTTATCTGGCTTATCAGAAGCAGAATCCCCGGCCGCCTGGTCGGAAGCTCCCGCCTGGCCGCCTGCCGCCTGGTCCAGAGCCGCCTGGACTGCCTCCATGGCTCCGTTGCTGGTGAGAGTACAGCCCGACACTCCGTCGATGTCCGCGGATCCTGCCTCCTCAAAGGCCTGGGCAAGAGGATCTAAGGCATCCAGCCCCAGTCCCGGGGTCTCCCCGTCGCCGGTGAGCTCCACGGATTCAATGGCTCCGGAAGCTCCGATGGTGACCACGGCTTTGATCTCTCCTCCAAAGCCCTTGGCCGTCCCCTCATAGGTTCCCGGCGTGTAGTCGGCCGCCGCTGCCGTCTTCTCCTTGGGAGCCTGGGTCTCGGTCTCAGCCTCTGTCTGAGGCTCTGTTCTCTCGATCACCGCGATCTTTCCCGATGCCTGGTCAAGAGCCTGCTGTACAGCCTCCATGGCCGCGTTGCTGCTGATGGTAGCGCCTGCCACCGCGTCCACTTTTGAAGAATTGCTCTCCACAAACAGGGCCGGAAGCTGCTCTAAGGCCGCTCCTCCGATGGCCGCGGTCTCCCCCGCTCCGGTGAACTCCACGCTCTCGATTCCGGCAGCGCCCACGGCAACCGTGGCCACCACCTCACCGCCAAATCCCTGGGCAGCGCCCACATAGGTTCCCGGAGTGTAATCCACTTTCTCCGCTGACATGGTATCAATGGCCTTATATAGAGGCTCTGAACCAAATACCGTGCCTGCTGCCAGTACCAGCATCACCCCAAGGCCTACATACCCCTTTTCCTTCTGTGTCATCCTTATACTCCTCCTGTACATTTTTTACTTTGAAAGTTCCGTCGCTGTCAGGCGATCTAAATTCAGGTACCTCCAATGCGCCCGCTACCGGGCGCATGAAGGTTTACTGACAATAATGTACATTTTATCATATTTCCCATGACACTTCAATTAGTTTTACGGATTCTCATATTTTTTCCATTTGAAATTAGGGATCACATCAGACCATTTCTCAATTCCGATGATCTCTTTGGCGAACTCCGTGTATTCCAGAGAGCTCTTTCTGTCAATAACCCTGAACACGGTCCACACCGGCTTCCTCATGGTCGCCCGGACCACTGCCGGGGAGGACATGTCGCACTGCCACAGCCCCAGGGCCACGGAGGTGTTGGTCTCAGCCACATTGTCCACCTGCCGGTTCATCAAAATAGCGTCAATGTAGGGATTGCTGTCCGCGATATAGTAGGCGTAAGCCATGGCCGCTGCCTGGATCTGCTCCACGTCTCCTCTTGTGGCGCTTTTTGAGGTAAATCCCTGCTCTGACAAGATGATATGCCTCACCCTGCCGTCAGGGCCCAAAAGCTCCTGGCGATTCATGTAATCCGTCATAATATGCAAATTGTTGAAATTGACAATCCTGGTGTCCACGCTCTCCACGGCCCTTCCCGTCTCTCCGTCATCCCAGAACTCCGGCTCTGTCAGGGGATCCGGATAAGGGTGGTAGGCCAGCCCCCAGGCAATGTCTCCCCCTTCCCTTACCATGGCGGCAAATGTGTCGATCACATCCCTGGCTCCGTATTTCGTCAGAGTAGGCTCCGGCTCGGTCCAGAAAAAGTCTGTGGAAAAATACAGGCGGTCATTGCTGCTGGTGCTTTTGATGGCTGTGTAAAACACCCGAAAGGCCTTCATATATTCCCTGATATAATCTGGCAGTTCTCTCTCCCCGGCATAGTTCCACACCTGGGCGTTGTTGATCTCATTGCCAATGACCCAGTTGGCGATCTTTCCCTTTGAGCCCTTTCCCCCGGAGTACCGCTCCGCCAGAAATGACGCAACCGCCTTGATGGTCTCAACCCCCTCGGCCGTGGAAGCATTAAAGTTATAATAGTTGGCTGTGGCATTTTTCTTCACGCCCGGCAGAAACAGCTGGGGGGTATTGTCGTTCCACCCGTTGAGGATAATGGCGGTCACCATAATATCCTTGCTGGTCATGGTCTCCACGATCTTGTCGTAGCTCTCAATGAGCCCTCTGTTAAAATGGTAGGTCTTCCCGTCGTACTGGTAATCGATTCCCTCGCCAAGCACCTGATGAAACGCGATGTTGATGGAAGTGTGCTTAACTCCCAGCTCCATGGCATCCGCAATCATATTCCCATCCAGAAGAAGCCCTTTCTTTGTCTGAGGAGTCTTAAAATTAGCCTGGTTTTTGGCCAGAATCTCCGGGTTGGTGATATAGGTCGGCGCGCTGATGGCATGGTATTTCCCGCCGTCATAGACTGCCAGCACATATTTGGAATACAATTTGTCAGAGGCTGACCCAAAGCCCAGAGGCAAAGAGCAGGCTATGGCATCCCCTTTGGCCCACCACGCTTTGTAGTCCGTTCTGTTCCCCAAGTCATCCTCATAAGGCTCCAGCTCAAACAGATACCAATAGTTGTCATAGACCGACGGATCCGATCTCTCCCCTGACACGGTTCCCGTAATATTCACATTAACTCCGTCAGTAGTGCAGGACAGGGTCCCCTTCTCTGTGGGGAGAACTGGCTTTGATTCCTCCGCCACCCCCTCTGTCTGAACAGCCTCTGTCTGCGCCACGGCGCCGGTCTGCTGATTTTGCGGCGCCCCGTAGGCAGCCGGCCCCATAACCGCGCTGTATATCCCCACAGCCATAATCATGGCCCTCCATGGTAATCTCTTCTCTCTCTTCATGTTGAAACCTCCTGCTTACTTTGTATCGGCATGCTGCGCGTTTGCCTTCCTCCTAACAGTCTACCCGTTCTTCCAGAAAATACAAGGCGGAAAGTTCTTACTTAATTTTACGTTTTCCTTAATCTCAGACCAATCACATTTTTCCGGCCATATCCGGCGCCACGATTCCTGGGATAGCATCTGCCTCATGGCGCAGTGATTCTTATGGCAGACCGCCTCTTTCAACGCTCTTGCGGTTTGGGACAAGTTATGCTATACTCTTCTGGAAAACGCACGGATCTTAAATGCGTTTGGACATAAACATGTAAGGAGTGACGGGATGAAAGATAAACAGGCTGTGCGTGACCTTCTGCTGGCCCTGGCCATCGTGATCGTGGCAGGCGGGCTCTATATCGGCAACCGGATCAGGAACCAAAAACCGGCCGTGATCGTAGAAGTGTCTGTGGATGGTGTTGTTGTGGAAGAGCTGGATCTGAGCAAAGACGGCGAATTCGTTATCCAGGGATATAACGGCGGCACCAACACCCTGGTGCTGGAAAACGGCCAGGCCTACATCGCCGATGCCACCTGCCCGGACAAAGTGTGCATTCACCAGGGGACCATCAGCCGCTCCAGCGAGATGATCATCTGCCTTCCCAATTTAATGATTGCCAAGATTGTAGGCGAGGAAGAATAAGCCGGCAGTTAATCTGTCGGCTTTTTCATATCCTTCTCATAGTTAAGTATCGGAATCCTTCAGATGTTTTAGTTCCTCAAACACAACGTCGTTGAGGACCTTGATGTATGTTCCCTTCATGCCTGATGACCGGGACTCAATCACCCCGGCGCTCTCAAACTTCCGCAGGGCATTGACAATTACGGAACGGGTAATCCCCACACGGTCCGCGATCTTGCTGGCCACCAGGATCCCTTCGTTGCCATCCAGCTCCTCAAAAATATGGGTGATGGCCTCCAGCTCAGAGAAGGACAGGGTGCTGATAGCTGACTTTACAATCTGGATCTTTCTGGTCTCCTCCGCGTTCTCCTCGTTGACTGACCGCATCATCTCCAGCCCCACCACCGTGGTTCCATACTCGCTTAGAATAATGTCGTCAATATCATACTGAGTGTCTGTCTTATAGATAAACAGAGTCCCGAGACGCTCCCCGGCAATATCAATAGGCGTGATAATAGCCTGGTACTTCTTTACGTTCTCGTCGGCAAAGCCGAGAGTGGCCAGGTTTACATTCTCCTTTGTGGAAAGGATGCTCAGCAATCTCTCATTCAGCATCTGATCGATAAATCCTCCCAGCTGGTCATCGATCAATTCCTCGATCTCATCCACTCCGGGCCAGGCGCTGATTCCAAGAACCTTTCCTTTCTTGCTGATGACCAGTATATTGGACTCCAATATCTCACTCAACACCTGACAGATATCGTTAAAGACCACTTTATTGGAATTATTATTGTGCAATAATTTGCCAATTTTTCTTGTCTTATCCAGTAACTGCACACTCATTTTTCGAAAACCTCCTTTTTATCCGCCAAAAAAGAGCCGCAAACCATTAGTAATACAAGAATTGTATCATATACGTCAAAAAATAACAACACTTATTGGAAATTTTCGCACATTTTATTGATTCGCCTAAAAATGAAGTCAATCTTTCTCTGTCTTAGAATTATCATGCAATTTTGTAGAATATCCGCACTGCTCATTGCTGCACAGCAGCTTGCTGCCTTTCTCCACCATATAGCTGCCGCACTCAGGGCAGACTTCCGTGGAAGGCTTCTGCCATGACATAAAGTCGCATTCAGGATTGTTCTCACAGCCGTAATATCTTCTTCCTTTTTTGGTCTTCTTGACCACCACCTCCCTGCCGCACTTGGGACAGGGAACGCCGATCTTCTCAAAATATGGCTTAGTATTCTTGCATTCAGGAAATCCCGGACAAGCCAGAAACTTTCCGTGAGGGCCGTACTTGATCACCATGTTGCGGCCGCACTGGTCGCAGATCTCATCGGACACCTCATCTGCTATGGTCACGGACTCCAGCTCTTTCTCCGCCTTCTTCACCGCCTCATCCAGATCCGGATAGAAGTTCCGCACCACAGTCTTCCAGTCCACGGTTCCCTCTCCCACCCGGTCCAGAAGATACTCCATATTGGCCGTAAACTGCAGATCCACGATGCTGGGGAAATTCTCCTTCATAATGCGGTTTACCACCTCGCCCAGCTCGGTTATATACAGGTTCTTGTTCTCTTTTGCCACATACCTCCTGGCGATAATGGTGGTGATCGTAGGTGCGTAGGTGCTGGGACGGCCGATCCCCTGCTCCTCCAGCGCCTTCACCAGGGAAGCCTCTGTGTAGTGGGCCGGGGGCTGAGTAAAATGCTGGCTGCTGTTTAGCTTTCCCAGGCTCAGCTCCATCCCTTTCTCCAGCTTGCCTAAAAGGGCGTTGGACTCTTCCTTCTCATCGTCCTGCACGTAGACGGACATAAAGCCGTCAAAGGCCAGCTTGGAGGCAGACAGGGCAAAATCATACTTTCCTGCCTGCACCTTTACGGAAACCGTGTGGTACAGAGCCGACTGCATCCTGCTGGCAGTGAACCGTTTCCAGATCAGCTGGTAGAGCCGGAACAGATCCCTCTGAAGGGAATCCTTCACCTTTGCCGGGGTCAGGGTGATGTCGGTGGGGCGGATAGCCTCGTGGGCATCCTGGATCTTGCCGCTGCTTTTCTTTCCCGCTTCCCCCTGGGCCACATAGGCCTCCCCGTAAGTCTTTCCGATATAATCCCTGGCCGCGATGTCGGCCTCCTCTGCCACCCTGGTAGAATCTGTACGCAGATAGGTGATCAGACCGATGGTCCCGTGGCCCTTCACCTCCACTCCCTCGTAGAGCTGCTGCGCCAGGCGCATGGTCTTCTGGGTAGAAAAGTTCAAAGTCTTGGAAGCCTCCTGCTGAAGAGTGCTGGTGGTAAAGGGCAGGGGAGCCTTTTTGCTTCTCTCGCCGTTTTTCACTTCCGCCACTGTATATACGGCATCCTCCAGTTCTTTCAGGATCTGATCCAGCTCCTCCCTGTTGTGGATGGCGATCTTTCCGCCGCTGTCGCCGTGGAATCTGGCTGTCAGGGCCTTCTTGCTCCCTGGCTGGAACAACTCCGCTTCCAGATTCCAGTATTCCTCCGGAATAAACGCATTGATCTCTTCTTCCCTGTCGCATATCATCCGAAGAGCCACGGACTGCACTCTCCCCGCGCTTAATCCTCTCTTGACCTTTGCCCACAAAAGGGGGCTGATCCGGTAGCCCACCATACGGTCTAAAATCCTCCTGGTCTGCTGGGCATCCACCAGATTAATATCCAGCTTTCTGGGGGTCTTGAGAGAATTTTTAACCGCGTTTTTCGTGATCTCGTTAAAGCTGATCCTGTAGACCTTCTTGTCCTTTTGCTCGCTCTCCTCATCCAGCTTCAGGGCTTTCATCAGATGCCAGGAGATGGCCTCCCCCTCCCGGTCAGGGTCGGTTGCCAGATAGATCACTTCCGCCTTTTTTACTTCTTTGCGCAGCTTTGCCAGAATATCGCCTTTCCCCCGAATGGTGATATACTTGGGCTCATAGTCATTCTCCGTGTCGATCCCCAGCTGGCTTTTCGGCAGATCCCTGACATGGCCGTTGGATGCGTCCACCTCATAGTTGGCGCCCAGAAATTTTTTGATCGTCTTTACTTTTGCCGGTGACTCCACAATTACCAGATACTTTGCCATGTTGACTCCTTCTTCACAACTTTTTTGCGTAATAGTGGCTTGCTGTCTGGATAATTCTCCCCTTTAACTCCAGCTCCAGGAGCAGAGTCAGACACTCTCCCAGAGACAAGCCGCTTTCTTCTACAACTCTGTCAATAAATTTTGGTTGTAAATCCAAGCAACTATACACCATTTTTTCATTCTTGGCAAGACCATTCTCGTTTTTTTCATGAACTCTTAATTTTTTCCCCTTTTGCAGATGAAAAAATTCCAGCACATCTTCCGGGGAAGTGACGATCCCCGCGCCCTGGCGGATCAGCTCATTGCACCCTTTTGCCAGAGGATCTGTCATCTGCCCGGGAACCGCGAAAATCTCCCTGCCCTGCTCCAGTCCGCAGTCCGCGGTAATGAGAGACCCGCTCCTCTCCCTGGCCTCCACCACGATCACCGCATCTGACAGGCCGCTGATGATCCTGTTGCGCATGGGAAAATTCCCTGCCGCCGGAGGCTCCCCTGGCCTGTATTCCGAGATGATCCCTCCTTTTTGCGATATGTCCATGTACATGGAAAAGTGATCCTGAGGATAGCAGATATCCACGCCGCTGCCGAGAACCGCATAGGTATCCCGCCCTGCCTCCAGAGCCCCTCTGTGGCCTTCCCCGTCGATTCCCAAAGCCATGCCGCTGACGATCTGCACTCCCTCCTCTGCCAGGGACCTGGCCAGAAACCTGGCCGCCTCCCTCCCGTAATGGCTGCATCCCCGGGCTCCCACAATAGCGGCGCTGGGCCTCTCCTCCCCAGGCAGACGTCCCTTCACATACAGCCCCACAGGGGCTCCCCAGAGAGACTGAAGGCGCTTTGGGAATTCCTCTTCCAGAAATGTAACATAGCGGATCCCCTTGTCTTCCGCGACGCGGCAAAGCTCCCGGACTTTGGAAAGCTCTCTTTTCCGCCTGTCAAATTCCGCCTGAACCCTGGCATTGATCAGCCCCTGGCTTTTCAGTTCTTTTCCTTCCATATTATATATCTTTTCAAATGAATGATATCTGTCCCACAATCTCCTGACCGTCACCGGACCTGCATAGGGAACCTGGGACAGCCAGCACAGATATTCCTTCTCCTTTGTCAGCTGTTCCAATACTTTCCCTCCAAACTGCGGTAGCTGATGGCCTCGCACAGATGCTCGTGGCCAATCTGTTCCGCCCCCTCCAGATCCGCGATGGTCCGGGAGACTTTTAAGATCTTTCCATATGCCCTGGCACTTAAATTCATATTCTGGTATACTGTCTGAAAGAACTGTTCGTCCGATCTTTTCAGACGGCAGTACCGGTTAATGTGATCCTCCCTCATCTCGCTGTTGAAGGAGATCTGGGTCCCCTTAAACCGCTCCTCCTGAATCTTTCTGGCACTCTCCACCCGCTTTCGGATGCTGGCCGACGATTCCTGAGGAACCTTGCTGTTAAGCTCCTCAAAACTCACAGGGGCCGCCTCCACGCAGATGTCGATCCTGTCTAAAATAGGCTTTGAGATCTTCCCCAGATACCGGCGTACTTGTTCATCGGTACATCGGCACCTGCTTCTGTCCGGGTAGTAGCCGCACTCGCAGGGGTTCATAGCCGCCACCAGCATAAAATCAGCCGGAAATTCATACCTGCCGCTGACCCTTGACAGAATCACCTTTCTGCTCTCCAAAGGCTGCCGCAGCATCTCAATGGCATGCTTTGAAAATTCCGGAAATTCGTCTAAAAACAACACCCCTCCTGACGCTAAGGACATCTCCCCAGGAACGGGATTCCTGCCCCCTCCTGTGAGAGCCGCGGCTGTGACAGAGTGATGAGGATGGCGGAAGGGCCTGTGTCTCAAAAGCCGGCCCGGTCCGGGGAGCAGCCCGCAGATGCTGTAGATCTTGGACATCTCCAGACACTCCCGGGGCGTGCAGGAAGGCATGATGGTAGGAATCCGCTCGGCGATCATGGTCTTCCCCGTGCCCGCGGAACCGATATAAAGAAGATTGTGGTACCCGGCCGCAGCCACCTCGGTAGCCCTTTTCATCAGAAACTGCCCCTGAACCTGGGAAAAGTCCATGGAATAGACCCCCGGATCTTCCTCATCCTCCGAAACCGTTCCATGTTTCCAGGCAGCTGCCTTTCCGGGATCCCTCATAAATTCCGCCATCTGTCCAAGGCTCTCCACCCCGATAACCCGGATGCCCTCAATGGCGCTGCCCTCCTCCGCGTTATCCCTGGGAAGAAAACATCTCTCCCGTCCATCCTCTCTGGCCCGGGATACCAGGGACAAAATTCCTCTTATGGGTTTTAACTCCCCGTTGAGCCCCAGTTCCCCCAACAGCACCGCATCCCTGACGGCCTCTGCATCCAGGAATCCATGAGCGCACAGCATCCCCACCGCGATGGGGAGATCAAACCCTGTCCCGCCTTTTCTGATATCTGCCGGGGACAGATTCACCGTCACCTTTCGGGGACGAAAATGGTACCCGGAGTTTTTCAGGGCCGTCCGCACCCGGTCCTGGGCCTCCTTCACCTCGGAGGACAGCACTCCCACCATGGTCACCCCCGGAAGGCCATCCCCTACATCCACCTCCACGGACACCGGATAACCATCCAGCCCCCGAAGGCCTGCACTATTCACCTTACAAAACACCATAAACCTCCTTCATTGGAAACGGCACGCGCCGCTTTGCGGCACCTGCCAGGTCGTCGGAAGGCATCCTGAAAA
>CAMTAF010000105.1 GCA_947066955.1 uncultured Hungatella sp.
GGCGTAAAATTTTAAGAGCGGAAGGGCGAAGGCCAACACTAAGGCTCCAGTTCCCAGCATACATTTTTTTAAAACCGAATTTCTGATATTTTTCATTTTCTCTCCTCCTTATCTAGGTATCGGCACGCGCCGCTTCGCGTCACCTGCCACATGTCGGAAGGCATCTTAAAAAATGCTCCGCATTTTGCCTTCCTCCTCCTATGGTTGCATTATACCGCGCCTGCGTGTATAATGCTTTCCATATCCCATCAAAAACCAGTCAAATTTTGCAGGAGGTATTATGCGTCCCTTATACCATCAGATCAGCGGCCAGCTGGAATTTTTTGTAAAGACCAACACCGCTCTTCCGCCTCATCTGCACAAATATTTAGAGTGCATCTATGTGACAAAAGGAACTCTCCGCCTTGGCATCGGAAAAGAGTGGATTGATGTGAACCCCCATGATCTGGCGGTGATATTTCCCGGTGTGATTCACCATTTTCAGATCCAAGAGCCGCTGCCTTCCCAGGCCGTCTATCTGCTGGGCGCCCCGGCTCTGACCGGTCCCTTTGAGGATGTCCTTCACCGGTATGCCCCGGCTTCCCCGGTGATCCCCAAGGATCAAGTGCACCCGGATATCTCCTACGGCATAGAGACTCTGCTTCTCTCTAAGCAGGACCTCTGCTACCTGGATCTGCTTCAGGCCTATCTGCAGATCTTCCTGGCCAGAGCTCTTCCTGCCTGCAGTCTGACCGTAAAAAAAGAGCCGGATTTCTCCGACTTGACCTGGCAGATTATTTCCTATATCTCCGAACATTTTGCGGAACAAGTATCACTCACCTCCATGGCCCGTGATCTCTGTGTCAGCCCCTATGCCCTGTCCCGGACCTTTTCCGGCATTCTTGGCACCAATTTTAACCAGTACCTAAATGAAATCCGGCTGGACCACGCCTCCCGCCTGCTCCGCACTACCTTAAATCCTGTCACAGAGATCTTTATGGACTGCGGTTTCTCCAGCCAGACCACCTTCAACCGGGCATTTCGGGCAAAATATCAGCTTTCTCCCAGAGAGTACCGCCAGCAAAGCCAGAGCCCTCTTTCCGCCGCCGGACAGGAACCAGACTGTCATGAAGAGCCTGCTTCTGACTCTCCCTGGAAGCTGGCGACAGGACGTTTTCTGTGAAGGGGGCCTCCGATATCTCCAAAAGCCTCTGCCTCAGCACCGGGTGAGCCAGATACTCCCTGGCCTCCTTAGTGTATTGAAGCAGCCAGATTTTTCTTCAAACTTGTTTTTTCGTAAAGAGACTGTGGGGAAATTACCGGATTTCCTCACAGCCTCTTTCCATATCCCATGAAAAACCAACAGAAGATCCCGACACGCCTCAAAGCCTGTACCTCGATTTTTCCGTTCCAGGCGGATCCTGTCCTGTCAGCTGCCCAAGATCTTGACGGTCCTGTTATCCATCTTTCCGCCGTAATATTTGTCAAGAACCTTCTGGAAGACCTGGCACTCCGGCTCCGCCAGGGCAAACAATGTCATGGAAGACCGAAGCTTTAAATCATCGGGCCGCCCCATAACTGCAACAGGATCGCTGCTGTCCAGCTCAAGGAGGGCCTCCGATATCTCCAAAAGCCTCTGCCTCAGCACCGGGTGGGCCAGATACTCCCTGGCCTCCTCCATGTCCCGTATGGCGTAGTAGCCGGCAGTGCTGCTCCTGCCAAGGCCGGCGATCTGGGGGAAGATATACCAGATCCAGTGGCTCTGCTTCCTTCCATCCCGGATCTCCGCCAGAGCGGTCTTATAGTCTAAGTCCTGGGCATCCAAAAAACGTTTTATGGTTGTGTCAGCCATACTCTCCTCCTTTAATCGTCATGCACTGCTTCGCGGCACCTGCCAAGTCAGAGGAAGAAATCCTAATAAATGCTGTGCATTTGCCCTTCCTCCCTATATTAAAAAAATAAGAAGACTTCCTTAAAAGCTGCGTATTGAAAAGCGAACGGGACGCTGAGCACGCCGCACAAAATAAGAAGCGCCGCCACATATCCCACCGCTGTTTTGACTTTTTCCTTTCCCATCGTTCTCTCTTTTTTCTCCTGTTCATTTGATCGAGCAGGCCATGTCTGACCTCTTTAGAAATCGGAAAGATCAACTGCCCCCGATACGTCGCCATTTTGTCTCACGCCTCGTCGATCGCCTTCCCGATATCGTGGCGCATGTATTTGTTGTCAAAATGGACCCACTTCGTTGCCTCATAAGCGTTGGCCCTGGCCTTTTTTAAATCCTCACCCAGGGCAGTGACCCCCAGCACTCTCCCGCCGTTGGTAACGATGCGGCCCTGGCTGTCGAATCTGCTGCCCGCGTGGAACACATAGTATCCTTCTCTGTGTTCAAATTCCTCAAGACCGGTTATGGGAAGCCCTTTCTCGTAGTGCTCCGGATACCCGTCAGAGGCCAGCACCACGCAGACCGCGGCATTGTCCTCAAAATCCAGGTCTACCTGGTCCAGTGTTCCGTCGATACATGCCTCGAACACCTCCACCAGGTCGTTTTTCATCCTGGGAAGCACCACCTGGGTCTCCGGGTCTCCGAAGCGGGCGTTGTACTCTAAGACCTTGGGGCCTTTCTCTGTGAGCATGAGGCCGAAGAAGATAATGCCCTTGAACTCCCGCCCCTCTTTCCTCATGGCGTCTACTGTTGGCTGGAAAATCTGTTCTTTACAGAACGCCGCCACCTCCGGGGTGTAGAACGGGCTGGGGGAGAAGGTTCCCATGCCTCCGGTGTTCAGTCCCTGATCTCCGTCCTTTGCCCGCTTGTGGTCCTGGGCAGAAGTCATGACCTTGATGGTCTTTCCGTCCACAAAGGACAGCACCGACACTTCCCGGCCGGTCATAAATTCTTCCACAACGATCCGGTCCCCCGCGGACCCGAACTGTTTGTCCAGCATCAGGGTTCTGACGCCTTCTCTGGCTTCTTCCCTTGTGCTGCAGATCAGAACCCCTTTCCCCAGGGCCAGGCCGTCGGCTTTCAGGACAATGGGCATGTCCGCCGTCTCCACGTACTCCAGAGCTTTCTCGGGGGAGTCAAAGGTCTCGTAAGCCGCTGTAGGGATATGGTACTTTTTCATCAGATCCTTGGAAAATGCCTTGGATGCCTCCAGAATGGCCGCGTTTTTCCGGGGGCCGAACACCCGCAGCCCCACGGCCTCAAAGGCATCCACGGCTCCCGCGGCCAGGGGATCATCGGGGCCGATGATGGTCAGGTCGATGTCTTTCTCCCTGGCAAATGCCGTCAATTTGTCAAAATCCATGACTCCGATATCCACGCACTCCGCCACCCCCGCGATCCCCGCGTTGCCGGGCGCGCAGTACAGCTTGTCCACCTTTTTGCTCTGAGCTACTTTCCAGGCAATGGCGTGCTCTCTCCCGCCGCCGCCTACGATCAGTACTTTCATATAAATCCTGCCTCCTTTTTCGTTAAGTCCGGGGGCTGCCCCATAATTCGCCTGGCGCCAGGATATTTTTCCGCAGCCCCGTTGTACACGGAAAACAGACCGGGATCCCGCCGGTCTGCGCTCATGACTTATTACAATTTTCCATTTGCGATCATATCAATAGCCTGGGGAAGGATCCGCCACTCCGCCTGCTCCATCACCCTCTGCTGGAGAACCTTGGGCGTATCCCCCGGAAGCACCTCCACCGCCTTCTGCAGGATGATGGGGCCTGAATCCATGCCCTCATCCACAAAATGCACCGTAGCGCCGGTGAGCTTCACCCCTCTGGCCAAGGCGGCCTCGTGGACTTTCAGCCCATAGTATCCCACCCCGCAGAAAGACGGGATCAGGGATGGATGGATGTTGATGATCTTGTTGCGGTACTTCTGGATCATGGCCGCCGGGATGGTGACCAGGAAGCCGGCCAGCACGATGAGATCCAGGTCATATTCGTCCACTTTTGCCAGAAGAGCCTCATTGAAAGCTTCCCTGTCCGCAAACATCTTTGGAGAAATGCACACAGCCTCGATCCCGTGGGCCTTGGCCCGCTCCAGGGCATAGGCCCCGGGGTTGTTGCTGATGACCACCTCCACCTCTGCGTTGGTGATGGCTCCCCTGTCCATGGCGTCCAGGATGGCCTGGAGGTTGGTCCCTCCTCCTGACACCATCACGCCCACTCTCAGCATAAGGTCACCCCTTTTTCTCCCTCTTCTATGGCGCCGATGACATAGGGGACATCGCCTGCCGCCTTTATGGCCTCCATGGCCCTGTCCGCATCCTGCCTGTCAACAGCCACGATCATGCCGATTCCCATATTGTAGGTGTTGTACATCATCTCTTCCGCAATATCGCCTTTCCTGGCCAGCATGGGGAAAATGGCCGGAACTTCATAGCTGTCCTTCCTGATCACTGCCCGGACGCCCTCTTTGAGCATCCGGGGCACATTTTCATAGAATCCGCCGCCTGTGATGTGGCAGCAAGCTTTCACGGTCACGCCTGCGCCCTTTATGCTCTTGAGGGCCTTTACATAGATCCTGGTGGGGGCCAGAAGGGCTTCCCCGAGGGTGGTCCCCAGCTCATCATAATAAGTATTCAGGCCCTCTTTTGTCAGCTCCTTCTCAAACACCTTCCGCACCAGGGAGAATCCGTTGCTGTGGACGCCTGTGGAGGCCATCCCGATGAGCACATCCCCGGCTTTTAAATTCTCCCCTGTGATCATGTCCTTTTTATCGCACACGCCAACCGCAAATCCCGCCAGGTCATAATCCTCCTCCGGCATCAGCCCCGGATGCTCCGCCGTCTCGCCTCCGATCAGCGCGGCCTCCGACTGGATGCAGCCTTCTGCCACGCCCTTGACGATGTCCGCGATCTTCTCCGGAATATTCTTGCCGCAGGCAATGTAGTCTAAGAAAAACAAGGGCTCCCCGCCGGCGCAGGCAATGTCGTTGACGCACATAGCCACCGCGTCGATGCCGATGGTGTCATGCTTGTCCATAATGATGGCCAGCTTCACTTTGGTCCCGCATCCGTCTGTCCCCGACAGCAGCACAGGCTCCTCCATGTCCTTGATCTTGGACAGGGAGAAAGCGCCGGAAAATCCTCCCAGGCCCCCTAAAACCTCCGGGCGCATGGTTGCCGCCACATGCTCCTTCATCAGTTCCACTGACTTATATCCTGCCTCAATATCTACTCCGGCTTTCTTGTAATCCATAACTGATCCTCCATTTTGCGCGTATCTCTATATGTACCAGGAAACTATTTCTTCATCCCGGCCAGGTATTCTTTGTATCCTATCTGATCCAGCTTCTCGGCCTTGGCCGCCACGTCATTTTTCAGAGATTCCGAATAGTTCTTTAACCGACCAAGAAGTTCCGGGTCCGAGGTTGCCAGGATCTTGGCTGCCAGAATCCCCGCGTTGGTTCCCCCGTTGATAGCCACCGTGGCCACCGGAATTCCTGACGGCATCTGAACGATGGAGTACAGAGAATCCACGCCGCCCAGATCAGAGGTCTTCATGGGGACGCCGATCACCGGCATGGGGAACAGCGCCGCGCACATGCCTGGCAGATGGGCCGCTTTTCCCGCCCCCGCGATCACTACCTTCACACCTTTTTCCTCCAGGGACTTCGCGTACTGGAAGAAAATATCCGGCTCCCTGTGGGCGGAGATCACGGTCATCTCAAAATCAACCCCCAGCTTCTCCAGAATATCCGCCGCCTGCGCCATAACAGGCATATCCGAATCACTGCCCATTACGATTCCAACCTTAGCCATAGCCATTCTCCTTTTCTGTGTTCATCATTATATACAGAAAACATCATACAGTCTTTTGGGGAAAGCGTCAAGATGTTTATGCCAATTCGTCACCTGAGCTGATCCAGGATAAACGGGTCCCTGATCTTCTTGTCCTCTGCCAGCAGCACGATCTTGGACATGATCTCCGCTGTCTTGGGGTCCTCATCCACAAAGGGAAGGAAGAGCCTGCCCCTGTTCTGGCTGTGGACGGGAAGGATGTTGAGCATGGCGCCTCCCTCCTGGTGGATCACACCGCTTCCTAAGTGGACGGAATAGTGGGCCCGGCTTCCGGCGATGAGGGCGTGGCTGTCCTTTAAGGTCACGTTCTTTAACCCAAACAGGGGGAGGTTGAACTCCACGATGGCTCTCCTCATCTCGATGGTGGAATGGCTGGTCTCCGGATCCACGCCGCCTGCGTGGGCAACGCTCACCGCCAGATCCACATCCCGCATCACCTCGCTGTAGATTAAGTCCGGCACCTCCTCGATGGTCAGGGGCATAAAGGTCTTTCTGTCTGAGAACTCCACCCACTCCAGGGTGGGGGCCTCCACGTCGCTTGGGGAAAACCAGTCCGCCAGAGCGTAGATCCTGGCGATAATATTTTCCTTATAATAGATCTTCTGAAGCCCTTCCTCATAATCCGCCACCCAGCGCCGGCCCTTTAAGCAACCCACGGTCTTCTGGGGCTGAATCTGGTTTCCGGCAAACATGCGGGTAGTTTTCAGCCCCAGCTCTTCGGGAAGCTTCACGTACAGTTCCCGGAACACCTGCTTAAAGGGCTGGCGGATCTGGCGGTCAAACAGGCTTCTCTGGTACTCATGCCACACACCGGCCCTGTACAGGTCCAGGGGATGGGCGATGCGGACCCTGTCCTGCGCTTTCAGGGAAATGATCCGGCCGTCCCATGTCTTAAGATCCACGGCTCCTGCTGCCTTCTCCTCCCTCACCGGCTCCTGGAGGAATCCTATGGGGCCTGTCCCCGGCCCATCCTCCTGGCCGTCACTCTGGCCCGTTTTTTCCTGGCCCACAAACACCAGGGGTTCCAGGACAGCTTTCACCACCGGGTTCTGGAGCAGCCCCCAGACCTCCTCAGCCGAGAACCAGTCTCCGCTTTCCATGGACTCTTCCATCATCTTCTTGGCCCGGACATACTGGTCCTTTAACTTTTTGTGGGCATCCTTCACCTCCAGGACATAGGGATTCTTGCCCAGCCTGGAGGGAAGGGATTTCAGCAATTTGTCGTTCTTCCGGCACAGGATGCTGCTCTTTCCGTCGCCGCCAATCTCCAGGCAGATCTCCACATCCTCCACAGGGGTCCAGCTCATATAGGGAAGAAATTCCCGGATCAGCTCGGTCTCCATATTCAGGGTCAGCCTGGTCACATCGGCAAATCCCGCGTGGACGCTCAAATTCACCAGCGCGGTCTGGGCGGCCTTTGTCTCGCTGGCGCGCCTCTGGGCTCCAAACTGCTTGGCCTCCTTGGCGTAATTCTGGATAAACTGATACCGTCCTACCATATCCCGCTTCTGTTCCCCGCCAAAAGGCACCAGGCCATAGCTCATCAGCAGGTCCTTGTTTCTCTTGGCCCTGATCTCTGCCTGAAGCTGCTCTAAGGTCACCTTTCCCGTGGCCGCATCCGCGTATTTTCTTGCCCTGGAATGTTTCTGTCCATCGGAAATATACTTTGCCGCCTTGTAGAGGAGGCTGAAGTTTTTCTCGCCCAGAAGGCTGTAGCACTCCCTGAACCAATCAATGTCAAAGGCCCCATCCTGCAGCTCCTCCACGGACAGAGGCGTGTATTTTGCGATCATGGCCTGTTTCTGCTGGTCAAAGCGCTCGTTCATATGTGCCATGAAATAGTAGCATCCGCTCTTTAACCCCTTCCAGCCCAGATACTCCTGGATAAGATCGATCCACTGAGGCGCGTACATAGCCACCTCCACCAGGCGGTCCGCCTTGATGCTGGTTCCCTGGAGGGCGGCTTTCAGCGTCTCCCCGGTGTCCTCTTCCCCCGGATAGCAGGACTTTAACAGCAGGCTTAAGACCTCCCTCTTGCTGTTCCTGGAGGTATAGTACCAGGAATAATAGGTTTCCCGGCTCAGGGCGTCCTTGCCCAGGGCCATGAGGATCCTGACCAGATACCCTGTGCCGCGGATGTAGGAGACCCCCGCCATGTCCACAGACACAGGGGTCTCTGCCTCGCCCCGTCTCAGCTCCATGTCCACCAGCACGGGGATGATGGTATGGTATAAGTCCTGAACCAGTTTCCCGCACCAGGTATCCGGCCCCACAAGTTCTGCCCCCTGTTCTATGATCCTTCCGGCCATGGGGCTGCCGAAAAACCGGTTCCACACCTGCCGGTTCCCGGGCTTTGCGTACTCCCCCTTCACCAGCTGGGTCAGCGCCCGCAGGCAGGTGCTTCGGTGGTAATCGTTTAGAACGGCCTGAAAGAGTGTGTCTTTGGAGATCAGCCCCATGTGGCAGGCCTTTAAGAACCAGTAAGGCCGCAGGGGCGTCAATCCATCCCCGTTTCCCGCGCTGTTGAAGAACCGGGATCTCTCCCTGTCCTCCCCGCACTTTCGCTCCAGGCTCCAGGCGGCGTAAAAAGCCGCGGTAAATTCCTCATCTGTCTCCCAGTACTGGAGCCCTTCCAAAAAACGGTCAATAAACCGGACACTGTTTATGCATGCCGTGGAATTGTAGAGATTGCCGTTCCAGCCCTTATACTGGTAAGAGATCACGATATTTTTCTTATCCGCCACGCGGGCCAGGGCTCTGGCCGCCTCCACCCCTGCCTTTAACAGGAGCTTTTTGTCTTTATACTCCTGGCGGTAAATGTTCCGGATCTCACTGACCTGTTTGGGATATTCCAGGTTCATGGGCTCTGGGCCAAAAGGCATTTTCCCGAAAAGCGCCTTGTAAAAAGGACGGCTGTTCTCAAAAAGCTGGCTGTTGGAGAGGAGCAGCCTGGCCTCCATCTCCACAAAGACGCCGTAATCCCCGATCTCCTCCTCATAAAAGCTCCGCAGCTCCTTCTCCAGCGGATAACTCTCAGGTCCGAAATACCCTTCCTCGTTCACGGCGCATCCCTTCTTGTGCCAGAAAGAATTGCCGATCAGGGTCTTTTCGCCGGAGGCGGACTCGTACTCGTCATCCTTGTGAGCCTTTATGAGGGCATCCAGCTTCTTGATCTTCTCCATAATCTCGCGCTCTGTCAGAGGAATGCATTGTTTTAGCGTATCTGTGCCAGGATTCTCCTCCGGGATCTCTTCCCTGGCGTCGGGATCATAAAGTCCGAACCCCTTCTCCGATATCACCGACGGCTCCTTCTTCCTGAGAATCTCCCCCAGAAGCACCTTCTCCTTGTCGGAGGGGTTCTCCACAAGAGAGGCCAGGGGCCTGACCTTTTCATAAAATTCCGCCTTCTCCTTCTGGGCTGACAGCCGCAGGAGGAGATCCAGGCCTCCGCTGCGCTTCTCCTCTTTCTTATCCGCCAAAAGCCTTTTTAAACACTCCTCCATGGTCTTCTCCGGCTGTCCCATAAGAATGTCCAGCAGCTCTTTTCGAAGGCCGCTTCTCTTAAACCGCAGCATTTCTTCCATAAGCTCATAGTCCCTGCTCTCCAGAGGCATTTTCTTTACCAGGGAAATGGCTTTCCTTGACGTGGATTCCTCCGTGATCCCCATGGACTGGATGAGGATGTCCTTCTGGGCCCGGTTCTTTGGACAGTAGAGCAGAAGGGTCATGAGATCCGGTCTTCCGCAGCTTCCCGACATGTCCCCCAAAAGCCTGGCAGCCTCTGTGATCCTCTCCTCATCTCCCAGCACATAGGCCAGGAACGCCAGATGCCGTATCACATCTGCCGGCGTCATCTCCACCCGGTACCAGGGGAAGATGCAGGGGCTGTAGATCAGCCCCTTCTTGGGGATCTGACTGTACACGCTGTACAATTTCTCATAGAGGGCCTCCGCCTCCTCGCGGCTGTCATAGTAATCGGTGACAACCGCTTTCACCGGCCTCTCCTCCCCCGCGCCGTTTACATCCCGTTTCAAAAGCCCTCTCACCCAGGTGTAAAACTCCGCGGAATAGGCGGGAAGAAACGCGGCCACCAGCTCCAGGTCATCGCTGTGCTCCAAAATCACCTTCTTGGCGGCTTTCTTTCTGATCTGTCCGTCAAACAGGTTCTGGTTATAGTAGGAGGCTGTCAGCTTCTGATTGCGGGTGCCATAGTCAATCAGCTTCAGCATAGCCTCCACAGCCTCATCCGCCTCATCAAATCCCAGGGCCCACAGAGCCACGCTGATCTCGATGGAATCATTGTTCGCCAGGAGCTTCCCGCAAAGGCTCTTGTCTCTTAAACACCTGCCCATGAGAGACAGCATCTTGTCCGTGACCCGGTCCACGTTGTTCTCGTCAAAGATGCCGATCCAGGTGGCTATGGAGCGCTTCACAGAGGAATAGCGGCTCAGGCCGTTATCCTCAATGACTTTTAAGAGCACCAGAAACGCCTCCTTAGTCCCCTCATCCATGGCCTCGCAGATGCACTGGCGCAAGCCCTCCTGAAGCCTGGCCGCCAGAAGAAGGCTTCCCAGGAGATTATGTAATTCCCCGCTGTCGGACCGGATGATGCCCAGGATCATCTCCCTGTTTAAGTAGGCAATGTTGTTCTCGCTTAAGATCAAGTCTTTTAAGGCGTCAATGACCTTCTGGTTTCCCCGGTCAATCTCCGCCGCGTAGATGTAGCTGAAATTTCTCTCAAAATTCCAGGTGTTTCTGGCATAATCCAGGGTCTCCTCATCCAGCCGCCCGTATAAGTAATCCTCCACAGACACCTTGCAGTACCCCAGATTCTCATAGGCCTCCAGGATGGAAAACGCCTGCCGGACGCTGGGCCCGTACTTTGCCGTCCGCACCGTTCTCCGGTTCCACCCATAGGAGAACGGGAACCTGTTCAGCTTGTCCACAATGTACAGGAAAGACTCCGCAAACTCATCAGGGACAAAAAATTTTAATATCTCCCTGTCCCGAAACCACCTGGAGGGAACCAGACCCTCTGTCTTGTAAAACTGGTCCACTGCCTTGGAGACCGCCTCCCCCTTTGTCCCGCCTCCCAGGGGCAGACAGATGTCCTGGGCCAGGGCTTTATCGCGCCCTGACATGCGCCCCAGCTTCTTGTCCCTCTCAGCCCTTCTGGCCCGGTCAATGGCTGCCCGGGTATTTCTGTCGTACTCTCCCATATCACCACATCCTCCCTGAAAGCATGGTCAGCCTCACAAAGGTAAATACATTTTCTCCTGTAACCGCAAGTTTTTCATCCAGGGATTCCAGCGGCCTGTCATCCAGAAAGATCCGGTAGATTCCATCCTCAAAGCATTGGACAGCGCTGTCCGCCGCTTTCCCGAAATCCGCCTTCCTGTCCCCGTAGACAGCCCCGAAGGAGACCTTTCCCCTCTCTGCCATGTCCTCAATTTCCTCCCTGGTCATGCACTTGAGGATCTCCGGCTGCTCCAGGCGCTCATTGTAATCCTCCACCCCTGCCCTGGTCAGCTCCCTGATCAGCTCCCTGACCGTGAAAATGCCTTCGCCCTTGTGTTTTTCTCCCAGAGGCAGGTCATAGACCACCGGCTCCACCGCCTGCCTACGCTTTCCCATGTGCTTTACGTTGACCTTTATCTTCATATGACTGCCTCAACCCCCGCATCCATCCAGCGCCTCGTTAAGCATCTCGGTTCCCTCTGCCACAAATCTTCCCCCTGCGATCACCGGAAGCTTTCTCCCGTCTTTTGTCACCCCGTAGATCTCTCCCAGCTCCCGGTAAGGGATGGTGATGTCTGTATGGCAGTTAAAATAGGCTTTTGACAAGTCTTCCTTTCTCAGGATGGAGATCTCATTGTCCCTGGCGATGATCTCTTTACCGTCAGGGTTGAACACGGCCGCATCCTCTGACCAGCTGTAGCAGGTATCTCCCACCGCGAAGTGGGGCCCCATCTTCTCCACGATGAGGATAGGCAATTTATCCACAATTCCGTATCTCTGGGCCATGGCGTAGGCAACGGTGTTGGTGCCGATGGCAAACTCGCCCATGGGAAGGGTGGGGTGATTTTTTAAAATCATCTGCTTCACCAGAGCCTCCCCTGCCTCTTTGTCTTCAAAATTGTCGCAGGAATAGGAAACCACCCTCCCATCCTCAAATTTCATGGTCAGGTTCTTAAACTGAAAATCCCCGATGTACACGCTGGTCACCTGCAAGGTTCCCTCTGTCCCCGCCAGCACCGGCGACGTGAACACCTCTCCCAGGGGGATGTTCACATCCGCCACGCAGTTTTCAAAATTAGTCTGTGTGGAGGGGTCTTCCAGACAGTGGAGTTTTACTCTCAGATCGGTCTGATTGTCTCCTTTTCCCGTGATCACCACATAATCCGCCTGGTCCAGACAGTCGATGATGGACTGCTGGATCTTCTTGTAGTTCTCGTAGTCCAAGGTGTTGATGCGGATGGTCTCCTCAAAGATCTCCTCAAAATGTTCCCCGATAGACGGTTTTGGAAAGGCGATAATGGTAAAGCTGGTCTCCTCCCCGGGGATATACTGATTTGCCACCTGGGAGGCTTCGTTGGCGCAGGCGATGGTCAGCTTCTCCTGTTTTTCGCTCAAGGAAAATGCCTCCGGCTTGTTCATTGGCTGAAAGCCCTCCTCCCCGAAGGTCTCGATCAAGGCAGGACCGCCGTAATCCCCTGCCTGCTCTTTCCAGGTCTCATAGGCTGTCCTCTGCACTGCCAGCTTTCTGTCCGTAAATCCCTTTTTCATATACAGGGCCGAGTCGAACCTGTGGTCGTAGTCGTACTGGCGGTTGGGGGAGGTCCCGTGGAAGCCCCGCTTCCGGTTGGGGTTTTTGTTCACCGACCACTGGGCGGTCCGGTAGATCACCGGCTCCAGCCCCAGGGCCCTGAAATTCTCTATGGCCTTTTTCACCATGCGCTCAAAGCCCAGCTCATAGAGCACTGCCACTGTCCTCTTTTTGGACAGATCCCGCCCCATGACCTCAAACCCTTTCCGGTATCCTTCCGTATAAGTGCCCGCCATCCGGTCAATGGTCTCCTGGGGAAGGCTGTTTAAAAATCCCGCCAGCTTTCTCTCTTCCTCTGACACGTATTCCCCGTAATAGTACAGATACCGAAGGTCCTTGAGATCGCTGTCCATGACAATGTCTTTCCCAAAGGACAGGGACGGGTCCAGCTGCTCCCGTATGCGGTAAGCTGCCGTCAAATCCGTGTAGTCGCTGTTAAACCAGTAGATAATGTCTTTCACCTCCTGGACAGATGGGATTTCCCCCTCAAACAGGTTGTAGATCTGGATAAACAGCTCATTTAAAATGGTGATCTCCGTCAGGCGGCTCTCCACGGCAAAGGCGATCTCTCCCCTGATCTCTGTGTACAGGTAGGACAGAACCGGCCCCATATGGGCTCCCAGCTCTCTGGCCGCCCAGGCCGGGTTTGCGTAGCTGGTCTCATAATTTTGGGGAAGGATATCCTCGTAGAGCCGTCTGTTCCACTCCTCCAGTTCCTCCAGGCTTAGGGCTCTGTACCGCCCTTTCTCCACCTTCTGGCTCAGTTCGCCTATGATCCGGATAAATGCCCCTGTCTTTTTAAAATATGCGTCAAAGGGAGCAGCCACGGTCTGCTCCGCCTCCATGGCCTTCACCCTCTCCATGGTCAGTTCATATCTCTCCAGGACCGCCTCATTGTCCTGGGCAAATAATTGTCTGTAGTCCATCGTCTTACCCTCTCAATCCGATTATAATAATGCCTGTCCACGCCGCAAGGAGCAGGACGCTGATGCCAATCCCAAGCTTTGCCAGGATATAATTCTTGTCATCCTCCAGAAAGGAGATGGCCCCATACCAGACGGCGATCACGGACAGGAAAATGCTGCACAGCCCCATGGCCCCGTAGGGAAGCCCCGCCTGGCCCTGGGTGGTCACAGCCTCTCCGATCCCCACGCCCCCCAGGGCCAGGGCCGCGATTGTCAGGATCATGGACATCTTGCTGCGCACCGCAAAGGGCTTCCTCACATAGGACACCCGGCTGGCGGCCAGCTCCTTCATCTCCCGGATATTCCTCTCCTTTCTGGCCTGCCTTGCCGCCAGGATCTCTTTTTTCCGCTTCTGGATCTCCTGCTCCCTCTCCCTGTCGGGCTCTAAGTATTTCCGGAGAACAGAGTTCCTCTCATAGGCCAGGGACTCCTGTTCCCGGCCGCCGTAGCCTCCCTCCGGTCTCCTGCCGGACACAGAGAGCTCCGCCCGTCCGGTTTTCTTTTCTTTTCTAGCTTTCATTGTACGTCGTTTTCCCGCTCTTCCTGGCACGCCGTTTCCTCCTTATCCTGAACTCCTGCACCAGCTTGTAGCACAGAAACCCCAGAATCCCACCGATTGTATTTAATAATAAGTCGTCCACATCAAAACTCCCCACCTTAAACACCAGCTGGGTGACCTCGATGCACAGGCTTAAGAAAAATCCAAGTATAAAATTATTGTACCACTTTCTTCCTCTTCTGCTGACAATGGGAAGGAAAAATCCAAATGGCATAAATCCCGCCACATTTCCCCCAAGATTCAGAACAACCGCTTTCCAGCCCAGCTGTTCCCGATAAATGTAAAACCGACGGATCTCCCTAAAGAGTTGCAGATTGTAGGCATATTCTGCCTGCGAATTGCCGGTCCGTCCTAAAGACTCGGCAAAAAACATCAAATAGATCAGGGCGACCAGGTACAAGATAAACAGCACCCAGCCAAATTTCTGATTTTTTGTAGTGTTACGGATCATGTGACCTACTTCCCATACTGTGGCAGACCCTGTCTGCCGTCATTTTGTAACATATGCGCCGGGGGCGGGGCCGCGCAAGCGGCCTCATTCCTTTCCGCCCCGTGTGTTCGAGTAGGGGAAAGGCGAATTTGCCCGTGATAAGATGAGGTTAATAAAAAAAGGGGGAAC
>CAMTAF010000106.1 GCA_947066955.1 uncultured Hungatella sp.
GCCGCGAAGACCGATGACAGCAGCGCGAATACAAGCCACATATCAAATCCCCCTCTCTGTCAGCCCGATCTCCAGCTCCATGTCAAGAGCCGCGGCCAGACGCACCATCATCTCCAGAGACGGGTTGTATGACCCGCTCTCAAAGCGAGTGATGTTGGTCCGCGGGACTCCTGCCCGCCGGGCCAGCTCCGCCTGGGTAATCCCCTTGTCCTTCCTGCACTGGATATACTGCTCGATCACATTCTTCCGCGTGCTCTGCTGCCGGACCTCTATGAAGATCTCCTGATTGTCCGCCGTGTAGATATAGTCCATGCCATGTCCCATATCCCATCGCCTCCCTCTCTCTTTTTAGACCTAAAATATAACTTGTCACCACCCGTCAGGGTGCTGACCTGCGTGCGCATCAGCGCACTTCCGATTATAACTTGTCTCCACCCGCCAGGGTGCTGACCTGCGTGCGCATCAGCGCACTTTTAGATTATAGCACATGTCCGGCGACAATGCCAGAGGTTATGATTCCATGCGCTTTCCCGTATGCCTTTTTGTCCCGAAGTGCTCCTGGCAGAAATCCTGCCCTGTCACATAGTCGATCTTGTCCACGCGGATAAAATCCTGCCCTCTTTTGGTCATGACCTCCAGGATATCCCCGGGAACCACGGCCCTTCTCAGGTCATAGCCCCAGGAATAGATCTTCCTGCACTTTATCTTCCAGCCGTCCCCGTCAGGCGCCACATGCCGCCCTCTCACGATCTTTCTCAGAGGCTCGCCGGCAAAGGCTTCATAGACCTCTGGCCAGATCCCGTACTTTCTGGCCACTATGTAGGACGTATAGCCGTCCCTCAGCTGCCCCTCCTCGTCCACCACGATCCCGTGGGCCAGACAGCGGGAGGACTGATAAAAATCTTCATAGTACTTAAGCTTCCCCGGAGAGGGCTCTGACATGCGGTCCAGACGGATCTGTTCCAGGGGGCAGGCGTTGGTCTGATGGAGAATGGAGACATAGGCCAGACTTCCCTTCAGCCAGTCCGCCCCCCTCAGAGCGCGGCATGCGGCGTATATCCTGTGATCCCTCTCCCTCTCATCCATGGGCCTGTACAGATTCCGGATCCCCGAATACCGGATCCTCTGCTCCAGCAGGAACCGGTCGATCCTTCTGATCAGCGCCTCGTTCTCCTCCGGCTTATCCATATCCATGTTCAAAAATACAGCCATTCCCTCGTTCAACAGGCTTCCCCCTCTCAAAAAAGAACCATATATGATACAATAATTGTACCGTATATGGCTCTCTTTGTCAACCTGTTTTTTGTCTGTCTTCTATTCTATTTTCTATTCCCCCACCATCACCACGCCCGGCATCTCTGCCAGATCAGAGAACAGCGCCGCCTTATCATAGGCGTAGGGATAGATCACCTCAAACTCCAGCTTTACTTCTTCCTTCTGGTTTTTCTGTATTTTTACCGATACCACGGTCACCTTGGCATTTTCCAAAAAATTCTGCATGTTCTTAATGGCCCCGGCCTCCTGCACAAGCCTCATCCGGATCACCCCGTTGGAAGTCTCTTTGGCGAGAAACCCGATCTGGTGGGTGACAATCTGCATCAGAATCAACAGGAGCGCTGAGGCGATTCCGATGAGGTAGAGCCCGGAGCCCACGGCCAGTCCCACGCCGGCCGTTGCCCAGACCCCCGCCGCGGTAGTCAGGCCGTTAACCAGATTATTTCTTACAAAAATAATCCCTGCCCCGAGAAACCCCACTCCGCTGACCACCTGGGCTGCCACCCGGGCCGCGTCATAATCCGGAACGTCGCCGAATCCGTATTTTGATACCACCATAGTCAGCGCCGCCCCCAGAGCCACGATGGCATGGGTTCTGGTCCCCGCGGATTTGTTGCGGTTCCGCCTTTCATTTCCAATCAGCCACCCCAATATACAGGCCAGGCCTATGCGAAGCAGCATCTCCAGCTCACTCAATGGACTCCTCCTCGTTTTGAAAGTTCTTGTTCATAGCTCATCATGTCATTGAAAATAACGAATCGGGGAGCGGGAAGCAAAAACGGCTTTGCCCCGCTTTTCAGCTCGCGGGTGAGCTCACTGCAGACATAGCTCCTCTCCGCTTCCTGACTCAGGCTCAATTCCTTTACCTTGTAGTCCAGCGAGATGTGAAACCGAAAAGACTCATGCCACCAGTGGCGGATCCCTACCGCCGCGGACACCTCATCCCGGTATCTGCGCAGCCGCCTGTCATCTTCTTCGGTACACGGCTTCACGATGATCTTTGTCAGCTCACACTCCTCGATCTCCATCCATATGTCATCCGGCACAGGGATCTGCCTCACCCGGTCTTCCAGCAGCCTGTCAACCTCCCCAAACGGAGCTGTCCTCTGGATCCACTCCGGCCAGTATCCCGTATTCCGGTCAATCTCCCTGCACAGGGTCAGAACCGTGATGTGAAAGGATGAGGGAGGAAGAAATGCCAGGCAATCCGCGAAGCTTGTCTGTTTTAACCTCTCCTGAACCTGACATGCCTGCCGGAAAATCGCCATGGCCTCCTCATTTACAAAGCTGATAATCGTGTTTCCGTAGTAGGGCTTAGGATTTCCGTTTTGGTCAAACTTTAAGCTGCTGTCCGGCTTCATCGCTTTTTCCCCCTGTTCACAAACACAATGGTCATGGTAGATACAATCATAATCAAAACAGAATACACAAAGCTGAGCATCTGCGTATCCGGCGACGTATCTGCCCTGGTCGCCGCGTTCAGGACCACGCCCAATGGCTGGTACATCGGATGGAACAGGAATACGGACACATTATATTCCGCAAGCAGCCCGATGAAATTCAGCAGGAAGACGGAGAAAATCGTGGGCATCAGCACTGGCAGGAGCACCTTGAAATAGGTTTTCATCGTGGAAGCCCCCAGATTCCTGGCCGCCTCCTCCAGGGCCCCGTCGATGCTGGCATAGGCCGATTTGATCATTCGCAGCGTATAGGGCGTCCTGATTATGATATAGCCCAACAGCATGAGCACAACCGTGCCTGTCAGCGTCTTTCCCATGGTGAACACCGTAGGTTTTGAAAATGACATGATCAGCCCCAGGGCAATCAGGGTGGCTGGCAAAAACCAGGGAATCTGAAGGAAAAGCTCCAGGCACATTGTTACCTTTGTCTGCTTTTTCGTAATAATCCTTGCCAGAAACAGCATAATAGACACCACCACCACTGCCGCCAGCGCCGAATATACGATGCTTGTAAATACCGGGCGGACCCCTGTAGTAGAAGTAAATACGCTGATATAATTTTTCAGGCTCATATTGCGGACATCAATGTTTCCTTCATAGAGATCCTTGACCGGCATAAAGGAAAAAATAAAAATGAACAGCAGGGGGATGGTCTGCATCAGCGCAACCATATAGGCGGCCGCAGTGACAATCACACGAACCCCTTTGCTTTGAATCGGCTGTTTCTTCAGCGGTGTCTTTGATTTTGATACAGAACGGTAATTCCCCCTCTTCTCAATGTAGTTTGAAATACTTAAAACAACAACCGTGACGGTCCCCAAAAAGATGGCGAGAATGGCCGCGTAGTTGCGGGTGGTCAAGGTATTGGAAAACGAGTGGATCAGAGGGTTGATTGTTTCAAAATTTTCTCCGCCCAGCACCTGAGGCGTGGCAAAGGCAGACACGCCTACAATAAAGGTCAGAATGGAAGCCGCGAAAATCGACGGCCGCAGGGTGGGCAGCACCACCTTTGTGAGAATTCTCCTGCTCTTCACCCCCATATTCTGGGCCGCCTCAATGGTCTGATAGTCGATGGAGCGCAGGGCATCCCGGACAAACATAATATGATTCGAGGTTCCGGCCAGCGTCATCTCCAAAAGAACCGCCCCAAAGCCGCGGAACCATAGAGGATTGATATTGGGGAGCGCCTTCATCAAATTCGCTGTCACAAATCCCTGCCCTCCAAACAGGAAATTGTACGCCATTACCAGCACCATGCCGTTGCAGATCAGCGGGGAATGGTACGCGATATTCAGCCACTTTGAGCCCTTTACTTCGTAGTAGTCCAGCACAAGGATCTCAAAGATCCCAAGAATATTTACCGTGATGGTCAGACAAATAGCCAGGGTAAAGGAGTTGATCAGGCACTTTATAACCCTGTCGGATCCCAGAATCTGTCTGACCGGCTGGAAATCAAAGCTCCCCTTGGAGAACAAGGTTATTTTCAGCAGCGTGAGATTCGGGTAAATCAGGAACACAAAGATTCCTCCGAAAATAATCACTGACGCCGCTGCTGTCATGAGAAGGTGGCGGAGCCGGTAGTTTTTCTCCATCATTTTCTGTTCACCCCCTTGCAAATTCCATAAAATCATCCGGATGGATATACAAAACCGCCTTATCCCCCCTGGTCAGCTTCGCGTCACGGTTGGTGGTAACGCTCTTGATATCCGTCTCCCCCACCTTGTATGTTCTTCGGATGGTGATCCCGTCGAATTCTTCTGAATCATATACCGCCTCTATCCGGTAACACTCCTTCTGCATTTCCAAAGAAGCCTCTGTCTTTACGCTTTCCACCCTGACATAGATATTCTTGTCCCGGTCCAGAGGTTTCCCTGCCCCCTCTATCCGGTCTAAGATCTCCTCTGTGATCTTATTGGTATCGCCGATAAAATTCGCCACAAACTCTGTGTTGGGATGATAATAGATCTCCCTGGGCGTCCCCACCTGCTCCACACAGCCGTTGTTAAATACAGCGATCCTGTCCGAAAGGGTCAGGGCCTCCTCCTGGTCATGGGTAACGTAAATCATGGTGGTGCCGGAAATGCTCTGGATCTTTTTCAGCTCCGTGCGCAGGGATTTTCTCAGCTTCGCGTCCAGGTTGGACAGAGGCTCGTCGAGAACAATGATCTTGGGATTCAGGGCCAGGGCCCTGGCGATAGCGACCCTCTGCTGCTGCCCTCCTGACAGCTCTGACACATTTTTCTTTAACTGGGCATCCGTGAGATTCACCATCGCCGCAACTTCTTTTAAACGCTGGGAAATCTTGTCCTGGGGCCACTTATGTTCCTTTAATCCGAAAACAATATTTTCTTCCACCGTCATGGTGGGGAACAGGGCATAGCTCTGGAATACCATGCCAATCCCCCGCTTTTCAATGGGCTGGTCCGTGATATCCTGCCCGTTCACTTCAATCTTGCCTTTGGTAGGCTTGATAAAGCCTACCAAAGATCTCAGGGTCGTGGTTTTTCCGCATCCGGACGGGCCTAAAAATGTAAAGAACTCCCCCTGGTGTACCTCCAGGTCCAGTGAACTGATTGCCACAAAATCCCCAAACTTAATCTCGATTCCTGAAAATTTTATCATATTGCCTTCCTCCTAAAAATGCTGCGCATTTGCCTTCCTCCTAATAGATTTCCAGCTGAATTTTGGCCACCCACTCATCCATCATGGAATTTACATAGGTCCAGTCCACATCCTGCGGTTTGTAATTGTTCTGAATATCTCTGATCATGGGCACCATATACTCTGACGCGCTCTTGTTGGCAAGCATGTTGCCGTTTGTCTGAGCGTAAACACCGATCACCTCGGCGCTGCCCAGCCAGTTTACAAACCTCTTGGACTCCTCCACCAGCTCCGCGTCTTTGTTATTTACAACAGCAACCTGGTTTGTGTTGGTGGGTTCCCCCGCCTCTGTGTAGATTACCAGAGGTTCTATGCCAAAGGTCTCTGACTTATTCTTAAGTCCTGAGGCAAATGTAAATGTAATGGGCACCTTTCCTGAGGCCATATTTCCGAAATCATCCTCCCCCTTTGGCGTCTTGTAGCCGTACTCAAAGTACGCAGAAATCGCGGACCAGCCCTCATCCGATACCCCCAGCTCTCCGTTTTCATCCAGATACTGGGCCAGGATACCGCCGATTATAGCCCGGTTAGTGTTGCCGTCAAAGGAAGTGGGAACCGCATATTTTCCGTGGAATTCTTCCTTTTCCCACAAATCAGAATAGTTTTTGGGAGCAGTCTCCGCCGTATATACATCCGGATTTGCCACCAGGATCTTGGGCTGGATTTCATAAGGCCAGGAATAACCGTTCACGGCAGACAGGCCCGATACGTCATCTGCCCAGTCAGGCGTAAATTCCGCAAGAGCTCCGACCGCCACCATGGAAGAAAACTGATCCTCTGACGGTCCCCATATGACATTGGTTGTGGGATTGTTTACCTCCGAGATCACGCGGGCCGTGGCGTCTCCGCCTCCCAAGTCCACCACCTCAATGTTAAAGCCCGCTTTTTCCGCATTCTCCTTCAGCCATACGTCTCTTCCGTTGCTGGCATTGTTGGTTACCACCACAATCTTCTTTCCTGTGGGCGTATCCGACAAGGCCTCCGTCCCGGCGCTCTCAGCCGTCCCTCCCGCTGCCGCAGTCTCAGGCGCTTTCGTTTCCTCCGCCTGCCCGCCGCATCCGGACAATGCCATAACTGCTGCCAATACAGTTGCTGTTACTCTCCATTTTTTCATTTTCTTTTCTCCTTTTATATAATGTCACCACCCGTCAGGGTGCTGACCTGCGTGCGCATCAGCGCACTTCCTTTTTATATGATGTCACCACCCGTCAGGGTGCTGACCTGCGTGCGCATCAGCGCACCTCCACTTAAATGGTTAATTTAATATAGGTTCTGTCGTCAAAACTGACATTTCCGGGAGCGATCCCTTTTGTTGAGCAATACTCCCTGCAGCAATCCGGGTCCTTTTCCAAAATGCGGGCCAGTTCCTCCTCGGATTCCTCAAGGCTGGGCATTAATACCGGATACCCGTCACTGGCGAGAACAATCTCGTGTCTGTTTTCATCCAGAGAGATTGTCTGAATCAATTCCCGGGGAATTTCCTCCCCATTTATGACAGCATAACCGTAACAGGAAGCGCTGTCATTGGAAAATTTTGATGCCTTCACGATCCACGGCTGGATCATCCTTCTCCCCTCTGCCGGGTCTTTTGTTATATGGATAACAAGACTCCGAAATTCACTTAACACCTCATCGCTTTTCTTGGGCGCCGTATAGCGCGCCCCGTCCACCATAGCCTGACAGTCACCGATGAGCCATATGGTCCTGTAAAATGCCGAGTAGATAACCGCCACGGCCTGGGGTCCCATGGATTTTCTTTCATAAGGGAAGGAAACTTCTCTGTAAAATTCTTCCCATTTTCTCCTGCACCCGGCCATAATGTCTTCAATGCCCGCCTCCGCCGCAGCCTCTGTCAAAACCTCTTTCACAAAACCGGCCGCCAGCTTGCCTGTGGATTTTCCCTTGTACTGAAAATCCGATTTAGAGGTCACTCCGTCGATCACCGCCACAAAGCGGTCCGTTATTACCATCTCATCCTCGCAGAGCTGCTTGTCCATTGATTTGCCCTCTGTCTTGTATTCGATGATTTCCACCTTTTCCCTCCTCCTAAAGTTTGATCAAATATTCGCCGATATCTACCAGATGCCTTAACTGCTGCATTCTCAGCTCCAGGGGCAGTTTCCTTGTCATATTGTGGATTTCATATGTAAAATCATAGGGAAACTCGATCTCCTTCAGGGCATGTACCACGGAAACCCAATCCACGCTCCCGTAATACGGCGCCATATGCTCATCCCACTGGCCGAAATTATCAGCCACATGGACAGCCTTCAGCCTGGAGCCGATCTTTCGGATCCATTCCGCCTGATCAAGCTTCATCAGGTTCCCATGTCCCGTGTCCCAGCAAATGCCCAGATTGTCCGCCTTCATCTCATCCACAAAATCCATCAGCTCTTCCGGCGCCCCGCCGAAGCGCCGCCTCTCCTTGTCCGGAAGATTCTCCACGGCAATTCCAACGCCGCACAGGGCAGCCTGTTCCAAATGAGGCTTGATATACTCCATATTGGCCTTCCTCGATTTCTCCAAAGAATAGGCCCCATCCTCATAAATGGTTCCCAGATGAAGGACCGTCCACTTCACCCCCATCTTTCCGGAGGCGGCAATCCCTCTGCGCACCAGCTTCTCCCTGATCTCCCGATTGGGAATCCCGGGATCCAGCACATTGTAAAATTCCAGATGGGATTGTGAAAATTCAATCCCCAGCCTGCTGCCCTCCTCCATGATCTCATGGATCTTCTTTTCCCAGTCATCTGACATCAAAAAACCGTTCTCCAGACCGTTGTCGCAAAAATTCATGTCAAAAACCCTAAAACCAGCCTCCCGGCATAATGCCAGGCTTTCTAAAACCGGTACCCTCCCGCCTTCCGGCAGGCAATCTAAAATATTTGTTGATGTTGATACCCTCATCTGCTCCCTCCTTTTGGTTTTGTATCTGCATTATACTATATACAAATCGACAAAATAAGGCTCTTTGCAATCATAAAACCCTGCAAAAAGTCTCATCCCGTCTAAAATCCCGTCATCATTATTTTTGCTATTTTATGTGAATTTTACACAATTTTTTCTTTATTTTGTTTTTTTTATGGATATTTTCCCGATTCATATTGAAATTTTTTCTATTTCCTTTATAATAATAGACAGAAAGAATTTGTTCAAAACAGAAAGGCGCCTTTCATGTCAAACCGAGTCTTACCCACCACCTTTTTCGCAAAACCGCCCATGAGGGATAAAAATTTTGAAATCTATTATAACCGTGATACAGGGCTCAACTCCATCGACCATCACAGACATACCTATTATGAGTTCTATTTTCTGATATCCGGCAATGTCTCCTACCACATCGAGGATTCCATATACGAACTTCAGCCAGGTGACTGTATGCTTATGTCCCCGGGCCAGTACCATTATGCCGAAATCGACATCCGAGATAACAGTTACGAGCGCTATGTCCTGTGGCTCACGCCGGAATACTTAGAATCCCTGTCCTCCTCGTGTACAAACCTCCTGCTCTCCTTCCAGAAAATCCACTTTTCCGGCTCCCACCTGTGTCTGCCCATGGAAATCCGGTCCCTGATTGCAAACCTGCTTCAGAAGATTTTAATCCAGTCAAATTCCCAGGAATACGGGGCCGACCTTTTGATTAATTCCTATATTACAGAAATCCTGATCCATATCACAAAAGTGAAGCTTTACCAGCAGCCCGTCTATCTGGAAAATGATATCGGAGGCAGTGACATCCTGCTCCATATCCTCAATTACATTGCCGCCCATATCCACGAAAATATATCCATCAAGGATATCAGCGAGGAGCTTTATATCAGCAAATCCCACCTGTCACGGGAGTTTTCTAAATATATGGGGATTTCCATTCATCAGTATATTACAAAAAGAAAACTCTACTTTGCCAAGCAGGATCTGCTCTCCGGCACCCCTGTTGAACAGATCTGCTCTCTGTACAGCTTTGGCAACTATACCTCATTCCTGCGCTCCTTCAAAAAGGAATTCGGGATCGCTCCAAAGGCTTATTCCAAAAAATTAACGGAACAGCGATAAAGATTTTTATCGTGTTCCGTTTTCTAGCTTTAAGTCTCCGGCTCCAATATGCAGTTTTTAGCCAAAGCCTCATCAACTCTGACAATATTCGCCCCTCTTCTTCTCTTGGCGCTGGCGTACAGCTTCTTATACCGTCCTTCATCTTTGCATTCCCTTGCGTCCCGCAGAAGGTAGATAAAAAGCTCCGTTAAATCGTCCTTACACTGTTTTAATCCCTGTTCCCCAATCTCACGGGCTCCCGCCTTATTCCCGGCCTCACAATAGCACTGAATTAACTCAACATACTCTTTCGATTCCTTATTCAAATGTGTCTCCAAATACTGGACATACTTGTCCGTTCTTCCATATTGACGGTACAAATCCGCCGCCTCTCTTGCGTAATACTCGCTCTCATTCATTAAATCTGCAAATTCTAATGTTTCCTTATCCGTTATGTACAGTTTTCCTGCCAGCTCCTTAATGGGATCATAACAGCCATAGCAGTCATAATACTCGTTAGAAATCATATCATTCAAAATTTCTTTTCTAAGCTTCCAGTCTTCCTCCTCAAATCTTCCTCTTTTTATCAATGCACGGCAGATTTTCCATACCTCGTCAATCTCCAGCTGGTCATCGATATATCTCTCATAGCTCAATGTCCTCAGTAATTCTTTGATCTGCTTCCACGAAGCGCGAAGTACGGACACCTGATTTTGCCTTTCCCCCTCCTGCTTTCTGCATTTCTTTCGAATATCCAGAAGAAGATGTTGGTTTCTCGCTCGTTTTTTCTCAAGTTCTTGCTTTTCCCGCCAGTACCGTCCTTGTCCAGAAAGTCTTTTAAGGCTTCTATCAAGGTCTTCTATCTCCTTTTCCAGAATTCTCTCCAGGCGATCCAAAAGATCTTCTGAAATCAGCCCCCCAAAGTCACTTGGGTTAAGCTTCCCGCACAGTTTGTTCTGTAAAGTTTTCAGAAACTTCTCCGCAAACTTTAAATCTTCCCCGTCATCGCGGTCTAAAAGCAGCGCCTCCAACCAGTCATATCCTATCTCGTACATCTGCATGGACAATTTTTGTTCTTTTTCAGCATCCGCGATGGTAAACGGAGAATCTTTTTTTAAATCTTCTGAATCCGCTGCTTTTACGACCTGGAATTCCAAAGGGCAGACTCTGTCTAATAATCTCCGCGCAAGTTTGTACTCTCCCAGACGCATAAGATCATGGCAACCCCGAAAAGTCCTGTCCAAAAAGGAAAGGGCCCCCTGAGGGTCGTTGTGCCATGTCTTCCAATTATCCATATACCTGCCATCAGAATCGAATTCAAAATAGTGAGTTTCGTATTCCACATAAATCTCACCGCTGTGAACCTTTTCACAAAATTCGTCAATCTCTGCTTCCGTCGGCATATACGTAATCTTCTTTTCTCCGGTTAAAGACAGGATAAAATTATGCCGCATCTCTTCCGGAATCATCTTTGCCTGTTCCAAGATCCACGCGTCTTTTCGCGCGGCGGGAAGCTCCTGAAGGGTTTTACAAATGCAGTCTATAAATTCACTGTAGTCCATGGAATTCTCCTTTTTGATACAATTCTCTATTTTCTGTCTCATATATTTTCAATCGTACTATCACTAGGAATAGTTACAGATTTTACCCTTTTCCTGTATATGGATAACTCTTTGCATATGCAGCCGCATTCGCTACAAACTCTCCGCATGGTCTTATGGGTCATGTGCTGCTTTCACACGATCACACGTCACCCGTCCATACGGGAATACAGCCTCAGGAACACCATCAGCAACACTAAATTTATCATACCGGAGGCCACCAAGACCATTAATGGCAGTGTATAACTTCCGGACGCTGTCCGCAGTGATCCCACAATTGTCGGATAAAATGCTGTGATTATGGAATCCGTTGCCAGAAGCGAATAGTTCAGTGAAAATGTCCGATGTCCGAAAAGCTCCCTGACCATGGACGGCATCATGGTTGCATTGCAGCCAAAACTCACCAGAAGCAAGCAGATGGAAACAATATAAATCACGGTATTTTGGGAGGTCACACCCAGAAAAATTCCCAGGACCGCAACTGCCGTAATGATGCTGACGGATATCGCGGAAATTTTTACCCCCAGCCGGTCAAACACAAATCCGAAACCAAACCGAGCCAGACCGTTGCACACTGCCACCAGGCTGACGATCGCCGCCGCAAAGGATGCGGAAGTACCTAACACCTCGGTCAGAATCGGTGAGTTGTGGTTGATCATAGCTATGCCGATGCCGGGCATCATCACCGTCATCAGATAGTATACCCAGAACAGCGGCAGCTTTACCATATCTGCCGTGATCACATTGCGGGCTTTTTTGCCCTTGTTTCTGTCATACTGAGGAAGCTCGTTCATCTCCTCAAACGTGGGAATGCGGATAAAGGTTCCGAAAATCAGGACGCCCGCTCCGCACACTGCCGCCAGTGTTAAGAACGCTGTCAGAATACCCACACCGCCGATCAGGCTGTTTAAAATCGGCCCAAATACAGCGGTGGAAAGCGCATATCCCATGAGCAGCGTACCGGTGGCAGTCGCGCTCATTTCCGGAAACCACAGCGGAATGGCGGACAGAATGCAGTTATATCCCATGCCGACTCCTCCGCCCACCAGAATGCCGTATCCCAGATAAAGCTGCCATACCGCATTCATTCTGCTTGCCAGAAAGAATCCGGCAAACACCATAACAGCGGCAGCTTTCAACATCACACCGAAGGAAAATCGCTTGCTTAAGCTTCCGGCAGCTACACTTCCCAGCGAAAAGAAAATAATATTGACTGTGAAAGCCAGCGAAGTCTGGCTTCTGCTCCAACCGAAGTAATCTTCAATCGGAACGACAAAAACACTCCATGCCAGCGATACTCCCATGAACAGAAGCACCAAAAAGCCAATCCCCAATTTCAACGAACGTTTCTGCATGATTCCCATATGATATTATCCCCCTCTTTTGTCTCTTGCCTCCGTATATGCGCCCTTCATCGCGCTTACCGCATGCTGCGCGCACAGCTTCAGAGAGCCGTGATGCATACAGCCGAAGGTATCCGCATCGACCGTAAAGTCGAACTCGTCTTCGTTTATTGTACCAAACTATGAGCATTTCTACAACTTTTATTGTTCAAAATTATCATATGAAAACCCAATATTTTGCACAATAATAAATTTTTTATCTCACACCGGCAAACTATCCCGCAAACACAAAGTCCCCCAACCCGCTAATGTCAAGTTAATGTCACAAACTTTTTTCACTTTTTTTAAGCGAAACCCCCGGAAAACCGCATAAATAGGGGAGGAGTACGGTAAATTAGTGCTAAGTTGGCGCAAAATTGACGGTAAATTAGTGTCAAATTATTTTATCATTTTCACCAACTGCAAGTAATAACTTATCAAAATCACTTTGGTACAGCTTATCCTGAATGATCCTATATTTCTCAAATTCACTCTCGGCAAAACTTTTAGCAATCTCAGCGGATACTCTCCCCTTATCTTTCAGAACCTCTTCCTCATTAAACTCAAGAAATACATCCAGCCTTTTTGCCCAATCTTCCATAGTCATGGGAATCTGCCGTCTTGCCTGTCTTTCCGCATAGTCCAGATACATAGTAACAAATTGATTTAAATCCTTCATCTCCGTTTGGGTCAGGTAATTCTTTGCTATGCTCCATCTTCTTTGACAATTTTACCACTTGGAGCATTTTTCCAGGTTGTCAGCCCCATATGTTCTTTTCCATGATCTGCGCGTTCTACAATCACCTCTGCAGCCGTGTGGTGATGGATCGCATAATGCAGCTTATTCTGTACCATAGCAAAAAAATCTTTCGAAGTTGCTGCTGTAGGGGAATAGTCCACTGCCGTTGCATAAATATCCGTTATCTTTTGATAAAATTTCCTCTCGCTTGCACGGATCTCCCTGATTTCATCAAGTAAATGTTCAAAATACTCTTCATCAAATACCTGTCCATTCTCAAGACGCTTTTTGTCCAACACATAACCTTTGACAGTAAAGCTTTTCAATATTTTTTTTGCCCACTGCCTGAATTGAGTCGCACGAATGGAATTAATCCTGTAACCTACAGAGATAATCGCATCCAGATTATAAAATCTCATCATATATTTTTTTCCATCAGAAGCAGTTGCCGAGGATTTCTCGGTAACTGCTTCTGCATCCAGCTCTCCGCTGGCAAAAATGTTTTTCAAATGTAAGCCAATATTATCTGTAGAACATTCAAAAAGCTGAGCCATGCTCTTCTGCGTCAGCCATACATCTTCATCATGCACTCTGACTTCAATGCTGTCTTCCCTATTCTCCTTTGTAAATACAAGAAAATCAGCAGTACTGTTTCTGATTTGCATTTTTTTATCCATAAAGCCACCTGCCTATCAACAATTTTCGATGATTTTCTGCATAATGTCTTACCTATATTCTTCCTCAAACGATAGCTTGTAACCAGTTCCGTAAACTCGATATCCAATTGTTCCTTACTTGTGTTTATAAGCATTATATCTTCATTTGGTAAAAAATGCTATAAATTATTACATCGACATCAAATTTTTAATTACACAGGCAAACTATCCCGCAAACACAAAGTCCCCCACCCCGCTAATGTCAAGTTAATGTCACAAACTTTTTTCACTTTTTTTAAGCGAAAACCCCGGAAACCCGCATAAATAGGGGAGGAGTACGGTAAATTAATGCTAAGTTGGCGCAAAATTGACGGTAAATGATTATTCCACACCGAGGGATCTGGAGCGGAACTCTGTTCCGCTCCACTGTT
>CAMTAF010000107.1 GCA_947066955.1 uncultured Hungatella sp.
TTTTAGAAAGCTATGGGGGAAAGGAGTCCGCTTTGGCGGTTTCCCTTGTGTACGACGGTGGTGAGCAGAGCATCCGGTATAAGGTTTGTTCTCCCCCAAAAACCTATTCCGTGGACAGGTCGGGGAGGCCTGTGCTCTACTGCGGGAAGCAGTCTTTGCCCTGGGAAGGAATGGAGGCGGTAAAGAAAGTTTCCAGTGCGCCAGGAGAACTGACGGAGCTCATCGAGAGATATGATATGGACAGCTGGGAGGACGGAGCCAACGGGACAGAGTATGTGCGCCAGGGCGAATTCTATAACATAGAGAACGCAGGACAGGTGGAGGATAGAAATGAGCAGGCATTAAGAAGCAGGTATGACACACTGATCCATGTGGTGTACACCAATGGAGATCATATAGAAATTCAGGCAGAGAATGGGCGACTGCCGGAAGGGTATCATGACTTTCGCGATGAACTGTGGGATAAAATGATTTCATATATAAATCAAGGCCGGACAGAAGCGGTCCCCGACTGGAGAGATTTCATTGATCAGTGGGGAAAAGAATATATGTGTATAAAATATCCATATACAAAAGGAAAATGACAGCGTATAATGAAGCCAGTGGAATTGACCCTGAAAAATATCAAGAACTGTGGGCATATTTTCCAAACGATAATGGATTTACTCATTATTCTGGATATTTTTATATTGCCGTTAATAAGGTAAATATTTAGTATCACAGAAAATTGGAAGACGCTGGATTATGGGTTTTGTAGCTTTAAGATTCGTTTGGAGCATACGACAGAGAGAAAAACGATCTTAGGATTTGAAGCTAAATTGCCGAGGATAATGAATGATAAAATTAACAGAAAGCAGTCATTATGAGATTTATAGAGAGTATGAATTGGTTCTATTAAAAATAAAATATTCAACAAAGGAAGCGATTATTGGAGATTTTTACGGAGATGTAGATAAAATTATAATTTCATCTGATGAGCAATATTGTATCATGGCTGGATGTGGCATAATTGTTTATTCGTTAAAGAAACAATTTGAGCAATATCAATATGAAAAAGTTATCTGCATTTCTCTCAAATCCTCTCTTTACAGAGGGGCAGCAGGAGTGGTACAATAAACTATTCAAACTTTTATTTGTAAAAAAGGCATCACCACATATTATTTACGCCAAAATAAAATACTAGGACAGCAAACTTATTACAACCTAAAAAACGGCAAAGGACATCTCGGAGCTGAAACACTTGAAAAATTATGTAAATTACTCAACTGTCAGCCAGGGGATTTAATGGAGTATGTACCAGACAACCTTTCCCCTGCTGCCTCGGAAACCCCATAACTACACCCAGAAAGGAGAAAATCATGTCTGAAGCATTAGCCCACGCAAACATCTATACAGAAGAGGACTATTACAATCTGCCGGAAAATGTCAGAGCCGAGCTGATTGATGGTCAAATCTATTACATGGCAGCTCCCAGCAGGATACACCAGAAGATACTTTCTTTTCTCCACGTGAGAATTGCCAACTATATTGACTCCAAAGACAGCCCCTGTGAGGTCTATCCGGCTCCTTTTGCTGTCAAGCTATTTTCAGAAGATGACAAAAACGTGGTGGAACCAGATATCAGCGTGATCTGTGACCCTGACAAGCTGACGGATCGGGGCTGCACCGGGGCACCGGACTGGATTGTGGAGATCATTTCCCCTAGTAACCCATCAGATGACTATGTACGCAAGCTAAATCTTTATATGGATGCCGGAGTGAGAGAATACTGGATCGTGGATCCTCTCAGCAAAAAGATTTTTGTGTACCATCTAGAGGAAACAGATTTTAAAGCTGATTCCTATACTTTTCAGGACAAGATCAAGGTCAACATCTACGATGATCTGTGGATTGACTTTACAGAACTGGGATTGTGATCCTTGCCTGCTGGGCCTCTGGGACTCCTCTCAGGGGCTCTTTCTTCTCCAGGCCTCGCCAATCACGGTTGAAAAAATAAGTTTGGTAAAATTGGGGTATTTATTGGAATAAACTTTCTTCCTAAATGTCGGAAGAACCGCATAAATACGGTGTTTCTTGGCATTACGTCATTGAATTTTAAATTCAATGACAGAAACAGATTAAGCATGTATACTTGATATAAAGAGATAGAAAACAGGAAGGGAAAGCGAAACATGAAGATAAGAACAGATTTTGTATCAAACAGTTCCTCATCCTCCTTTATACTGGCCAAAAAGGGGAAATTAAGTGACAGGCAGAAAGATGCCATTATCCGTTATATTGAAGAGAGGATGATGGGAGAACCTCTCCCGCCTATTGAAGACGGAGAGGAGTTGGAGGATTATCGCGATAGGGTAGACTGCTGGATCGATTGTGACGTGGAGGAGCTGAGGAAGGCGCAGAAAGAGGGCATGACATTATATGGAGGAAGCATTGATTTTGAGTGCTGTGACTATCATTATTCAGAGATTTTTCAGGATATCTGGAATATTATCGAGAGAGAGGATGAAGGTTCTAACTTTAAACAGATAGATACAGATTTGAGCTATTGATTGGGGAGCTTATGCGGAAGATTGTTAACAAAACCAGGAAGTATATTTCCCTTTTTGATGAAAACACCGGTTTTTATATGCGCAGCGGCGTATTCAGAAACGGCAAAGAGACCATGGAAGATCCGTTTATGGCGGATTTCCCCGAATTGCTGGATGTAGGGATTATGGGACATTGTGCCCATGGATTGTCGGGACTGTGCAGGGAGACAGGTGTTGAGTGTTATCAGGATGGCTGGAATATAAGACAGGCGAATATGAGCGCGGATGATTTTTTGGTGATCGCGAAGCAGTGCGAGGGCCGGAGTTATCAGTTTGCCCTTGGAGGAAGGGGAGACCCGGATCAGCATGAAGAATTCGAGAGTATTTTGCAGATATGTAAGACGCACCATATTGTGCCGAATTTTACCTCTTCCGGACTGGGATTTGACGAAGATATCATCAGATTGTGCAAAACATATTGCGGCGCCGTGGCCATCAGCTGGTATGGGCAGCCGTACACCAAAAGGGCGATTGGGAAGCTGATTGAAGCGGGGGTAAAAACCAACATTCATTTTGTCTTAAGCAGGGGGACTGTGAAAAGGGCAAAGAGTTTTCTGTGCGAAGAGGTTCCCCAGGGAGTAAACGCGGTTATTTTTCTTCTGCATAAACCCATAGGCCTTGGACGGAAGGAAAATTTGCTCTCATGGGAGGATGCTGACCTGAAGGAATTGTTCCGATATATTGATGAAGAGACGTTTCCATTTAAGATCGGCTTTGACAGCTGTTCTGTTCCTGGTTTGCTCCATAACATGAAAAATACGGATTTCCGTTCTCTGGACACCTGTGAAGCGGCGCGGTGGTCGGCCTATGTCACACCGGATATGAAGCTCCTTCCCTGTAGTTTTGACAACCAGAAGGAACGCTGGGCCGTAGATCTTAGAAAATATACCATTGATGAAGCGTGGAACGGACCGGAATTTGAACAATTCCGAAATAACTTTCTTACATCCTGCCCTGACTGCCCCATGCAGAGACAGTGTATGGGAGGATGCCCTGTTTGTCCAGAGATTGTATTGTGTAAAGATAAGGTGTGTTAGATGTATCCGGTGATCGATAAAGCGAAAACAGCGGAAAGAATAAACAATATCATGCGAGCTGCGAATAAGACACCCGCTGATATTCAGAGATATTTGGGGTTGACCTGTGTTCAAACGGTATATCGTTGGCTGGAGGGAGTTAATATCCCAAGCATTGATAATCTCTATGCGCTGAGTTGTCTGTTTCAGGTACCCATGGATGTGTTGATTGTTGGAAATGGCAAAAATTGTGCTCAGACTGCGGTCTCTCAGGCCATGGTTTTTGACAGGAGACATTTTCGGGCATATTATTTCATTGTTAGGGGCGCGTCTGTCTCAGAGCATAAAAGGGCTGTCCGAAATGATACCGTGCCTGTCTGATGCCGAGCAAAGGAGGCCCAGGGTATTGGACTTGGAAGTATTTCTGTTAAAATGGAGATACTTCCTTTTTGGCATGGGAAGGTTTATTATTACCAGAGGGAGTATATATGACAGAGCAAACTAACAATGTACATACGGTGAACAACGGCAAGGCTTCTGACTGCATTAAATGCGGCAAATGCGAGAAGGTATGCCCGCAGCACTTGAAGATCCGGGATCTGCTGGTGGAGGTGGCGGCGGAATTTGAATAGATTGCGCGCGGGACGGAAAGAAAATATGGCCGCTTGCGCGGCCCCGCTCCGGCGCGGCGAACAGGGGAAAAGCCTCCCCTGCTCGATCACACGGGCCCCGAGAGGAGGTTTGCCAGCGAAGCTGGCCGGGGCCCGGCCTTGTGCCTGTTCTTTATTTCTGGTTTTCTTTCTTGGTTTTTCTGATAGTCTTCAGAATATATGTACTCAATAAAAATCCTCCGGCCGCGAAGACTGCCATAATGATATAGACAATTCGGTAACCGGTGAGGCCGTCAAACTTATCAAGGATTCCGCCGTATACAGCATACATAAAAGCGCCTGGCAGGTATCCGATAAAGGATCCCATAGACATTGCGGAACCTGTGATCTCGCGGGGCACATGGACTTCATCCATGGGAGCGAAGAAGATCGCGCGCATACTGTAAACACAGGCGCTTATGGTCAGTGTGACAGCCATGCCCAGGAAGATTCCCATGGTCTGGTGGGGCAGCAGAGAAAAGACAACCAGGATTACTCCAACAATCACGAACGCGATCTGTAAATATTTGGTGGCAGAGTGAAGGACTTTATCGGTAATGAAACCGCCGATGGGCCCTCCTAACATCTTCAACCCGTACTGGTTGATAATCCCATAGACTCCTACAAGGGCAGCAGGGAGGGCATAGGCTTCCTCCAAAAACGGGATAAAATAAGTAAGTCCGCAGTAAACGCTGTACACGAAAAATACGTTAAAAGATACCAGCCATATGTTTTTGTTTTTCAGGGCGCGGACCACCCCGTCCCAGGCTCGTTTGTTGGCGCTTACACTCTCTGCCTCTGAATGCTCCGCGGCAGGAGCGGGGGCCTCGTCGGGTTCCAGCAGAAAATACATAATAATGCCGATCACGCCGGGGACGATGGAATAGAACAGGATTGCCATCTTAAGGCCGGCCGCCGAGCTTCCCATTGCGGAGAAGATCCCCAGGGCGCCGAAGGCGATAATGGTGTCCATCAGACCCCTTCCGGCTTCCATGATGCCGAACATGCGGCCCTGCTCGTCTTCATTGCCCAGAAGGCGGACAGTCTTGAGCATGGTAGGCCAGTACAGCATATCGGCACAGACCGCTAAAAGACAGTAAATCAGAAGGAATACCGGGTAGGACGGAAACGTGGATAGACAGATTCCGCATACACAGATACTGATGAGGGACAGGGGGATCATAATCTTTTTTGACACTCGGTCTGTCAGGTAAATGGAAGCCAGAAAGCCAAAGGTGGAGATCAGGCCAGCCACGCTCATGGCCGTTCCGATCTGTGTATGGGACAGCCCCATAAATTCCTGCATAGGCACATAGAAAGCATCTTTTAAAAAGCCCAGCTTGTAGATAGTTCCGGCTCCCAACATCAGGATTCCGAAGGAGATCCATTTTTTATCAATGGATCCTTTTTTTTGTTCAGACATAATGGCTTACCTCGTTCTTTTGGATTTTTATAAAATGGATTTGACGCTTTTAAGTATAGTTGCATTTCTGTGTAATGTCAAGCAAAAATGTGTAAAAAGTTGCAAATATATGTAAAAACGGGGAAAGTTTGGAGACATATATTAGGTAAGAGTTGCATATCTGTGCAAAAAATCGAAAAAATATATTGCAATCTGTGTAAATAAGTGGTAATATTGCAATTGAAAAATGGATTTGACAAGACAGAAGGGAAGAAGATAGATGTTAACAGAACAAAGATATGAGGAAATTTATAATCTGCTGGAAAGGGAAGGCAGCGTGAGGACGATCATGCTTTGCGATGCTCTTCAAACTTCCAGGGAGACCATAAGAAGAGATCTGGAGAATATGGAGGCCAAAGGGATGTTAAGACGGATCCGGGGCGGCGCTATGAAGCTGGAGATGCCTCAGGCCAAGAATTTAACCTACACTTCATTTAAAAAGAGGCAGGAGGAGAATCTTTCCGGCAAGGAGAGCATTGCCCTGGAGGCTGTGAACCATATTAAAGAGGGGCAGGCGGTGGCTTTGGATTCAGGAACCACTTCTCTTGCCCTGGCAAAAGTGATTAAGGCCAGATTTCACTCCCTGACAGTAGTTACGAATTCCTTTGCCGTGGCTCAGGAACTGGCAGGCGCCGAGGGCATTACCCTGGTTTTGACAGGAGGGGTTTACCGGGCAGATGAGGAGGCATTTGTATCGGATGTGGCGACACTTATTTTCTCCAAAATTAATGTGGATATATTTTTCCTTACTACCTGCGGCATATCGGTGGAACGGGGGATCACGTATCAGAGGATGGATGAGATCTCTGTCCAGAATAAGATGATGGAAGCGGCAGACCGCACAATCGTATTGGCAGACAGTTCTAAGATAGGGAATAATTCCCTGGTGAAGATGTGCGGGATCGAAAAGATTTCCATGGTGATCACGGATTCGGACGTTTCGGATCAACAGGCGGAAGCCTTCAGGAACGCGGGGGTAAGAATGATCATCTCAAAAGAAAGGAACGGAACATGATGACTTTATCAGAAAATCAGAAAACCAGACAGCCAAGCGTGCTGCTTATCTCTGTGGATGCCTTAAAACCGGAATTTGTTTTTGAACAGGAGCGTTTGGGGGTTCAGCTTCCCAACATCACCCGCTATTTTGTGGAAAATGGCCTTACGGCCAGAGAGGGGAGCAAAAGCGTGTTCCCTACCTTCACCTATCCGTGCCATCAAAGCATGATCACAGGAACCAACCCCGCGGTACACGGGATTGTCAACAACGGAATTTTTGATCCCACAGGGGAGCACAACGGGGCGTGGCACTGGTTTGTCAATGATAAGGTAAAGACCCTGTGGGAAGCGGCAAAGGATGGGGGGTACTGTTCGGCCAGCGTGGCCTTCCCCACTTCCGTGGGAGCGAAAGGAGATTATATTGCGCCTGAATTCTGGTGGGACGGCAGCGAGATTGACAGCAGATTCATCGACGCGGTGGCAAAGCCTCAGGGACTGATCATCCAGATGGAGAAGGACATCGGAACCTATGCCGGAGGGCTGGATCTGTCCGACGCCGGAGATGCCCAGAGGGGAAAAGCAGCCATGTGGGTGTTGAAAGAAAAGCTGGCGCCTCAGATTGAGGAAAAACCCTTCTTTATGTCCGCGTATTTTGCCAGCTTTGACGAGAGCGCCCACCAGAACGGCGTCTACAGCAGGGAGGCGGCGGCAAGCCTTGAGAAGATCGACGCTATGCTGGGAGAACTGATCCGGGAGGCAGAGAGGATTACAGGGGGAGACCTGGTGGTCTGTGTGGTCTCGGATCACGGAACCCTGGACAACACCCATAACATTTCTCCCAACGTTCTTCTGAAAAAGGCGGGACTGATCCGGACAGATGAGGAGGGAAAGGTGATAAGCTGGAGAGCCTTCAGCCAGAGAGCAGGGGGAACGTCGGAGATCCGTCTGGCGGATCCCAAGGATACAGAGGCCGCAAAACTCTTAAAAGAGATCGTAGACCGTCTGGAAGAAGACCCGGAAAGCGGGATTATGGAGGTTGTGGATCAGGAAGGTGCGAAAAAGAGAGGCGGTTTCCCGGAGGCGGCCTATGTGCTCATAGCGGATAAAGGGTATGAGATCCGCGACGACGTGGATGGGGAATACTGCCGCACCCGCCTGACACAGAAGGCCCAGCACGGATACAATGAAGAATTTCCGGAGATGAGAGCTTCCTTTATGCTGACAGGGAAAGGAATCGCCAGAGGCAATCTGGAAAACGTCCGGCTCATCGACGTGGCCCCCACTCTGGCAGGGATCATGGGAGTGGAACTGCCTGACGCGGAAGGAAGAGACGTGCTGAGATAAGGAAGAGCCCATGGAAAAAGCAGAGTATTTGTTTAAGACCCTGGCTGATCTTCTCTGGGGCGACTGGCTTTTAGCGGCTCTTTTAGGGCTGGGCATCTTTTATACCCTGATAACAGGGGGAATCCAGTTTCAGTTTGTCCGGCTTCTCAGAAAAGGATTTTTTCGGCTGTCCAGAGAGAAGAAGGAGATAAAGGATGAGAGAAAATGTTCTTCCTATCAGGCGCTCTGCGCGGCTGTGGCAAGCTGCGTGGGAAGCGGAAATATCGTAGGAGTGTCAACTGCTATCCTGTCGGGAGGACCGGGGGCGCTGTTTTGGATGTGGGTGGCGGCTTTCCTGGGGATGGCCACGAAATTCGGCGAGATTGTTATGGGCATAACCTACCACGGTTATGACGAAAAGGGCGATATCGCAGGCGGGCCCATGTACTACATCGAGCGCGGCATGGGGTGGAAGCGGGCAGGGATTTTTGTGGCCGTGATGCTGTTTATCCAGAATGCAGGCGGAACTCTGATCCAGTCCAATACCATCTCCAATGTGGTCAACGAGGCGTTTCAGGCTCCGTTTTTGCTGACAGGAGCCGTGATGGCCGTGACCATGAGCCTGATTATCCGCGGAGGCTTTAAGCGGCTGGTGCAGGTAGCGCAGCGGGTGGTTCCCGTGATGGCCGGTCTGTATGTGGCAGGCGGACTGGTGATTCTGGCGCTGAACGTGTGGAAGATTCCGGATATGCTGGTCTCCATCATAAAAGGCGCGTTTTCCCTGAAGGCAGGGGCCGGAGCTCTGGCGGGAATCACCATGAAAGAAGCCATGCGGTTCGGCGTGACCAGGGGGTTGTATTCCAATGAAGCCGGGGAGGGATCGGCGGCGGTGCTCCACTCTTCGGCAGAGGTGGATCACCCGGTGCGGCAGGGGCTGTACGGAGTCATTGAGGTGTTTATTGATACCATACTGATCAGCAGAACCACAGGCTTTACGGTCCTGATCACCGGGGCAAACGGGTTTCATGGAAACGCGTCTACCCTGGCCGCGGCGGCATTTAACCATGTGCTCCCGGGAATGCAGTATGTGATTTATGTCAGCCTGATTCTGTTTGCCAGCACCTCGCTGATGAGCCAGTGGTATTTCGGCCATGTCAGCCTGACCTATCTGAAACGGCCGGGCCTGGCAGCTGTGTACCGTTTTTTGTTTCCGGTGATCATTATTCTGGGAAGCCTTGGAAGCATTGATATGGTCTGGTATATCCAGGACTGCGCACTTGGGCTGCTGATCCTGCCCAATATCGCGGCCCTCTTCCTTCTGGGTCCCCAGGTGAGGAAAGCCGTGAAAGAATTTATGAACCCAAAAAACGGGTATTTGAACGGGGAAAAGGAGAATACATAGATGAGAGAAGAACTTCAGAAATTTATTGATACAATTCCGGCTGTAAAAGACGCGTTCCGGCTGAAAGAAACTTTTTGGATCAATGACAAAAAGGTTCCCCAGGCCCAGCAGCCGGCTGCGGCGCTTCATCCGGATCAGATCGAGGATGCCAGGAACCGTCTGGAGAGATTTGCCCCTTACTTGGAGGAGGTCTTCCCGGAATTAAAAGCCACCGGAGGAATCATAGAATCCGAATTGCGTGAGATCCCGGGGATGAAGGATTTTCTGAATACGGCTTACGGGGCCGGAATAGAAGGAAGGCTGATGCTGAAAATGGACAGCCACCTGCCCATCTCCGGTTCCGTAAAAGCCAGGGGAGGCATTTATGAGGTATTGAAGCACGCAGAGGACCTGGCTTTGGAGGCAGGGATGCTGAAAGAGACGGACAATTACCGTGTGCTGGCAGAGCCCAAATTCCGTGAATTTTTCGGAAAGCATACGGTGCAGGTGGGAAGCACCGGGAATCTGGGCATGAGCATCGGCATCATGAGCGCGAAGCTGGGATTTCATGTGATCGTCCACATGTCCGCTGACGCAAAACAGTGGAAGAAGGATCTGCTGAGAGGCCGCGGGGTGGAAGTGATCGAATACGCTGACGACTACTGCGCGGCCGTGGAACAGGGGCGGAAGAATTCCGATGGCGACGAGATGAGTTATTTTGTTGATGACGAGAATTCAAAAAACCTGTTTTTGGGCTACAGCGTGGCAGGGGAGAGGCTGAAAAACCAGCTTGATCGGCAGAACATCCCTGTGGACCGGGATCACCCCCTCTTTGTCTACATTCCCTGCGGGATCGGAGGCGCTCCGGGGGGAGTGACTTATGGGTTGAAACAGATTTACGGCGACAATGTCCACTGCTTCTTTACAGAGCCGGTACATGCCTGCTGCATGATGCTGGGCATGGCCACCGGGCTGCAGGATCAGGTGAGTGTAAAGGATCTCGGCATTGACGGGCGGACAGATGCGGACGGGCTGGCTGTGGGGCGCCCATCGGCCTTTGTGGGCAAGGTGGTGGAACCCATGCTTTCTGGCATTGCCACCATAGAGGACAAGAAATTATATGATCTCATGAGAGGTCTCCTTGACAAAGAGGATATTTTTATCGAGCCCAGCGCCTGCGCTTCTTTTGGGGCCCTTATCCGCCCGACGGAACTGAAAGGTTACCTGGAAAAAGCAGGTTTGACGGATAAGATGAAAAACGGAACCCATATTGCGTGGGCCACCGGAGGAAGCATGGTGCCGGAGGAGACGAGGGCGGCTTACCTGAAGATGGGATTGTAAGGGGTTTGACCGATGGACTATGAATTGCTGGTCCTGGACATTGACGGAACCGTGACAAACTCAGAGAAAGAGGTGATGTCCAGAACCCGGGATGAGGTGATCCGTATCCAGGAACAGGGGGTGAAGGTTGTTCTGGCCTCGGGAAGGCCGCCGGAAGGGGTCTTCCCCATAGCCAGAACCCTGGGGCTGGATCGGTATGACAGCTGCCTTCTGGCTTTTAACGGAGGAAAGATTATCCGGGCCAGGACAGGAGAGTGCATGTTTGAGAGACATCTTCCTGCCCACATTCCCAGGAGACTGTGTAGGGATGCGGCAGAACAGGGCGTGGGTATGGCCGCCTACGCAGACGGCAGGATTTTAGCCGGAACCCTGCCTGACCGTTATCTGGAGCTGGAGTCCAGAATAAGCCGGATGCCCATAGAGGTCCGGGAAAACTTAGGAACAGAGAAGAACCTTTTGGTAAATCAGTGTATTCTCACAGGAGACCCGGATGTTCTGGAGAAAATAGAGCCTGTTCTTTACCGGCGGTATTTCCACGAAGCGGAAATTTTCCATTCAGAGCCCTTTTACCTGGAAGTGAGCCCGAAAAATGTGGACAAGGCCTACGGCCTCAAATACCTTCTGCGGGTTCTGGGAGTTCCGAGGGAAAAGATGATATGCTGCGGCGACAGCTATAACGATATCCGGATGCTGCAGTATGCCGGCAAAGGGATTGCCATGAAAAACGCGCCGGAAACCGTGAAAATGGTGGCGGATTTTGTGACGGAAAATGACAATGACCACGACGGGATCGCCGAGGTGGTGAGACGGTTTTTCTGAGCCGGGGAAGTGCCATATTGACTAGGGCACAGAGACAGTCATAGATGGAACAGGATCTGCCGGCGGATGCGGCGGCGAAATATGAATAGATATTGAATAGATAATCAGAAAGATCAGCTTGTGGAAAACAGCCATAGGCTGATCTTTTTCCGCCCTGCGGTTGCTTTTCCTTTCCCGTACAACTATAATGAAATCAGGTATTTATATAAAAGTACACGGCAAAGGAGAGCAGGGATTCCCATGATTAAGCAGATCAGGTATTTTCAGGCAGTTGTCCGATGCAACAGCTTTACGGAGGCGGCAGAGGAGTGTTTTATCTCCCAGTCTGCCATCTCACAGCAGATTCAGGCATTGGAGCAGGAGCTGGGGGTGAAGCTGCTGGAGCGGAAGAACCGGAGATTTTCCCTGACGCCTGCGGGGGAGCATTTTTATAAAAAGAGTCTTGTCCTCACTGCGGATTATGAAAGGCTGTGCAGGGAGACGGCGCGCATCGCCAACAAGGACAACGCCGAGCTTCGGATTGGCTATCTGAAATGCTACGGCGGGCCGGAGTTCCGTCTGGCAGTGGCGGAATTTTCCGAAAAGCATCCGGAGGTGACGGTACATATCATCAACGGGAGCCACGAGGATCTGTACGAGGCGCTGATTGGCGGCAGGGTGGATTTGGTGCTCAGCGATCAGAGAAGGGCGTTTTCCGACGAGTATGTGAATCTGATCCTGACCACCAGCGAGTGCTGCATCGAGATCGCGGCGAGAAATCCTGTGGCGGACATGGAGCAGGTGGAGGCGGAAGACTTAAAGAATATTCCCTGCATCCTGGTGGCCTCCCCGGCCCAGAGGGAGAATGAGAGGGCCTACTACCAGGAGATCGTGGGGATCCGGAGCGAGTTCCTCTTTGCGGAAAATCTGGAGGAGGCAAGGCTTCTGGTGGTTGGAGGGAAGGGCTTTATGCCTGTTGAGGGGGGAGAAAATGAGCCGATGTTCGCGGCCGGCCTTGGAAGGACCCGGTTTACCCGAAAGGGGAAGCCTGTGAGACGCAACTACTGCGCTTTCTGGAACACGGATAATTCCGGATACTATGTGGAGGAGTTCGCGGATATCCTGAAATCATTTTTTGACAAATCGCAGGGAGCACTCTGACGCGCGCGGTCGAATAAGCTTTTCTTATAAGAAATCCATGGAAAACGGAATTGTTTTTCCCTATAAAAACCCATATCATAGAGGCATAAAGAAAGGGGAGATACAAAAATGAAGGTCTTAGCAATCAGTTCAAGTCCCCGAAACGGGGGAAATTCCGATGTCCTCTGTGAACGGCTTTTGGAGGGAGCCCAAAAAGCCGGACATGAGACGGAAAAGATCAGCCTCAGCGGAAGGAAGATCACGCCCTGCCATGCCTGTTACGGATGCCGCAAGACAGAGGTGTGCGTCAAAAAAGATGACATGGAGGAGATCATAGAGAAGCTTATAAAAGCGGATGTGATCGTTCTTGCCACGCCGGTGTATTTTTACTCCATGAGCGCCCAGATGAAGATCTTCATTGACCGGTGCCTGCCCAAGTACAGGGAGATTCGGGACAAGAGGTTTTATTTCATCATCACTGCGGCGGACCCCCAGCATCAGGCGGTTGACGGGGCGGTTATGGGGCTGAGGGGGTATCTGCGGTGCCTTCCGGGGGCCAGGGAAGAGGGGATTATCTACGGCACCGGCACATGGGACAGGGATGATGTGTACCGGCATCCTGCTTACGAAGAGGCATACGAGACAGGAAGAAATTTAAATTGAGGAGGAAGGCAAATGCGAAGCATTTTTAGGATGCCTTCCGACGACCTGGCAGGTGACGCGAAGCGGCGCGTGCCGATACATTGAATAGGAGGAAGGAAAAATATTATGGCAATCACAGAAAAAGCCGCTGCTTATCATGAAAAAATGTTTCCCGGGTACAAGTCTGCGTTTTTAGAGACAGACCCGGAATTCACGGAGCTTTTTGACAATTTCGCCTTTGACGAGGTGGTGAACCACGACGACCTTGACGGGAGGACCAGATTCATGGCCATCCTTGCGGCGCTTTTAGGCTGCCAGGGCGCAGACGAGTTTCGAGCCATGGTCCCGGCCGCGCTCAACTTTGGCGTCACTCCTGTGGAGATCAAGGAGATCGTGTATCAGGCCACGGCGTACTTAGGGATCGGGCGGGTGTTCCCGTTTTTAAAGATCACCAACGAGGCGCTGGAGGAGAAAGGGGTCAGCCTTCCGCTGCCCGCCCAGGGAACGACCACAGCCGAAAACCGCAGGGAGGCGGGAACCCAGGCCCAGGTGGACATCTTCGGGGAAGGGATGAGGGATTTCTGGAAATCCGGCCCTGAGGAGAGCCGTCACATCAACCTTTGGCTGGCAGGCAACTGTTTCGGCGATTACTACACCCGCGCAGGGCTGGATTATAAGCAGCGGGAGATGATCACTTTCTGCTTTTTGGCAGCGCAGGGTGGCTGCGAGCCACAGCTCACCAGCCACGCTTCGGCCAATATGCGGATCGGAAATGACAAGGCATTTCTGAATCTTTCCAAAGTTAGTTGAAATAAAGCTTTTATCAAATGGGAAAACATGGT
>CAMTAF010000108.1 GCA_947066955.1 uncultured Hungatella sp.
ACAAATATACCAGGATAAGGCAAAAAAGGGAACAGAAAATTTTCATTTCCTGTTCCGTAACATTTTTGTAACCCTGTTACCACAGCGGCCTCAGAGACAGAAAAAACAGCAGAGACATCCACGGAGAAAACGGCAGAATCCCAGCCGGAAACCAAAACCGGTACAGGAAAAGGCTTTGGAGGAGATGTGACAGTCACCTTGACTTTGACAGACGGCGTGATCACAGAGTGTGTCATAGGCGCGCCTCTTAGCAACAAAGAAGGCAACCGTCTGGGCGGCAACGCGGTAACAGATGTTGTTGTTGTGTTCGGCAAACGGGCAGGAGAAAACGCATCTTCCGGAAAATAATAACAACAAAGAGGAGGGAGACTTCCTTTTTGTGCACATGGGGCGTAAAGGAAATGTGGCCGCTTGCGCGGCCCCGCCCCAGCGCAGCGAGTAGGGGGGAACACCTCCCCTACTCGCTCTGCATTCCTGAAAGCTCCATAAGGCAATGCCTACCGGCGCACGCCCTACTTCAACGCTAATTCATCCATCCCCAGCTTTAAAGCGCCCAGGATCCCCTGGTTATCGTCAAGGGAGGGGAGGGTGATATAGGTGTCCAGATCCTCCAGCTCTTTAGTCACCAGATAGCCGGCAACCATATCTTTCACATAGGCACGGATCCGCTGCATAAGTTGTGTCTGGTGCATGACTCCGCCGCCCAAGATAACCTTCTGGGGCGAGAGAATCATGATATAGTTGGTAACAGCGACAGCTATGTAATAGGCCTCCAGATCCCATACCTCCGGCCTGTCAGCCAGATCTTTCCCAGGAGCTCCCCAGCGGGCCTCGATGGCCGGTCCGGCGGCCAGCCCTTCCAGGCAGGTTCCGTGATAAGGGCATTTTCCCTTGTAAGGGTCATCGGAGCGGACAGGCATCAGGATATGTCCGGCCTCCGGATGAAGCATGCCGTGAAGAAGCTTTCCGCCTGCCATGATACCCACGCCGATGCCGGTGCCCACAGTCATATAGATAGCTGTGTCCAGCCCTTTGGCGCAGCCCCAGGTAGCCTCCCCCAGCATGGAGCCGTTCACATCCGTGTCAAATCCCACGGGAACATTGAGGTGCTCTTTGAAATAGCCGCAGATATCGTAATTTTTCCACGGAAGTTTAGGCGTGGTGGTGATATAGCCGTAGGTTTTGGAATTGCGGTTTAAGTCAACAGGGCCAAAACAGCCGATTCCAAGAGCCGCGATCCCTTTTCCTGAAAAGAATTCCACCATCTTCGGCATGGTGACATCAGGTGTCTCCGTGGGGATCGAAATACGCTCCAGAATCTCCCCCTGCTCATTTCCCATGGCGCACACCATCTTTGTGCCCCCTGCTTCCAGTGCTCCAAATAACATGTCAATCTCCTCCTCCTAGTATGAATAGTATCGGCACGCGCCGCTTCGCGTCACCTGCCAGTTCGTCCGCACGCATCCCATTAAACAGTTTCTAAAGGTGTGTGACGATTAGCTCCAGAGTTCCTTGTGCGTGTATGGTTCCATACCCGGCAGGCGCCAAAAGGTGGTCTCCTGCTTTGACAGCCGCATTATCCAGGGTTCCCTTGCCGGACAGGACGTCGATCAGCATAAAAGGATAGCTCTGCTCCAGCGAGGCCTCGGTCTCTATCTTCCACCTGGTGACAGTAAAATACGGTCCGTCCACCAGGGTACAGATTTCATAGCCCCTGCGGGCAGTCACAGGCCCCGCTGTATTCTGGCCAATGTAAGGGCAGGTGATCACATCCATACTCTGCCTCAGATGAAGTTGGCGGGGCCTTCCGTCCTGGAGACGTCCATAGTCATAGAGGCGGTAGGTGGTATCGCTGTTTTGCTGGATCTCCAAAAGCAGGGTTCCTCTCCGGATCGCGTGAACCGTTCCGGATGGGATATAGAAAAAGTCCCCTTTGTGGATAGGCAGTTTCCTGAGAAGGTCATCCCATCTGCCCTCTGCAGTCAACTGCTCTAACTCCTCCCGGTTTTTTGCGTGATGCCCGATGATGATGTCCGCATCCTGGTCACAGTCCAAGATGTACCAGCACTCGGTCTTTCCTCTCCCTCCCTGTTCATGGAGGAAGGCATAATCATCATCCGGATGGACCTGAATGCTGAGATGGTCGTTGGCATCCAAAACTTTTACCAAAAGGGGAAACTCCGCCCCTTCCATGCCCCCAAACAGTTCCCGGTGCTGCTCCCACAGTTCCCCGAGACTTTTGCCGTCATACGTTCCCCCCCGGACAATGCTCTGCCCATGGGGATTAGCGGAAATGACCCACGCTTCCCCCGTATCATCCCCCGGGATATCGTAGCCGTAGAAATCCCTCATCTTGTGCCCTCCCCACAATACCTGCTTAAAAAAGGGCCTGAAAAAAATAAGTTCGCTCATAAGAACCTCCGTTCGTAAGTATATCATATTTTGTCACCAGCCGCAAGGCTGATGACCTACGTGCGCATCAGCGCACTTCCGTGACTTTTGTCACCAGCCGCAAGGCTGATGACCTACGTGCGCATCACAGACCTTTAGACCCAAGTATCATAATATTTCTTCGCAAAAAAGACAATTCTATTTTTTAACTCATGATGTTTGTTTTTTAATATTTGCCGAACCGGGCTGGTTCCGCCTGGGTGAGGGCGCTTTTTTCCCATTTATTGGGGGCTGGACATTGTAAGATTTTTTTGAAATTTTAAGAAAAATTATCTGGACAAATACGGTGTAAGGTACTATTTTTATAGTAACCCCTTATGCCCCCCTTAGGGCGCCACCTTGAATGAAAGGGGGGGTTACTATGCCGTATAACTTTATAAAAGCGGAGGAGATTAATTATGAAAGAACTTGCTTACTATGACGGTCAGGTGGGAACGCCGGAGGAGGTGATGATCCCGTTTAATGACCGGGTTCATTTTTTTGGAGACGGGGTGTACGAGGCCACTCTTGGGGGAAATCACAAGGTATTTTTGCTTCAGGATCACTTGGACCGGTTCTACAGCAGCGCCAGAGCCCTTGAGATCAAGATTCCCATGGAGAAGGAGGCGCTGGGCGATCTCTTGACAGAGCTTCTTTCCAAGGTGGAGGGGACCACCCATTTTATCTACTGGCAGGTGACCAGGGGGGTGGATGTGAGAAATCACACCTACAGCGATGATATGGTGGGGAAACTGTGGGTGTCCATACGGCCCTTTGCCATGCAGGACCCGGAGAAGGACATTGCGGTGATCACAAAAGAGGACACCCGCTTCTACCACTGCAACATCAAGACCTTAAACCTGCTTCCCTCTGTCATGGCTTCCCAGGACGCCAAGAGGGCCGGGGTTGGGGAGACGGTGTTTCACAGGGGAGAGATTGTCACCGAGTGCTCCCACAGCAACATCTCTATACTAAAGGACGGGGTGTTTATCTCCCATCCCAATGACAATTTTATCCTGAGGGGAATCGCCAAGACCCACATGATCGCTGCGTGCTACCGCTTGGGGATCCAGGTCTTAGAGCGCCCCTTCACCCTGGCGGAACTGATGGATGCCGACGAGATCATGGTCACTTCGTCCTCCAACTTCTACCGCTACGTTACAAAGGTGGATGGCGTCCCGGCCGGGGGCAAAGACCCGGAGACCAGGAAGCTCCTGCAGAAGGCGGTGATCGGCGAGTTCCTGGAATACACAGGCCTGCCGTCACTGCAGGGTTAGAGCGGAGGTTCGGGCAGCGGGAAAGCCCTAAGTTCAGATTAGGCGGTATAGCCCCCATTACAGGAGGCTGTACCGCCTTCTTTATGCGCACGGGCCCCGAGAGGAGTTTTGTCAGCAGAGCTGACCGGGGCCCGGCGCGGCGAGTAGGTGGAAAAGCCTCCCCTACTCGATTGCGTCCTCTTCCTACATCTTCCGATACTCCGCCATATGGCCCGGCAGAGTCAGGGCTTTCAGGTTCATGCACTGCTCCAACTGTTCCGGAGTCATGAGCTGCTGTCTCAGCACCAGATCTCTCACAGAGACCCCGGATTCCAGAGACTGCTTGGCGATATCCGCCGATTTTTTGTAGCCGATAACAGGGCACAGCGCCGTGGCGATGGCAACGCTGGATTCCACCAGCTGTTCGCAGCGGTCCCGGTTGGCGGTGATGCCCAGCACGCAGTTGTCGGTGAGAGTCTGGACGGCGCCCCTCAAGGTGTCGATGGACTCAAATATATTGTAGAAAATCACCGGCTCAAAGGCATTGAGCTCCAGCTGTCCGGCTTCCGCCGCCAGGGTCACGGTGACATCGTTGCCGATAACGTTGTAGGCCACCTGGCTCACCACCTCGGGGATCACCGGGTTGATCTTTCCCGGCATGATGGAGGAGCCGTTCTGCTTGGGCGGCAGGTTGATCTCACCTAAGCCGGTCTTGGGGCCGCTGGAGAGAAGGCGCAGGTCGTTGCAGATCTTTGACAGGCTGACGGCGCAGGTCTTCAGCACGGAGGAGATATGTACAAAGCCGTCCAGGTTCTGTGTGGCGTCAAATAAATCGTCTGCCTGATAGCAGTTGGTGCCGCAGACCAGGTTGATATTCTTTATGATGTGGAACAGGTATACCGGATTCACATTGATGGCGGTTCCCACGGCAGTGGCGCCGATGTTCAGCATGTTCAGATCATCGGTGAGGCTTTCCAGCCTGTGGATATCCCTCTCCACCACGGCGGCGTAGGCCTGGAAAGACTGGCCCAGGCGGATGGGCACCGCATCCTGCAGCTGGGTGCGGCCGATCTTCACCACGTCGTCGAACTCGATGGCTTTCTGGTTCAGCGCCTTGTGAAGGCGCCGCAGCTGTTCCACAAGGGAGGGAAGCAATTCCTGGATCGTCAGTTTTCCGGCAGAGGGGATGACATCATTGGTGGACTGGGCCATATTCACATGGTCGTTGGGGTGCACAATAGAGTAATCCCCTTTTTCTCCTCCCAGGATCTCGATGGCCCGGTTGGCAATGACCTCGTTGGCGTTCATGTTGGCCGAGGTTCCGGCCCCGCCCTGGATGGCATCCACGATAAACTGGTTGTGGAGCTTTCCGGCAATAATCTCGTCGCAGGCCTGGAGGATCGCGTTTCCGATGCGTTCATCCAGCACATCGGCCGCCATATTGGTCATGGCTGCCGCCTTTTTAATCTTTGCCAGATTGTTGATAAACACCGGGTGGAGGGGCCGTCCGGTGATGTTAAAGTTGTGCTTTGCCCGCAAAGTCTGTACCCCGTAGTAGGCCTTTGCGGGGACTTCCAGCGTTCCGATGGAATCCGCTTCGATTCTTGTGTTCATAATACGCCTCTCTTTAATAGATTTGCAGCTTATATCGCTGCTTTTGATTGGAGCATAGCACGAAAGCAGGTCAAGGTAAATAGGATTGGGAAAAAATAATTTTTTGAAATAATATTAAGAAAAAACTTAATAAAACAAAGAAAAATGATATAAAAACTTTATAAAATTAATAAAACCCACAGATTGCAGAGATTTTCCCCTGGCCAGCCGCACCCTGGCCAGCTGCGCCCAGGTCCCGGATTGTGAGCGCCCCGCGAATCACCTGCCGCTGAAAAGATTGATAATATTTGGAGATTGGTTTCTGATGCCGCAGTATCAGAGAACCTCCCCGTATTCTCATTAAGTGTCTGAAAATTATAAAAAAATACAAAATTTTTCCTTACGTGATTGCAGTTTTCACATCATATGTGATATACTAAAATCGTGTGGTTTGGCTGCACGGCGCAATACACATGATCCAAGGAGAACGCATACATGAAAAAGATGATTTCGTGGAATGTCAACGGACTCCGGGCCTGCGTGGGCAAGGGGTTTTTAGAATATTTCAAAGAAGCTGACGCGGACATTTTCTGTATTCAGGAGAGCAAGCTTCAGGAGGGGCAGATCGACCTGCCCCTTGACGGGTATCACCAGTATTGGAATTATGCCTGCAGGAAAGGCTATTCCGGCACAGCGCTTTTTACGAAAGAGGAGCCCCAGTCCCTGTCCCTGGGGATCGGGATGGAAGAACACGACCAGGAGGGCAGGGTGATCACTGCCCAGTATCCGGACTACTATGTGGTGACCTGCTACACTCCCAACTCCCAGAGCGAGCTGGCCAGGCTCCCCTACCGCATGGAGTGGGAGGACGCGTTTTTGGCCTACTTAAAAAAACTGGAGGAGAAAAAACCGGTGATCTTCTGCGGCGACTTAAACGTGGCCCACAAGGAGATTGATTTAAAGAATCCGAAGACCAACCGAGGCAACGCGGGTTTTACGGACCAGGAGCGGGAGAAGTTCACAAGGCTCTTAGAGTCCGGATTTATCGACACTTACCGCTACTTTAACCCGGACAAAGAGGGGGTCTATTCCTGGTGGTCCTATCGGTTTAAGGCCAGGGAGAAGAACGCCGGGTGGCGCATTGACTACTTTCTTGTGTCCCAGTGCCTGAAGGACCGCCTTGTGAGCGCGGATATCCGCACAGAGATTACAGGGTCGGACCATTGCCCCGTAGAATTGGTGATAACATGAACCTTGTGACAGCAGAACATCTGACAAAATCATACACGGAACGGCTCCTTTTAGACGACACGGATTTCGCGGTGAACGAGGGGGAGAAGATCGGCGTCATCGGCATCAACGGCACAGGCAAATCAACCCTTCTGCGGATCCTGGCAGGCCTTGAGGAGCCGGATCTGGGCGTTGTCACAAGGGGGCGGAACCTGGATATCCGATACCTTCCCCAGAACCCGGCCTTTACCCCGGGGGACACGGTGCTCCAAAGCATTGTCAGGGATAATGAGGGCCGGGAGCACCCCTGGGACCTGGAGAGCCAGGCAAAGGCCATGCTGACAAAGGTGGGCATCTTTGATTTTGACGAAAAGGTGGACACCCTGTCGGGAGGCCAGAGGAAGAGAGCAGCCCTGGTGAGCACCCTGATGTCTGACACGGACCTTCTTATCCTGGATGAGCCCACCAACCATTTGGACAGCCAGATGGCAGAGTGGCTGGAGGAGCACTTAAAACAGTTCAGGGGGGCCATCGTGATGATCACCCATGACCGGTATTTCTTAGACAGCGTGACAAACCGGATCGTGGAATTGGATAAAGGAAAATTATACAGCTATCAGGCCAATTATGAGGGCTACTTAAAGTTAAAAGCAGAGCGTCTGGACAGGGAGGCGGCCACGGAGCGGAAGCGCCGGTCCATCCTGAAGGTGGAGCTGGCGTGGATGCAGAGAGGCGCCAGGGCCCGCTCTACCAAGCAGAAGGCCCATATCCAGCGGTACGAGGCCTTAAGAGACCAGAAAGGGCCGGAGGATGACAGGGCCGTGGAGATGGAATCGGTCTCCAGCCGGCTGGGCAGAACTACGGTTGAGATCCAGGGACTGTCCAAGGCATATGGCGCCAAGGTCCTCCTTGCTGATTTCAGCTATATTTTCCTGAAAGACGACAGGATCGGCATCATAGGGCCCAACGGAAGCGGCAAGTCCACCCTGATGAAGATGATCGCCGGTTGGGAGAAGCCTGACAGCGGCGTTATCAAGATTGGACAGACGGTAAAGATCGGATATTTTTCCCAGGAAAATGAGGCTATGGACGAGAGCCTGAAGGTTATCGACTATATAAAAAATGTGGGCGAGTATGTAAAGACAAGGGACGGCAGCATCAGCGCCTCCCAGATGCTGGAGAGGTTTCTGTTTCCGCCCGGCGTCCAGTATACGGTCATCAGCAGGCTGTCCGGCGGGGAAAAACGGCGGCTGTACCTTCTGCGGATCCTCATGGAAGCCCCCAACATCCTGCTTTTGGACGAGCCTACCAATGACTTGGATATCCGGACCCTGACCATTCTGGAGGATTATCTGGACCAGTTTTCCGGAATCGTCATCGCCGTGTCCCATGACCGGTATTTCCTGGACAGGATTGTAAAGAGGATCTTCGCTTTTGAAGGCCAGGGGAAGGTGAGCCGGTACGAAGGAGGGTACACGGATTATCAGATTCAGTATGAGAGGCGGCATCCCCAGGACAGCGGCGCCGGGAAAGAGGCAGGAGACGGAAAGAAGAGGGAAGGGGGAAAGAAGGAGGGAAAAAGCGCCCCCAGGAAGCTGCGCTTTACTTATCAGGAGCAGAAGGACTGGGAAGTGATCGAGGACCAGATTCAGGCGCTGGAGGAGGAACTGGCGCAGATTGAGGCCGGGATCCAGGAAGCGGCCAGGGATTTTGCAAAGCTGAGCCGGCTGACAAAAGAGAAGGAAGATAAAGAGGCCGCACTGGAAAGCAAGATGGAGCGGTGGGTATATTTAAACGAGCTGGCAGAACGGATACAGCAGTCCTGACAGGGCAACTGCTGTCAGCGGACGGAAGCCGGCGCAGGACAGAAGCGAACATTTTAACAGACCGATAAAAGAGGGGGATTCCAGTTGGAACACTACAAAGTCATAAATGAGTGCAGTCAGAGATATCCCATGGGACTTACTGTTACAGATAAGGTGATACATGTGTCAGTGGCCTCATCAGCCGAAAGCCTGAGTCTTGTATTATATAGGAAAGATCAGCCTGAGTCTGAAGAGAAGATCCCCATGGATCCGGCCAGGAGGCAGGGGGATGTGTGGAACCTGACCCTGGAGGGAAGATGGCCCAGGGGGACCATGTACTGTTTTGAGATGGATGGAGAGCGGAAGCCCGACCCCTGCGGAAGAGAATTTACGGGCTGGGAGCGGTGGGGAGATCCGGAGAACGTAAAACATGTGCTGCTGTCGCCTCTGTATGAGGACACATTTGACTGGAAAGAGGATCGGGCTCCGGGGATTCCTTTTCACGAGTCTGTGATTTACCGGTGCCACGTCAGGGGGATGACCTGCCACGGCTCCTCAAAGGTGCGGAACAAGGGCACATTCCGGGCTCTGACGGAAAAGCTTACCTATATAAAAGATCTGGGGGCCACTGCCATAGAGCTGATGCCGGTCAACGAATTTCAGGAGGTTATCACCCGGAAGCGGGAGTGGAATCCCAGGGACGCCAGGGAGCCGGAGCCTACAGGGAAGCTGAATTACTGGGGCTATACCGGGGGATACTATTACGCGCCGAAGGCCTCCTACAGCAGCGGTCTGAAAAAAAGGCCTGTCCGGGAATTCAAGACCCTGGTGAGAGAGATCCACAGCCTGGGCATGGAGCTGATTATTGAACTCTATTTCAGCGGTGAGGAAAGCCCGGCCTCGGTGCTGGACATCGTCCGGTTCTGGGTTGAGGAATACCATGTGGACGGAATCCACCTGGTGGGGCGCGCCCCTGTGGACTTAATCGGGAGAGACCCCTATTTAAGCAGGACCAAGCTGCTGGCTACCAGCTGGGGAGATGTGGACAGAGGGCCGGGGAAGCACCTGGCAGAGTGCCACGACGGTTTCCTCACAGACATGCGCCGGGTTTTAAAAGGGGATGAGGATCAGATCCGGCCCCTGATGTACAGGGTAAGCAGCAATCCCGACAGGCACGGGGTCATTAACTACATGGCCCACAGCAACGGATTTACCATGATGGATATGGTTTCTTATGACAGGAAGCACAATGAGGCCAACGGAGAAAACAACCGGGATGGCAGTGATTACAACTACAGCTGGAACTGCGGCCTGGAGGGGATATCGAAGAAGAAGAAGCTGATGTCCATGCGCCGCCGCCAGATCCGCAACGCCATGACCATGGTGTTTCTAAGCCAGGGGACCCCTCTCCTTCTGGCAGGGGATGAGTTCGGCAACTCCAAGTCAGGCAACAACAATTCCTACTGCCAGGACAATGAGATCTCATGGCTCAACTGGAACCAGCTGAAGACCAACAAGGAGATCTACGATTTTGCCAGACACATCATTGGATTTCGGAAAGCCCACCCGGTGTTCCACATGGAAAAAGAAGCCCTGAACATGGACTATCTGGCCTGCGGGCATCCGGATCTGTCTTTTCACGGGGAGAAGGCCTGGAGGCCGGAATATGAGAATTTCCGCAGGCAGCTGGGGGTTCTCTACTGCGGTGACTACGGAAAGAAGCCGGACGGAACCGCTGACGATTACTTTTACGTGATTTACAACATGCACTGGGAGCCCCATGAATTCGGCCCGCCCCGCCTCCCGAAAAACCGTCTCTGGCATGTGAGCATCGACACAGGCAGGGACGACATCAACGGATATTACAGCGACGGGCAGGAGCCTCTTCTGGAGAACCAGACGGTCTGCGCCGTGCAGGGCAGGTCCATTGTCGTCCTTGTGGGGAAGGTTCACCGGGAGCTGGAGGAGGAGACCACAAAGAAGCAGACAACAAGAAGCAAAAAGGAGAAAGCGGACAATGAAAAAATATGATTATGTGCTGGTGGGCAGCGGCCTTTTCGCGGGCGTATGGGCCTATCTGGCGCGCAAAAAAGGGAAGACATGCCTGGTGGTGGAGAAGCGGGACCACATCGGCGGCAATATCTACTGTGAGGATGTGGAGGGAATCCACGTACACAAGTACGGCGCCCACATTTTCCACACCAGCAGCCGGGAGGTGTGGGATTTTGTCAACAGCCTTGTGGAGTTCAACCGCTACACCAACAGCCCCGTGGCCAACTACAAGGGTGAGATGTACAACATGCCCTTTAACATGAACACCTTCAGCAAGATGTGGAACATCTCCACGCCGGAGGAGGCCAGGGCCATTATTGAGAAGCAGAAGGAGAGCGTCCCGGGGGAGCCGAAGAACTTAGAGGAGCAGGCCATCAGCCTGGTGGGCGTGGACATTTATAAAAAGCTGGTAAAGGGCTACACGGAGAAGCAGTGGGGAAGAGACTGCACCGAGCTCCCCGCCTTCATCATCAAGCGGCTTCCGGTGCGGTACACCTACGACAACAATTATTTTAACGACCTGTACCAGGGAATCCCCATAGGCGGCTACAACGTGGTCATTGATAAGCTGTTTGAGGGCTGCGACATAGAGACAGGGGCAGACTATCTGGAGAAAAAAGAGTACTATGACAGCCTGGGCGAAACCGTGGTCTACACGGGAACCCTTGACTCCTACTACGGGTATCGCTTCGGAAAGCTGGAATACCGCAGCTTAAGGTTCGAGACAGAGGTGAAGGACACGGACAACTATCAGGGCGTGGCTGTGGTGAATTATACGGACAGAGAGACCCCCTATACCAGGATCATCGAGCACAAGCACTTTGAATTCGGCACCCAGCCCAAGACCGTGATCACCAGGGAATATCCGGCCGACTGGCAGGAGGGCATGGAGCCCTACTACCCGGTCAATGACCAGAGAAACCAGGAATTGTATGAAAAGTACGCGGCTCTGGCAAGGGAAGAGAAACAGGTGATCTTCGGAGGCCGACTGGCAGAATATAAGTACTATGATATGGACAAGGTGATCGAGTCCGCCTTTAAGAGGGCCGGCGAGTACGGGCTGCGGTGAGCCTGGGGAAGGCCCGGACGGCGGTTTTAGCCTGGCCTGCCTTTCGCCGGGCGGCTGGGAGATAAAGACGAAAAACTCCGGATACGGTTTCCTGTGAAAGGATGGATCCGGAGTTTTTCTATGCACGCAGGCCCGTGGAGAGGAGGTTTGCCGCTAAAGAGGCGCGCAGGCCCCGGGAGAAGGCGTGCCGGCAAAAGCCGGCGAGGGCCCGGGACGCGGACAGAGAAGGGCTTCCCTGCCATGATTTACTGGATGGCAAAGTCCACGGACACCATAGCTTCCACGCTGACCTGTCCCGGCTCAATGACCATGTCCGCGCCCATGAGCCCGCTGTTGGCAGAGCGGGCCACATAAGAGCTGTCGTACTGGGCGGATCGGGAGGAGAGCTCCTGTATGCGGACCACCTCTCCCAGGGCGCAGCCCCCTGCTTCGGCTAAGGCCTGGGCCTTCTGCCGGGCTTCGTCGATGGCCTGCACCAGCGCCTCCTCGTAGCACTCCTTGTACCGGCTGGAGGTGTAAGAGATGCTGTCGATGTTGTTGATCCCCTTGTCCACGCAGGCGGTCAGCAGAACCGCTGCCTGGTCCAGGGTAACGTCGGACACCAGGATGGTGGCCTGCATCTCATAGCCCACGGGGGTCCGGCCGGAGCTGTAGTCATAGATGGGATTCATGCCGTAATTGGAGTTCTGGACGGATTCGTCCGGTATGCCGGAATCTTTCAGAAACTGGAGCACCCGGGATAAATCCTTGTTGGTGTTATCCTGGCAGGTCTTGGCGTCCTCGGCCTGGGTTGTGATGCCGAAACGGATCTGGGCCATGTCAGGCACCACCTTCACGGTCTCGGAACCGCTGACCGTGATCACATTCTCCTCCTCGCTCTGGACGGTTATCACATCGGGCAGCGTGATCTCCCCGGCAGCCCCGCAGCCGGATAAAGCCGCCGCAGCCACGGACACGGCGGCGGCAGCAGAAATTCTTTGCAGTCTATTCATATGTACAAAACCCCTTTTTGCGTTTTTCTCTAGTATACATGAAAATGACAGGTAAGTCAAAAACAAATAATAAGAGAGGGCCTGCCGCCTTGACGGAGCAAAAAAATTTTAATAAAATAAGGTATGCCTGCCTCCGGACCGGCCGTGGGCGGCGGTATTAACCAGGAGGAGACAAGAGATGATTGATTTGACAGGGACCATGGGGATCCCGCTTTTAAAAAAGAGCCGCTTTACAGGAAGCAGCGGCCCTCTTCGGTATGTGCTGGAAAAGAGGAGCAGCGAGGAGGAGGGCGACCGCCTGGCAGCGGTTTTCTGGACAGGGGAGAAATGTTCCGACGCCACGCCGGAGGAGGACAAGACCACGGAACTGTTCCCCTTTACGGAGGAGGGACTGAGAGAGGCCCAGGCGTGGCTGAACCGACAGCTGTAAGAATATAAGAAAGGATATGCACAGATGGATTTGAATTTCAGGCCAGTGGAGGCTAAGGATATTGACCGCCTGGAGCCCTTTGTGGGGCTCAGGCCCAACAAGACCTGCGACAGCGTGATGCTGGACAGCTTTTTGTGGAGAGATTACTATAACGTACAGATCGCGGTGGCTGAGGACAGAGCCGTCCTGTGGCTTATGAGCGTGGACGGGGAGCCTTACACGGCCATGCCCGCCTGCAGGGAGGAAGATCTGCCCCGCTATTTTTATGAGATGGTCCGCTATTTTAATGAGGAGTTAAAAAAGCCCCTGAAGATTTATCTGGCTGACCAGGAGGCGGTCCGCGCCCTGAATCTGGATCCGGAAAAATACCAGGTCACGGAGCAGGAGGACTTAAAGGATTACCTGTACGACGGGGAGGCCATGCGTACGCTGGCGGGAAAGAAGCTCCACAAAAAGAAGAACCATGTGAACGCGTTTGTGAAGGAATATGAAGGGCGGTACGAGTACCGGAAGCTGTGCTGTTCGGACAGGCAGGATGTCTGGCAGTTTCTGGACCTGTGGAGGGAGCAGAAGGCCGACGGAGCGGAGGAGCACTTAGACTATGAGGTGAAAGGGATCCACGAGATCCTGAAAAACTGTTCCAGCTTAAGCATCCGCATGGGCGGTATTTATATTGACGGAAATCTGGAGGCATTTACCATCGGCAGCTACAATGCCAGGGAGGATATGGCTGTCATCCACATTGAGAAGGCCAACCCGGAGATCCGGGGGCTCTATCAGTTTATCAACCAGCAGTTCCTGATCCACGAGTTTCCCGGCGTATCCCTGGTGAACCGGGAGGATGACCTGGGGTTGGAGGGCCTGAGGAAGGCAAAGCTCAGCTACAACCCCATCGGATATGCCAGGAAGTATGAGGTGATCCAGAGGAGGAAGGCAAACGCATAGCGTTTCCAGGATGCCTTCCGACGTACTGGCAGGTGACGCGCAGCGGCGCGTGCCGCTTCCCTGACAGGCGGGGATCGCGTGAGACGGAGAGGAGAACCATGAGAAGGACGGTCCGGTATCTGGAGCAATGGGAAAAGCGCAGAACCATGCCCTTGTGGCGGGAGGCGTTTTCCGAGGACACGGAAGAATTTTTGGAGTACTACTATGAGGAGAAGACCGGGGATAATGGGATCCTGGTGATGGAGGAAGATGACGGGGAGAGGACAGAAGCCCCGAAGCGAATAGCAGAGAGGCCCGGGGGAAGGGAAGGCGAAAACCGCAGGCAGGAGGCAGAGGGGCAGGGAGAGAA
>CAMTAF010000109.1 GCA_947066955.1 uncultured Hungatella sp.
TGTGGTGCAGCAGATCGCCAAGATTATCTGGGGATCAGATATCAAGAGATTTCCGCCCATGTTTAACAATCAGGCTATCCATATTCCTTTTATGGGGGATTCCATCGCCGTGACTCCCCAGAATCTGTGGGTGATCGGGATCTGCGCAGCGCTGATGGTGGCGCTGGTGCTGTTTATGAAGAAGACAAAGACCGGTATCGCCATGAGCGCGGTGTCCATGAACCGGAAGGCGGCCTCGCTCATGGGCGTGAAGATCACCACCATCATCACGGCCACCTACACCATCGCGGCCTGCTTAGCAGCAGTGGCGGGGGTGCTTATGGGGCCGGTGTACTCGGTGAGCTTTTCCATGGGCGGTTCCATGGGAACCAAGGCCATGACGGCGGCAGTGATGGGAGGTTTCGGAAGCATCCCGGGAGCCATGCTTGGGGGAGTGCTTTTGGGGATCGCGGAGACTTTGTGCTCCCTCTACATATCCACGGCCTACAAAGACGTATTTACCTTTATCATCCTGCTGATCGTGCTGTTCTGGAAACCTCAGGGGATTCTGGGACAGGCAAAGATCACGAAAGTTTAATAAGGAGGACCCGGATATGCATAAAGCAAAAAAATCTACCTGGATTGTAATCGCGGTCATGATCGCAGTGGCTCTGGCGGCTCCGGTGGTGGCGGGGCCGAAGAACAATTATATGCTGAACATCCTCATATCCTACTGTTATTTTGGGATCCTGGCAGCCAGCTTAAACCTTCTCATCGGCTACACGGGACAGATGTCTTTAGGGCATGCGGCGTTTATGGCCATCGGCGGGTACGCTTACGCCATCCTCAATAAGACCCTGGGGCTGCATTTTCTCATCGCTGTCATAGGCGCTGTGATCATCTCCTTTATCTGCGGTCTGTTCATCGGGCTGGCCTGCTCCAAGCTGTCCACCATCTTTCTGGCCATGACCACGTCAGGCTTTGCCAAAGCCGTAACCTTGACCATCACCAATGAAAAATGGCTGACAGGGGGAGCCAACGGGTTTACGGGAATTCCCAAGCTGACGGTATTCGGCCACAGGCTGGGAAACTTTGAACTGTACTATGTGGCCCTGGCAATCACCCTGTTGGTATTTTTGTTCTGCTACCGGCTGATCTACTCAAAGACAGGAAGAGCCATGCAGGCGGTGCGGAACGCGCCCATCGCGGCGGCTGCCATGGGGATCAATGTGAACGGCTACAAGTTTTTGGTCTGCGGCATATCGGCGGCCCTGGCGGGGCTGGCAGGGTGCATCTATGCGGTGAACATGAATTATCTGTCCGCGGACATGTTTAATAAGACATCCATCACCCTCCTGACCATGACCGTGTGCGGAGGCATGGGAAGCCTTTTCGGCCCTGTGGCGGGAACCCTGGTGATCGGGACTCTGCCGGAGCTTCTCAGGGCATTTTCCGGATATCTGGATGGAGTGTACGGCGTCATGATCATCCTGGTGATGCTGTTCATGCCTGAGGGGATTTACGGCGGGATCCGTAACCTGGCTCAAAAGGTTATGAGCAGGAAAGAGGCTGCTTTGGCGGCAGAGAAAGGGGCCTGAATATGGAAAATGAAATTTTGCTGAAGGCGGAAAAGGTTACCATGCAGTTTGGCGGCTTAAAGGCGGTCAACGAGGTGGACATGGAGATCAAGAAGGGAGAAATCCACGCCCTCATCGGGCCAAACGGCGCGGGGAAGACCACGTTTTTTAACGTGATCTCGGGGATCTATATGCCAACCTCGGGCCATGTTCTGTTTGACGGTGAGGACATCACCAAGTTAAAGCCCCACCAGGTTACCCAGAGGGGGATTGCCAGGACCTTCCAGAATATCCAGCTGTTTGAGTCTATGTCAGCCCTGGAAAATGTGATGATCGGCCATCACACCAGGACAAATTCAACAGTGCTCGGGACCATGTTCCACACAAAGAAGATGAAAGAGGCAGAGTGGAAATGCTACCGCAAGGCAGAGGAGATGCTGGAGTTTGTGGGCCTGGGAGGGGAGAAAGAGACTTTGGCCAGCAGCCTTCCCTACGGAAAGAAGAGGATCCTGGAGATCGCCAGGGCCTTGGCCAGCGAGCCTAAGATCATCATGTTAGATGAGCCCTGCGCGGGCATGAACGCGTCGGAGAGCAATGATCTGGCCCAGACCATTTACAAGATCCGGGATTCAGGGATCACCGTGCTCTTGGTGGAGCACGACATGAAATTTGTCATGGGCATATCGGATATGGTCACGGTGCTGGACCACGGCGGCAAGATCTGCGAGGGCGTTCCGGAGACAGTGAAACACGACCCGCAGGTGATCGAGGCATATCTGGGGAAAGAGGAGGAAGGCTAATGCGCAGCATTTTAAGGATGCCTTCCGACGAAGTGGCAGGTGCCGCAAGGCGGCGCGTGCCGATACCTTGAAAAGGAGGAAGGAGAATGAGTTATCTGAAAATAGAAGGTCTCCACGCGTCATACGGCAATATACAAGCCTTGAAAGGCATTGACCTGGAGGTAAATAAAGGCGAGGTCGTGTCCATCGTGGGAGCCAACGGCGCCGGGAAGACCACCCTTTTGACCTGTATCTCCGGCCTGATGCCCTACAGGGGAACCATCACCTATGACGGACAGCAGCTGGGGGGAAAAATCTCAGCGGACAAGATTGTGAAGCTGGGGATCGTGCAGGTGCCGGAAGGACGCCAGATCTTCAGTGAGCTGTCGGTGACCGAGAATCTGAAAATGGGGGCCTACTCCAGGCCCAGGGGGGAGAATCCCCAGCCGGACATTGACCAGATATTCGGGCTGTTCCCAAGGCTGGGGGAGAGGAAAGACCAGAAAGGCGGAAGCCTCTCCGGCGGTGAGCAGCAGATGCTGGCAATGGGCCGGGCCATGATGGCTCACCCAAAGCTTCTTTTGCTGGATGAGCCGTCCATGGGCCTTGCCCCCGTGGTGGTGGCCGACATTTTCAAAAATATCCGGCAGCTCCACGACCAGGGGATCACCATTGTGCTCATTGAGCAGAACGCCAAGATGGCCCTGAAGAATTCAGACAGGGCCTATGTAATCGAGAACGGTGAGATTACCCTGTCCGGGCCGGCTGCAGAGCTGGCTGAAAATGAAGAGATCAGAAAGGCATATTTAGGAGGCTGACATGGCGCCTTTGTTAGGGATCTATACAGGAAAACCGCTGGCAGAGCAGACGGCAGAGCATATTGTTAAGTACATTATGGAGCAGGAGTTAAGCGACGGGGACAAGCTGCCCAACGAGTTTGAGCTTGCTCAGAGCATCGGAGTGGGGCGGAGCACGGTCCGGGAGGCCATGAAGATCCTGGTGTCCAGAAATGTGGTGGAGATCCGCAGGGGAGCAGGAACCTTTGTGGCAGAGCAGATGGGGGTGGCGGAGGATCCCCTGGGCCTGGCCTTTGTCAGGGACAAAACCAGCCTGGCCATGGACCTTCTGGATGTGCGCCTGATGCTGGAGCCCGAGATCGCCCGGATGGCTGCCAGAAACGCCACTAAGGAGGAAGCCGCCAAGCTGGAGCGCCAGTGCCGGAAGGTGGAGGAGATCATCGCCTCCGGGGCAAACCACATGCAGGAGGATATTGTCCTGCACAAGATGATCGCCGCCTTGAGCGGCAACGTGGTGGTGGAAAAGCTGGTGCCGGTGATCCATTCCTCCATCGCCGTGTTTATCGATGTGACCAACGGAGCTCTCAGGGAGGAGACAGTGAAAACCCACAGGGAGATCGTGGAGTGCATCAGCGCCGGGGACGGAGAGGGAGCCAGATGGGCTATGGAGATGCATCTTTTGTACAATCGGATGTCAATCAAAGAAGTGAGACGCAAATGGGATAGAGAGGGGAATGAATATGGAATTGATGAGCCAGAAAATGCGCGGACTGGCACCGGAACTTGACCCGCTGCGCATCGGGACAGGCTGGAAGCCGGAGGATCTGTCAAAACCCCAGGTGATCATAGAGAGCACCTTCGGGGACAGCCATCCGGGAAGCGGCCATCTGGATCTTTTGGTAAATGAAGTGAAAAGAGGGGTAGCCCAGGCGGGAGGGCACGGAGCCCGGTATTTCTGCACCGACATCTGCGACGGGGAGAGCCAGGGGACCGACGGCATCAACTACAGCTTAGCCAGCCGTGAAGTGATCGCGTGCATGATCGAGATTCACGCCAATGCCACGCCCTTTGACGCGGGGGTCTATCTGGCCAGCTGCGATAAGGGCCTGCCTGGGAATTTGATGGGCCTTGCCCGCGTGAATATCCCATCCCTGGTGGTGCCGGGAGGAACCATGAACGCGGGGCCCGACATGCTGACATTAGAGCAGCTTGGCGTGTACAGCGCGAAGTTCCAGAGAGGCGAGATCGGGGAGGAGAAATTAAACTGGGCAAAGCACAACGCCTGCCCCAGCTGCGGGGCCTGCTCCTTTATCGGGACAGCCTCCACCATGCAGATCATGGCCGAGGCCCTGGGCCTGGCTCTCCCGGGCAGCGCCCTGATGCCGGCCACGAGCCCGGACCTTCTGGACTACGCTTACAGGGCAGGGGTCCAGGCGGTGAAGCTGGCCGGGATGGAGCACATGAGGCCTAGGGATCTGGTGACATTGGAGAGCTTTGAGAACGCCATCCTGGTCCACGCGGCTGTGTCCGGAAGCACCAACTGCCTGCTTCACCTGCCGGCCATTGCCCACGAGTTCGGAATCGAGATTACAGGGGATACCTTTGACAGGCTTCACCGGAACGCCCGCTATCTTCTGGATGTGCGTCCGGCAGGGAGATGGCCGGCGGAGGTGTTCTACTACGCGGGAGGCGTGCCTGCCATCATGGAGGAGATCAAGGTCCACTTACACCTGGATGTGAAGACCGTCACGGGAAAGACCCTGGGGGAGAATCTGGAGGACTTAAAGAAATCCGGCTTTTACCAGCGATGCGAAAAATGGCTGAGAGAATTTAACAGCCGCTATCACACCAATGTGACCAGAGAGGACATCATAAGGCCCTACGACAAGGCCATGGGCACAGACGGGAGCATCGCCATACTGAAAGGCAACTTGGCGCCGGAGGGCGCTGTGATCAAGCACACGGCCTGCCCTAAGGAGATGTTCAAGGCAGTGCTCCGGGCAAAGCCCTTTGACAGCGAGGAGGAGTGCCTGGAGGCGGTTCTAAAGCACAAGGTCCAAAAGGGGGATGCGGTGTTCATCCGCTACGAAGGCCCCAAGGGCAGCGGGATGCCGGAGATGTTCTACACATCCGAGGCCATCAGCAGCGACAGGGAATTGGGCCGGAGCATTGCCCTGATCACCGACGGGCGCTTCTCGGGGGCCTCCACAGGTCCCGTGATCGGACATTGCAGCCCTGAGGCGGCTGACGGCGGCCCCATCGCCCTGGTGGAAGAGGGAGATTTAATTGAGATCGACGTTATGGGCAGGAAGCTGGATATCGTAGGCGTAAAAGGGGAGAGAAAGACGAAAGAGGAGATCGACGAGATCCTTAAAGAGCGGCGCAGAAGATGGGTTCCCAGGAAGAGGAGATATAAAAGCGGCGTGATGCGGATGTTTAGCGAGCACGCGGCAAGCCCCATGAAGGGGGCTTATCTGGAGTACGGGGAAGATTGAGAGACAGAGGGAGGAAGGCTTGCATTTTTCTCTGGTATGCTGTAAGGCTGTCTGAAAAATTGCTTGAATCCATACAGAGGATATGGTAAGATTAGGAAAAAATGCAAGGTGTAAGTGGAGGAGAAATCATATGTCCTACTGTCCCAGATGTGATATGGAATTTGTAGACGGCATCACCGTCTGTACGGACTGCGGCGGCCCTCTCGTGGAATCCCGGGAGGAAGCTGAGGCCATAAAAAAGAAAGAGCAGGAGGAGATGCTCTTAAAACAGAGGGATTACTTAGAGCAGCTGAGTAAGGAGCTGGAGCGCCAGGCGGCCCTGGAGGGGTCCGGAGAGGGCCTGATAGAACCGGCGGCCATCCCGGAGCCGGTGAAAGTCTATGAGACCAGCGCTCAGAAATATGAGAACCTGAAGTCCTCCGCCTCCGCGTTCCTCTTTGTAGGCGGGCTGCTGGCCATTGTCTCGGCAGTGAGCTGGCTGAATATCATAAACCTTCCCATGACAGGGAATTCCGGATATATTTTCAAAGGAGCTCTGACCGCCATGGCAGTGTTCTGTCTGGGAGTGTACGCAAAGACCTCCAAAGACGCGGGCAGCCTTCGGCCGGAGATCGACAGAGAGAAGGAGCGGACCTCACAGATCATAGAGTGGTTTTTGGGAAAATGGACCCCTGAGGGGATTGACAGCGAGATTCAGGAGAGGGATTCCCTCACAGAGGAGGAACTGAGCCTGAAGCGGTTCCAGATGATCCAGGATTATTTGATCACCAACAGAGATCTCCCCGACCCGGCCTATGTAGATGCCCTCTGCGAGGAGATCTACAGCCGCCTTTATGAGTCTTAGATATCCGGACAGGCTTTTGGGAGCTTGTGTAACATCCAGGGGCTTTTTTAAATATGATATAGTAGGCCACAGCCAAATCACAAACCTTCAGTTAAATATAGAATGTATTATTTGGACAAAAGAGCAGCCGCGAAACATGATTGGAGTTTTGCGGCTGTTTTCTTTTTTTATGATTGTCAATTTCTGGAGTTTATGGTAGAATATCGATAAAGCAAATGATTTCTAAGGTTTGGCTCCTGTCAGGGGTCATAACTGTTTTGCAGCCAAAGGCTGTGTCTATGAAAGTTTCGATATCTTTCTGTCAAGAAATCCTGCTTTAAAATTCACAATACAATTGAGAGGCAGGAAGTATGCGGCGGCCAACCCTATTATTTTCCTGCCAGAAGGAGGAAATATGGCGTATGAAGTGACCATGGGGAAAATGGCTGTACCGGAGGTGACGACCGGGGAAACACAAGCATCCAAAATGACAATCCAGAAGGCAAGGAGCAAACTGGCCCGGATGAATCTTGTTGACCAGTTCCTGTTTGACGAGGTGATGGAATATCAGGATGCGTTCCAGGCCGCGATCAGCATATTGATGAGCAAAGAGATTGTGATTCTGGGCAGAGCAGAGACAGAAAAGGAGTTTCGCATATCCCCGGAGCTGCGGCAGGCCAGGTTGGATTCTGTGGCAATGGATAAAAATCATGTGGTCTATATGATGGAGATGCAGAAGCGGAACACAAAAAATCTCAGCAAAAGAAGCAGATTTTATCAGGGACATGTGGATGTGTCTCTGATGGTGCCGGGAACCGTGAATTTTAACAGCCTGAAAGATGTATGTCAGATCCTGGTGACTCCTTTTGACGTCTTTGGCAGAGGATTGTACCGGTATACTTTTAAGGGCGTGTGTGTGGAATGCCCGGACCTGGAGATTGGAGACGGGGCGTGGAGGGTGTTCATCAATACAAAAGGGAAGAATGCCCATGAGTTTACTCAGGAGTTTCTGGATTTTATGGAATATATTACAAAATCCACGGATACGCAGGCCCGGAAGTCGGAAAGCGAGAAGATTAAAACAATACATAAGAGAGTAAAAGAAGTGAAAAAGTCAGAAAAGACAGGAGTGAAGCTTATGTGGAAATGGGAAGAAATGGCCCTTGAGAGAGCCGAGGCAAGGGCGGCGGGAATGAGAGAAGGAAAAAGAGAGGGAAGAAGAGAGGGAAAAATTGAGGGCATAAAAGAAGGCAGGATTCTTGAGATCTATTCCCTGGTTCAGGATGGAGACCTCTCTCTGGAGAGTGCGGCAAAAAGGCTGGGCATTACCCCCCTGACTTTAAAAAATAGGCTGTCCGCTTTCGGATATCAGTATCCGGAAACGTGACACGGGACAGCAAGGTATATGCTGCTTGCACAGTCTGCCCCAGCGCACGAGCAGGGAAGACGGGTCTTCCCTGCTCGATTAAGCTTTCTCCAAATCAGCCTACTTTACCAACAGAGACTGTCCGGTCATCTCTTTTGGCTGTTCCATGCCCATGAGCTCGATGAGAGTGGGAACGATGTCGGCCAGGCGTCCGCCCTCTCTCAGCTTGTAAGCCGGGTCAGCGTTCACAAGGATGAAGGGAACCGGGTTGGTGGTGTGGGCGGTAAAGGGGGCGCCGGTCTCATAGTCGATGAGCTGCTCCGCGTTGCCGTGGTCCGCGCAGATGAACAGAATCCCGTCAACCTCCTTGATGGCGTCAACGGCCCTGCCGACGCAGGCGTCAACGGTCTCGATGGCCTTGATGGCCGCGGCTTCCACGCCGGTGTGGCCTACCATGTCCGGGTTGGCGAAGTTGATGATGATCACGTCGTATTTGCCGGACTTGATACACTCCACAAGCTTGTCGCAGACCCCGGGGGCGCTCATTTCTGGCTTTAAGTCGTAGGTGGCGACTTCCTTGGGGGATGGGATGAGGAAACGCTCCTCGCCCTTGTTGGGCTCCTCCACGCCGCCGTTGAAGAAGAAGGTTACATGGGCGTACTTCTCGGTCTCGGCGATCCTGGCCTGGGTCATGTTGTGGTTCGCCAGATACTCGCCAAAGGTGTTGGTGATGCTCTCCTTCTTGAATGCCACCAGCTTGTTGGGGATGGTGTCGTCATAGTCTGTGAAGCACACGTAAACCAGATTCAGCCGTTTTCCTCTGTCAAATCCCTTGAAGTCGTCGTCGCAGAAGGCTCTGGTGATCTCTCTTGCCCGGTCAGGGCGGAAGTTGTAGAAGATGACAGAATCATTGTCCTGGACAGTGGCCACGGGCCTGCCGTCTTCCATGACAATCACAGGTTCCACAAACTCGTCAAATTTCTCTGTGTCGTAGGAAGCCTGGATCCCGGCAGGGCCGCTCGCGGCAGGGTTCCCCTCTCCCTTTGTCAGGGCCCTGTAGGCTCTCTCTACGCGGTCCCAGCGGTTGTCCCGGTCCATGGCGTAGTAGCGGCCCTGGACAGTCGCCACCTTGCCCACGCCGATCTCTTTCATCTTGGCTTCCAGCTCCTCCACAAATCCCTTGCCTGAGGCGGGAGGTGTATCTCGTCCGTCCAGGAAGCAGTGGACATAGACCTTTTCAAGGCCGTGTCTCTTGGCTAGCTCCAGAAGGCCGTAGATATGAGTGTTGTGGCTGTGGACCCCCCCGTCGGATACCAGTCCCCACAGGTGGAGGGAAGAGTTGTGCTTCTTGCAGTTTTCCACTGCCTCCAAGAACTCAGGAACTTCAAAGAAATCTCCATCCTGGATGGATTTTGTGATCCGGGTCAGCTCCTGGTACACGATGCGGCCCGCCCCCATGTTTAAGTGTCCCACTTCGGAGTTGCCCATCTGGCCGTCAGGAAGTCCTACCGCTAAGCCGCTGGCCTGTCCCTTGACATAAGGACACTGGCTCATCAGTTGGTCCATGACCGGAGTCCTGCCCTCACAGACCGCGTTGGCCTCACAGGTGTCGTTGAGACCGTAACCATCGAGAATCATTAAAACAACCGGTTTCTTGCTCATGACTGTTCTCCTTTATACCCTTTTTCATTTTTTCATAAAATAGCGCACTTCCTATTGTATCATGTCACCACCCGTCAGGGTGCTGACCTGCGTGCGCATCAGCGCACTTCCTATTGTATCATGTCACCACCCGCAGGGTGCTGACCTGCGTGCGCATCAGCGCACTTCCTATTGTACATGATTTCGGACAATCTTTCAATGAGAAATTTTAAGGGGAATGCTATGGAAAAACGAGAAATTTTATGCTACACTAGTAAAACCATGGAGCTGAACAAGAGGAGACAAGGAAGATGAAGACAGGTATACTGTTGAAAAGATTTATTCCATATTATAGAAAATATGTGGGAGTCATGTGCATGGATTTATTCTGCGCCGCCCTGACCACGGTGTGCGAGATGGTGCTGCCCCTGATTCTGCGCTATATCACCAATGTGGGCATGAGCGATCTGGGGTCTCTGACCGTACAGACCATCCTGGCCATCGGAGCCGTCTATTTTGTGCTGAGGATCATCGACGGCATGGCCAGCTATTACATGGCGTACACGGGCCATGTGATGGGGGCTGCCATTGAGACGGACATGCGGGAGGATGCCTTCGGCCATCTTCAGAAGCTGTCGGATAACTATTTTAACAACACCAAGGTGGGGCAGATCATGGCCAGGATCACCAGCGACTTATTTGACGTGACAGAGTTTGCCCACCACTGTCCGGAGGAATTTTTCATTGCCTTTTTAAAAGGGGTGGTGTCCTTTGCCATCCTGGCCCGGATCAATGTGCTGCTGACGGTGATCATTTTTGTGCTGATCCCGGTGATGGCTGTTTCCTGCACTTATTTTAATCTGCAGGTGAGGAAAGCCTTCAAGCAGCAGAGGCATCATATCGGCGAGCTGAACGCCAGGATTGAGGACAGCCTTTTGGGCAACAAGGTAGTCCGGGCTTTTGCCAATGAGAAGATGGAGATCGACAAGTTCAACCATGACAACCAGGAATTCTTGAAGATCAAGCGCCAGACTTACCGGTACATGGCAGCATTTCAGAATACCATCCGGATTTTTGACGGGCTGATGTATGTGGTGGTCATCGTGGCAGGAGGAATCTTCATGATCCGGGGCCTCATCGCGCCGGCGGATCTGGTGGCTTACACTCTCTATGTGACCACCCTGCTGGCCACTATCCGCCGCATCATCGAGTTCGCCGAGCAGTTCCAGAGAGGGATGACAGGGGTTGAGCGGTTTATGGAGCTGATGGATGCGGATGTGGATATTTTCGACGAGGAGGGGGCTGTGCCCTTAAAGGATGTGAAGGGAGAGATCTCTTTTAAAAATGTTTCCTTTGAATACCCGGATGACCACACGCCGGTGTTGTCGGACATCAATCTCACAATCAGGCCAGGGGAAAAGGTGGCTTTGGTGGGCCCGTCCGGCGGAGGAAAGACTACCATGTGCAGCCTGATCCCCAGATTTTACGATCCCACCCAGGGGGAGATCCTTCTGGACGGACAGAATATCAGGGGAGTGACTTTGGAGAGCCTGCGGGGCAGCGTGGGGGTGGTTCAGCAGGATGTGTACCTGTTTTCCGGAAGCGTTTATGAGAACATCGCCTATGGAAGGCCGGGGGCCAGCCGCCAGGAAGTGATGGAGGCGGCGAAACTGGCAGGAGCCCATGAGTTTATAGAAGAGCTGAAAGACGGGTATGATACCTATGTGGGCGAGAGGGGCGTGAAGCTGTCAGGAGGACAGAAGCAGCGCATCAGCATCGCCAGGGTATTTTTAAAAGCGCCCAAGGTGCTCCTTCTGGATGAGGCCACGGCGGCCTTGGACAATGAGAGCGAGCATCTGGTATCCGAGTCCCTTGACAAGCTGGCCAGGGGGCGGACCACCCTGACCATTGCCCACCGCCTTACCACCATCCACGGCGCGGACCGGATCCTGGTGCTCTCGGGAAGCCGCATTGTGGAGGAGGGGAACCACGAGGCCCTTATGGCCAAAAAGGGTGTCTACTACCAGCTGTACACTTCCGCCGGTATTGATCAGGAAGGCCAGAGGGACAGTCTGGGAATAGCGGGGGCTTAAAGCCGGATATTTACCATGAGTTATCATAGAAAAAGGAGTTTAATATTATGAGAACAGCGATTGTGACGGATAGCAACAGCGGCATCACCCAGACACAGGCAAAGGAGCTGGGGGTATTTGTGCTGCCCATGCCCTTTATGATTAACGGGCAGGATTACTATGAGGACATCAATCTGACCCAGAAGGAATTTTATGAAAAGCTCAAAGACGGCAGCGATATCTCTACCTCACAGCCGTCTCCAGGGTCGGTGACGGATCTGTGGGATAAGATTTTAGAGGATTATGACCAGATCGTGCACATCCCCATGTCCAGCGGGCTGAGCAGCTCCTGCCAGACGGCTGTGATGCTGGCAGAGGATTATGAAGGAAAAGTGGAGGTGGTGAACAATCAGAGAATCTCCGTGACCCAGAGGCAGTCGGTGCTGGACGCCAAGGAGATGGCGGAGCGGGGAAAGACCGCGGAGGAGATCAGGGAGTATCTGGAGGCCACCAAGTTTGATTCCAGCATCTACATCATGCTGGACACCTTAAAATACCTAAAAAAAGGCGGCCGGATCACCCCGGCAGCCGCGGCTCTGGGAACGCTTCTCAAGTTAAAGCCTGTGCTTCAGATCCAGGGGGAGAAGCTGGACGCGTTTGCCAAAGCGAGGACCGTAAAGCAGGCAAAGAGCGTTATGATCAATGCCATTGGCCATGACATGGAGCATCGTTTTGGAGACGCAGGCGGCGGGAAAATCCACCTGTACATTGCCCACACGGAGAATGAGGCGGCAGCCCTTGAGCTTAAGGAGGAGCTGAAAGCAGCTTTTCCGGCCACGGGGGAGATCCACATTGATCCCCTCTCCCTAAGCGTCAGCTGCCATATCGGTCCGGGGGCGCTGGCCATCGCCTGCGCCAAGGCTATGGAATAGAGGAGGGGCCGGGTTGTTAAGGAGGATAAGGGAGAGGCTGTGGGGAGGCGGCATCAGCATGAAGGTGCCGTTGTTCTTCCTGTTTTTAATGACAGGATTTTTTCCCATGTACATTTTAGGAAAAGTGACGGACCAGTCTTTCCGGCAGACTCAGATCGACTCCAGAGTCATGGAGGTCCAGAACCAGTGTCTGATCATCAGCAACCGGATGAGCCGGGCCGACTATATGAGCGAGGACAGCCGGGATGCCACGGTGGATGTGGAGCTTGACACCATTGCGGATATTTTTAACGGAAGGATCGTGGTGGTGAACCGGAATTTTAAGGTGATCAAGGACACCTTCCGTCTGGCAGAGGGCCGGACCCATGTGGCGGAGGAGGTGATCCGCTGTTTTCAGGGAGAGAGCGGCAGCAGGCTGGAGCGGGACAAACACTATTTTGCCCTGGCAGTGCCGGTCTACGGCAATACGGAGGAGAAGAATATTGAGGGAGTTCTGGTGGCCACGGCCTCCACGGAGAATCTCATGGGCATGGCGGAGCGGGTGTCGGAGAAGGCGGCATTTTTCCAGATGATGGCCTTTTGGCTTATTGTTCTGTCGTCCGCAGCCCTGGTAATGATCCTGGTGCGGCCTTTCAACAGTCTTCAGAAGGTGCTCAACAGAGTGGCTGACGGCAATCTGGATCAGGTGATCTCGGAGAATGCCTACAAGGAGACCAGGGAACTGTCCACGGCGATCAGGAACACTCTTACAAAGTTAAAGACAGTGGACCAGTCCAGAGACGAGTTTGTATCCAATGTGTCCCATGAGCTGAAGACGCCCATCACCTCCATACGGGTGCTGGCGGATTCTCTTATGAGCATGGAGGAGGTGCCGGTGGAACTGTACCGGGAGTTTATGACCGATATTTCCGACGAGATTGACCGGGAAAGCAAAATTATAGACGATCTTTTATCCCTTGTAAAGATGGACAAATCCGTGGCAGAGCTAAATGTGGTGCAGCTGGACATCAACGGTCTGGTGCAGCAGATCTTAAAGAGGCTGCGGCCCATTGCGAGGAAGAGGAATGTGGAGCTGATCTTTGAGAGCATCCGGGAGGTGACCGCGGATGTGGACGAAGTGAAGCTGTCCCTTGCCATCAACAACCTGGTGGAGAATGCCATCAAGTACAATGTGGAGGATGGATGGGTCAGGGTGACCCTGGATGCGGACCACAAGTTTTTCTATGTAAAGGTGTCGGATTCAGGGATCGGCATACCGGAGGAGTTTCAGGAGCAGGTGTTTGAGCGGTTTTACCGGGTGGACAAGGCCCGCTCCCGCGAGACAGGCGGGACAGGGCTGGGGCTTGCCATCACAAGGAAGGTGATCCTGATGCACCACGGGGCAGTGCGCCTGGTGAGCAAAGAGGGGGAGGGCTCCACCTTTATCGTCAGGATCCCCCTAAGCTATATCCCCGGAAGCCGCCAGCAGCCCGCCTCCTGAGAGGTTATAGAGGTTACGATATGCCGCCGAGCCGGAGGCGAGGGGGCGATACATCCAGGAGGAAAAGTTTGAAACTTAAACGTAGTGGTTAGAAAATAAAAAAGGGTACGTTT
>CAMTAF010000110.1 GCA_947066955.1 uncultured Hungatella sp.
TGGCGGTCTGGTTAATTTGCAATGAGATCATCTCGATCCTGGAAAATCTAATTGATATCGGAATAGCGATCCCTCCGTTTTTGATGCCGCTTGCCAGAATGATCAAAGGGCAGGTGGAGGATAAAACAAAAATGGAGTAATTGCACCGGTGCAAGTCCGGAGCAGCATAGTGTTTAGGCCTGGGAGACTTCCTGGACCTTTTCGATTAGGAGGAATTACGATGGGAATCATTCAAGAGAAAGTCACCCCGGAATTCAAAAAATGGGTGGGCTACTGCGAAAAGAATAAAAAGGAGAATCTGGGATCCTACGACAACCCGGAAGGCTTTAAGACCAATGCCGGAGACGGCAACTATACGGTATTCGCCGATCTCTACAGGCAGAAGACAGGGATCAATGTCCAGGGACAGCCCTGGTGCGATTCCTTTGTGGACACGGTTCTGATCCACTTGTTCGGAGTTGACACTGCCAAGGTGTTACTGGGAGGGTTTTCCGCCTACACCCCCACCTCGGTAAGCTTCTACAAAAAAATGGGCCGCTACCATCAGACCCCTCAGGAAGGAGACCAGATCTTTTTCCATAACGGGACCAGGGTCTATCACACCGGCTATGTGTATAAAGTGGAAAACGGCATGGTCTACACGGTAGAGGGCAACACCAGCTCTGAAAAGATCCTGGAAAATGAGGGCGGCTGCGTGGCGTACAAGCAATATCCCGTGTGCTGGACCAATGGAAGCCGCCGGATCGACGGCTACGGACGGCCCGATTACTCCCTTGTGGAGCCCCAGGAGAACACCTATGCTCAGGGATTTTTGCGGGCCGCTGATGGAAAGAGATGGTGGTATCAATTTGAGAATGGAGGCTATGCCGTTGAAGGCTGGTACTGGCTCACAGAGCAGACCGGGGGCACTTCCGGCTGGTATCTGTTTGACGAAAAGGGCTATATGCTCACAGGATATCAGACAGCTCCGGATGGCCACAAATATTTCCTGTGTCCTGACCCTGGTATTGATGAGGGAAAATGCATGGTGACAGACGATAAGGGGGTTCTGATGGCGGCAGAATGGGATATGGAGAAAGGGTGTTATGCTTGTCCCCAAAATAGATGATAGGCTCATAATGTCCATGAAATGTCCATATTACCCTACGTTATCATATTCCATTGGTTGGCAGGTCCTTTGAAAATCTCGCTAAAATCAATATAAAATCGGCATTTAGAAAATTTTATACTTCCCAAAAAGAAAGCTGACTTTTAATCAAGTTGTCCCGGGTTCGAACCCCGGCACGCTCAGTATTTGAAAAGCCGGAAATCCTCGCTAAGATCAAGGATTTCCGGCTTTTTTATGCGCACGGGCCCCGAGAAGAGGTTTGTCAGCAGAGCCGACCGGGGCCCGGCGCGGCGAGTAGGGGGAAAGGCCTCCCCTACTCGATTGCACAGGCCCCCACCCTTTACGGATTGCAGTTTCCGCAGGGCGTATATCCCTGGGAGATCAGGGATTCCCGGCTTTCGGTGGTAGTTTTTTTATTTTTCTCGCTCATCTGCTTTACACTCTTACAGTTGGGATAGTGGATCTTCTTTGTAGAGGTATTCAGTATATACGTGGTTGAGGCAGGCACGGAGCGGGAGGATGAAGCGTTTACCGATGGATTTCCCTTAGTGGAGCTTCCGGCGGAGGTCTGAGGCTTGGCAGGTTTATCATCAGGGTCTCCGGGGGTGTAGTCGTTGCAGGGGGATACGTTCCAGGTGATGGAGGATCCGTCTGTGGAGGCGATGATTGTGCCCTGTTTGTCGGTGCGGAGGAGCTGGATATCCATGGACTGAAGTTTTTCCATTGATTCTGCATGGGGATGTCCGTAGGAATTGCCTGCGCCGCAGGACAGGATGGCATATTCCGGATTCACATTCTGGAGAAGTTCCCAGGTAGTGGAGGAACCGCTTCCATGGTGTCCCATGACATAAACGTCGCTGTCCAGTTCAAGATCGGCGCGGCAGACCTCCGCCTCGCTTTCAGCCTCAGCGTCCCCTGTTATGAGAAAGCTGGTGTCCCCGTCCTGAATCCGTATGGCGATAGAATAATTGTTGACATCAGAATATCCGGTGCCCGAGGGGGAGAGGATCTGAAAGGAGGCATCTCCGAGCCGGTATTGACTGCCGACAGCGGGCTGTTTGTTTTTGAGCTTTTTACTTTTTATGGCAGACAAAAAGGAATGGTAAACCCTTGTGTCAGCAGTGTAGTCAGGGCTGAAGACTTGCCCTGTGGGAAATACGTTCAGTGCTCCCACGACTCCGTTAAGGTGGTCCGTGTCATAGTGGCTGGCAATCACATAGTCCAGGGAAACGATTCCCTGGTCACGGAGGTAAGATACCACGTAGCTGGATTTTGTGCGGTCGCCTCCGTCGTAGAGCATATAGTGCCCCTGAGACTCCACCAGGACAGACAATCCCTGTCCCACATCCAGCACATGGACATTTGTCTGGGCCGCCGCAGGTATGGTAAGGAGGGAAGAGAAGGCGGCAATGGAAAGCCCATAGGCAAGAAATCTGTTATAAGCTCTTTTTTTCTTCATTGTAGTCCTCCTGTGTTTATTCGTTAAATTCGGCTATGACATAGTATCCCCGGTCATTGTGTTTGATCTCTTTTATCATTCCCCGCCTTGATTTCAGGCGATCGCGTCCCTTGTAACAGCCGGACATGGCCACGGCAGGTTCGATAATATAACAGCACCCGCTGGGGGCCTCGTGCTCCGTGATCTCCACTTCCTGCCCAGTGGTTACAAGACCGGGACGCTCCATTTTGAATTCAATGGTTCTCATAAAATAATCCTTTCCTCATACATGACCTTATTATAAAAAAATAAAATCGAGTTGTAAATATTTTTTTTTTGCGGTAAAATGCTTGGAGAGTTATTGACGGTTGTTATTAGGAAGGAACCTCTATGGCAGATTTTCCGGTTTTATATGAGAAGTTAAAGAAATATACGGCTGCGGATTTTTATCCCTTTCACATGCCAGGGCATAAGAGGCAGATGGGAGGGATCACCGGCTTTCCGGATCCCTATAGATTGGACATTACGGAGATCGACGGTTTTGACAATCTCCATCATCCGGAAGGGGTAATAAAAGAGTCCATGGAGTGGGCGGCGTCGGTGTATGGGGCGGACAGGGCTTACTATCTGGTGAATGGAAGTACATGCGGCATCTTAAGCGCCATAAGCGGCGCGGTCCCCCAGGGGAGCGTCATCCTGATGAGCAGGAATTGTCACAAGGCGGTTTATCACGGGGTTTTCCTCAATTCCCTGAAGACAAAGTATGTTTATCCACAATTTATGGAAGAATATGGGGTTCAGTGTGGATTATCCCCTGAAAAAATCCAGAGGATGTTGAAAGAGGACAGGAATATTTCGGCTGTTCTGATAGGTTCGCCGACCTACGACGGGATTGTGTCAGATGTAAAATCCATAGCAGATATCTGCCATAAGAGTGATATTCCCCTGATCGTGGATGAGGCTCATGGAGCACATTTTCGGTACAGTGACAGGTTTCCTGCATCTGCTTTGGAACTGGGGGCGGATATTGTGATCCAGAGTGTCCACAAAACCCTTCCCTGTTTTACCCAGTCGGCTCTCCTTCATTTAAGAGAGGGGTACGTGGACAGGAAAAAAGTGGAGAGGTATCTTCAGATTTATCAGAGCAGCAGCCCCTCCTATCTTTTGATGGCAGGAATTGAGCTTGGGATTTGGTGGATGGAGCAGGATGAAGGAAAAAGGAGGATGAAAGATTTTACAGACTCTCTCTCAGAGCTTCGGCGGGAGCTGAAAAATATGAAAAATCTGAGACTTATGGGGGAGGAGATTGTGGGATCTAAGGATATATTTGATATCGACATATCTAAGGTCATTGTCTCTGCAAAAGGGACAGGGATCAATGGGGTTCAGCTGTGCCGGAGGCTTCGGGAGGAGTATCATCTGGAGATGGAGATGTGCACGGAAGATTATGTGACCGCTATCACTACAGTGATGGACACGAGAGAGGGGCTTTGGCGGCTGAAAGACGCGTTTTTAGATATTGATAAGAGCCTGGGAAAGGAAGGGGGATCTCCTTGGAGGCCCCATCCTGAGAATTGGGAGGCAGAACAGGTTTTGACTATCCGCGAGGCGTGGGACAGCCCGAGAGAGACGATCCCTCTAAAAGAGAGCGAGGGGCGGATATCGGGGGGATTTATCTATGTATATCCCCCGGGGATTCCCATTATTGCTCCGGGAGAAAGATTTACGAAAAAGATTATTGATATTGTCTGCCGATACAAGGAAGAGGGATTATGTGTTCATGGAGGGGAAGCTGCGGAAGTTGTCGCAATTCAGTGAGGCAGGTGACAGGTCGCGGTGCGTGCCGATTAGATGAAGGAGGAGAACAGTTATGGGAACATTGATGGTGATCGAGGGAAGTGACGGAAGCGGAAAGGCCACCCAGACGAAACTTTTGTACGAATACTTAAAGAAACAGGGGAGGAAGGTGAAGATGGTGTCTTACCCGGATTATGACAGTCCTTCTTCGGCTCTTGTAAAGATGTATCTGGGAAGCGAGTTCGGAGATGACCCTTACCAGGTAAATGCCTATGTGGCCTCCTCTTTTTATGCGGTGGACAGATTTGCCTCCTACTTAAAAAAATGGAAAGATTTTTATGGGTCAGAGGATGGTGTGGTGATCTGCGACCGCTATGTGACCAGCAATATGCTCCACCAGACTTCCAAGCTGGAAACGAGGGAGGAGAAAGAGGCTTTTCTGGACTGGGAATTTGATTTTGAGTACAGAAAAGGAGGACTGCCTGTGCCGGACAGGGTATTTTTTCTGGATGTTCCGCCGGAGATCACCTTCCGCCTGATGGAGGAGAGGGAGAATAAGATCACCCACGGGCAGAAAAAAGATATCCACGAGTCCAGTGAGGAGTTTTTGAGAAAATCTTATGACAACAGTCTCCTGGTGGGGGAAAAATATGGGTGGATCAGGATCCCATGCTGTGATGAAAAGGGAGATATGAAAAAGATTGAGGAAATTCATGAGATCATAAAGAGCCACTTAAAAACTGGTTTAGGATTACATTGACAGACATAATTCTATCATGTAAAATTATTATAAATAATTGAAATTTCCAGTTACGGAGGATTAACGGATATGTCCATTCCCTCAACGATTCCCGGTCAGGATCATATAAAAAATCATTTTAAAAATGCTGTCGCTTCCCACAAGATTTCCCACGCATATATCCTTTCCGGAGAACGGGGAACAGGGAGAAGTTCTCTGGCAGACACTTTTGCCATGACGCTGCTGTGCGAGAGGCATGGGGCGACTCCCTGTCTGGAGTGTCATTCCTGCAAGCAGGCCCTCTCAGGCAATCATCCGGATCTGATCCATGTGACCCATGAGAAGCCCGGGAGCATAGGGGTAGATGACATCCGAAGTCAGGTCAATGACACCATTGTGATCCGTCCCTACAGCAGCGATTACAAGATCTATATCATAGACGAGGCGGAGAAGATGACCATCCAGGCTCAGAATGCCCTGTTAAAAACCATCGAGGAGCCGCCCTCTTATGCTGTCATTATCCTCATAACCACCAACCTGAACACCTTCCTTCCTACGATCCTGTCAAGGTGCATCCAGTTAAAGATGAGGCCTTTAGATGAGATGACTATCCAAAATTATCTGAGCGCTAATTTTTCCGTGCCGGAGACAAAGGCGGAGGTGTACGCCGCGTTTTCCAGAGGGAATATCGGAAAGGCCATTGATATGGCCCGGTCCGAGGATTTTCAGCATTTCTATGACGAATTGATCCGGATATTAAAAAACTTACCCAACATGGACATATCCGTGTTGTTAAACTATATCAAGAAGATTAAGGAAGAAAATTTTGACCTGTACGAGTGTCTCGATTTTATGCAAATCTGGTATCGGGATGCTCTGATGTTTAAAGTGACCAATGACGCGAATCTGCTTATTTTTAAAGACGAATACAGCGCCATCAACGAGATAAGCCGGAAGACAGGCTATGATGGCTTTGAAAATATTCTGCAGGCCATAGACAAGGCCAAGGTGCGTTTGGAGGCCAATGTAAATATGGAGCTTGCCATGGAGCTGATGTTCCTGGCAATGAAGGAGAATTTGCAATGATAAAAGTAATAGGAGTCCGATTTCGCAACGCGGGGAAGATCTACTATTTTGCCCCGGGCAAATATAATATCCAGTCAGGGCAGCATGTGATCGTGGAGACTGCCAGAGGGATCGAGTATGGTTATGTGGTTCTGGGCTGCCGGGAGGTGGAGGAATCCAAGGTGATACAGCCCCTAAAGTCCGTGATCCGCATGGCTACTAAGGAAGATGAGAATATAGAGTCATCCAATAAGAAAAAAGAGAAGGAGGCCTTTAAGATCTGCATCGAGAAGATCCGGAAACATCATCTGGATATGAAGCTCATCGATGTGGAGTACACCTTTGACAATAACAAGATTCTGTTTTACTTTACAGCTGACGGAAGGATTGATTTCAGGGAGCTGGTGAAGGATCTGGCGGCAGTGTTCAAGACCCGTATCGAGCTTCGCCAGGTGGGAGTCAGGGATGAGACCAAGATTGTAGGGGGTGTGGGTGTCTGCGGAAGGGCTCTGTGCTGCCATTCCTATCTGTCGGAGTTTATCCCCGTGTCCATCAAGATGGCAAAGGAGCAGAATTTATCTTTAAATCCCACCAAGATATCAGGGGTGTGCGGGCGGCTCATGTGTTGTCTGAAGAATGAGGAGGACACCTACGAGTATTTAAACAGCAAGCTTCCTGGCATCGGCGACTATGTGACCACTGACGACAACTTAAAGGGAGAGGTTCACAGCGTCAATGTCTTGAGGCAGCTGGTGAAGGTTGTGGTGACTGTGGACAGGGACGAGAAGGAGATTCGGGAGTATAAGGTAGAACAGCTGCGTTTTAAACCCAGAAAGAGGAAGGACAAGGTTCATGTTCAGGATGATGAACTGAAGAAGCTGGAGGCTCTGGAGAAAAAAGAGCGAAAATCAAAACTCAATGAAAGCTGACAGGCAATCCCCAGCCATGACCGATCTGGTTGTGACTGGGGTTATTACGTTGAACGCTTTATCTTTGTCAAGGTTTGTGGCGGGGAATTTGGCTTGATGCGGGGCGGCTGGGAAGGAAAAAGGGGAGCAGATGGAAGGAGAGAATGTACTCTTAAAAGAAAATGAGCGCATCGATGATTTGCAGAGAAACGGATACCGGATCATACAGAACAGGGACCGATTCTGCTTTGGGATGGATGCGGTGCTTTTGTCAGGATTTGCCCAGGTAAGGCCGGGGGAGAGGGTGGCGGATCTTGGAACCGGCACGGGAATTATCCCCATCCTTTTGGAGGCAAAGTACGAGGGGGAGCACTACATTGGGCTTGAGATTCAGAAAGAGATGGCGGATATGGCTGCAAGGAGCGTAAAATTGAACGGCCTTCAGGAGAAGATCTCCATTGTGGAGGGGGATATCCGAAGCGCAGGGGATTTGCTGGGGCTTTCCAAGTTCGACGTGGTCACGTCAAATCCGCCTTATATGAATGACGCCCACGGCCTCAAGAACCCGGATCTGCCAAAAGCCATTGCCAGGCATGAGGTCCTGTGCACCCTGGAGGATGTGGTCAGGGAGGCTGCCAGGCTTTTAAAGCCAGGAGGGCGGTTTTACATGGTTCACAGGCCCCACAGGCTGATTGAGATCATCACTGCCCTGACAGAGCACAAACTGGAGCCAAAGAGGATGAAGCTGGTTCACCCCTACGTGGACAGGGAGGCCAACATGGTTCTCATAGAGGCGGTGCGGGGAGGAAGGTCCATGATCAAGGTGGAGGCGCCTGTTGTGGTTTACAGGGAGCCGGGGGTGTACACAGAAGAGATCTACGAGATTTACGGATATTAGAAAATAGGATCAGGAAGGTGAACCCATATGAAAGGAAAATTATATCTGTGCGCTACGCCCATCGGAAATCTGGAGGATATTTCTTACAGGGTGCTGAAAACCCTAAAGGAGGCGGACTTGATCGCGGCGGAAGACACCCGCCATACCATCAAGCTGCTAAATCATTTTGAGATTAAGACGCCCATGACCAGCTACCACGAGTTCAACAAGATAGACAAGGCCCGGTATCTGGTGGAGCAGATGAAGTCCGGGGTCAGCATTGCCCTGGTCACGGACGCGGGGACTCCAGGGATCTCGGACCCGGGGGAGGAGCTGGTGAGACAGTGCTATGAGGCGGGGATTCAGGTGACCTCCCTTCCCGGGCCCGCGGCCTGCGTCACGGCCCTGACCATGTCCGGGCTTGGCACCAGGCGGTTCTGCTTTGAGGCGTTTTTGCCGTCAGATAAAAAGGAGAAGCAGAGAATCCTCAATGAGCTTAAGGAGGAGACCAGGACCATCGTGCTCTATGAAGCCCCTCACCGCCTTGTAAGGACCCTTGAGGAGCTTAGAGAGAGCCTGGGGGACAGGCGGATCACCTTGTGCCGAGAGCTGACTAAGAAGTACGAGGAGGCCTGGCAGACTACCTTTGAGGAGGCTCTTGAGAGATATGGGCAGCAGGAGCCAAAGGGAGAATATGTCGTTGTGGTGGAAGGCCGGGCTTTTGAGGAAAAGGAGGAGGAAGAGCGGAAGGCGTGGGAGGAGATGAGCATAGAGGAACATGTGGGGTACTATGAGGCCCGGGGGATGGACCGGAAGGAGGCCATGAGGGCCGCGGCCAGGGACAGGGGAATCAGCAAGAGAGATGTGTATCAGCATCTTATGGGAAGGTAGCCGGAGGGACAGACAGGCCGCCCTATGGCCGCCAACAAGGCCCTTCCCGCCTCAGGTTATCCGCTATCTGGTATCTCCGTTACTATAGTAGTCCTGAAACTCATACTTTTTAAAATCGCAGCCAGTACTTTTCATTGGATTCTATTTTGTGTATAATAGAATGAAAGACCGTATAGGAGGAGACAGGATATGGAACTTCGGAAAATTGAGATTACAATACCAGAGGCAATGGTTCCGTTTATATTGGTTGCTGATGATGAGGTTCAACTGCGCCAGAATGCAATGTTGTTGTATCCCTATATTCAGGATGGAACGATTTCCCATGGAAAGGCGGCAGAAATACTTGGTATCCATAAGCTGGATTTAATCGTACTGTATGGGAAATTAGGAATGATATATTTTCAGGAATCGGAAGAGGAGCTGGAAGAGGATATCAGGGCAATCAGGAATATAAGGAGAAATGAGGTATACGGATTAGTGACGGATTGCTTGAAATTATAAGAGGCCATATAAAGGGCTGATATATGCAGAATATCTGAAAAAAGGTGGCTGGATTTCCCCGGCCACCAAAAATAATTAAAAAATTTACACACTTTACTTGACAAACCCCGGCCGCAAGGCCCTTCCCGCCTCAGTTATCCGCTATCTGGTATCTCCGGCCGCTCCTCCTTGGGCGTGAACACCGAGCAGGGCTTCCATGCTTCTTCCGGGATCATCAGCCCTTCTACGATATCCTCGACCTGCTTCCACTCCTCCGGCGACAGTTCCGTAAGGGAGCCGCGGAGATCTCCGTCACTATAGTAGTCCTGAAACTCATAATACCACTTCTCCCCTTCCTTGTGTTCCCGACTGCTGTCAGGGATTTTCTTGTTATAATACTTTTCTCTTATTGTTGAATTTCCCCATCTCTGCGGGTCCGGTCTGCTGATGTACCACGCCTTGTTGTCCCCGTACCAATCTATTCCCAGGATTCTCCCATTGATCAGGGGAACCGTATAATAATGAGGATCCGCCGAGATAAAGCCCCCCCACATCTTGATATGGCCATTTTCATAGCGGAGGTAAGCCGTCCTGTTGACCAGGTCCGGGTCACACCGTATCACAAGCTCTTTTGTTCCATCCTGATCAAAGTCCATGAGGAAGTAACTCCAGCTGCATCTCCCATCCCCATTTTCCAGATCATCCTCATAATAGCTTTGGAGGAGGCTCCAGCGCTCATCCTCCACAAGGGAAAAGTCGCCTTCCATCATGGATTTGTACATCTCCCATTCCTCTCCCCTCTCCTCATTGAGGGGGAGCGGGGCGGTCTCCTCTGGCAGAAAGCGCGGCGGCTGGGAACTCGCTGTCCGATCCAGGCCATGGCTGCATCCTCCTGAAAGCAAGAGAACTGCCAATACTGCTATTGTATAGAAATGCAGGATTTTCATTCTCTTATGGACCATCTTACTTTTCCTTCTTTTCATGCCTCAAGTCATGAGAGGCGCCGCTGCCGGAGATAGTTCCGTCCTGATCTACAATCCCGTATTTTACGCTGGAACCGCCGATGCCGGTGCCAAAAACTTTTTTGTTCATTTGATTGACCCTCCTAAAGTATAGAGTTAGTGTTCCGGGTTTTTCGATAGTCCCCAGTCCACGGTCTCGTAGATTTCCTGAAAAAGATTTTCTTTGATCTGTGAGGAATAAAAGGCGGCAAGTTACTCTTTTTGTCTATTTTACATCAGTCAGATGGATAGCGCAAGCCGTACCGCACGATGTCGGCTGCTGATTTTGACTCTTCCTGCAGCTGCTTAAGAAAGGTATTAGAGGCCCGTGAAAGAACCTGATATTTTTTCCATACAACACAGAGTTCAGCTTCCAAAACAGGGAAAAGGGGTCGGAAGCAGAGATTGCTGTCACCAGTTGTATTGATAAGTTTATCCAGTGCAATGACATATCCGAACCCCTTTTTCACAAATTGTGCGGCATTGTAAACCAGGTCGTAGGTGGCAACAATGTTCAGTTTGGAAATGTCTGCTTTTAGCCAGGAGAACATTTCACTGTTCACGGAAGCCTGATGGGAAATGATCAGGGGCTTATCCCATAAATCCTCGGCAGTAATGGTTTCCTTTTCTGCCAAGGGACTGTCCCTGCGCATCAATACCCCCCAGGTGTCTTTCATGGGAAGCCGTATATAATCGTACTTGCTGATATCGGCAGGGCCTACCAGAAGGCCAAAGTCAATCAGTCCTTTATCCAGCCTTTCCATCACGCGCTCTGCGTCACCGCTGTAAATGTGGTAATGGATCAGGGGATATTTTTTCTGCAAATTTTGGGCAATCTGTGCCAGAAAGGAAATGGCCTCTGTTTCTCCGCACCCGATATAGATCTCTCCATTGATATTTTCATCAGAAGAAGTCAACTCGGCTTTTGTTTTTTCCATCAGATCAACCAGTTCTTCTGCCCGCTTGCGCAGCAGCATTCCATCTTCAGTCAAGGTAACCTTTTTGCTGCCGCGGATAAGCAGCTGTTTTCCTAATTCTTCCTCCAGATCTTTCAGCTGCCTGGAAAGAGGGGGCTGAGTCATGCGGAGTGCTTCTGCTGCCTTGGTAATGCTTTCTTCTCTTGCCACTGCCAGAAAATATTGTAATACCCGAATATCCATAGAAAGCTCCTTCTCATTTGGTATTTTTGGAGATTGTATAATATTAGCCAGAGCATGGTTGGATTATAGCAAAAAATAAAATACTTTTCAAGTATGGAATACTATTCTTTATATGTATTTGATATTTAAACAGAAGGAATTTATACTGGCAATAGTGAAGGTGGTTTAATATATCTGGTTCTGTAAATGAAGTATGAAATAATGATTAGGAAAGGAGACGAACTTATGTCATTTTCAAAAAATTTTTTGTGGGGCGGGGCAGTGGCCGGCAATCAGTATGAAGGTGGTTATCAGGAAGGCGGACGCGGTTTGAGTACGCTGGACGCAGTAACAGGCGGGGGATATAAGAAACCTCGTATGATCACTTACAAAAGAAAAGACGGCCAGCCTGGGCAATCCCCTATTGACAGTTCCATGACTGGTAATATCCCTAAGGGCGCTGTTGGATATGTGAAATCAGATACTTTTTATCCCAGTCACATGGCAACCGATTTTTATCATCATTACAAAGAAGATATTGCGCTGTTTGCCGAAATGGGCTTTAAGTGTTTTCGTATGTCCATCAGCTGGTCGCGCATTTGTCCAAACGGAATGTATGAGGTCAATGAAGAAGGATTGAAATTTTACGATGACGTATTTGATGAACTGTTAAAGTATCAGATCCAGCCAGTTGTCACCATCAACCATTTTGATATGCCCCTTTATCTTGCTGACCACTATGACGGCTGGGCAAATCGGGAAGTGATTGACTTTTTCACCTTTTACGCGGAAACAGTGATGAAGAGGTATAAAGATAAGGTTAAATACTGGATGACTTTCAACGAGATCAATGTTCTGTCCGGCTGGTGTCAGATCGGTATCCACAGCAACGACCCACAAACTCTTTATCAGGCCCATCATCATATTTTCGTTGCCAGCGCCAAAGTGGTGGAGATCGGCCATAAGATCAATCCGGGCTTCAAGATTGGCATGATGGCGGCTGTCATTCCCAGCTACCCAATGAGCTGCAAGCCGGAGGAGGTTTTGGAATCCATCCATTTCAACCGGGCGCGGGAATTTTACATGGACGTTCAGGTGAAGGGTTATTATCCATCCTACAAGCTGAAAGAGTTTGAACGTCTGGGTGTCCAGATCCGGATGGAGGATGGGGATCTGGAGCAGCTTGCCAGAGGGACGGTTGATTATATCGGTTTCAGTTACTATATGTCCACAGTCTCTACAACAGACCCGGAGGCTGAACAGACCGAGGGCAACCAGTTCATGGCATTCAAAAATCCCTATCTGGAAACATCCGACTGGGGCTGGACTGTAGACCCTACGGGGCTTCGCATTGCTCTGTGTCAGATGTATGACCGTTACCATCTGCCGCTTTTTATTGTAGAAAACGGATTGGGGGCAGCTGATGAGATAGAGCCTGACGGAACCATCTGCGATGATTATCGGATTGGTTACCTGAAAGCTCACATTGAAGCAATGAAGGCAGCAGTTGAATACGACGGTGTGGAGCTTATGGGTTACACGCCGTGGGGCTGTATTGATATTGTTTCCGCAGGAACCGGGGAGATGAAGAAACGCTACGGGTTTATCTATGTGGAACGGTATGATGATGGCACGGGTGATTTTTCCAGAAGGAAGAAAAAATCCTTTGACTGGTACAAAAAGGTGATCGCCAGCAATGGGGAAGTTCTGTGATGGATAATGAAAGAAGATATCCCGAAGACTGGAGGTGTGGCCATGAAGCAATGGATTGATCTTATTATGGTGATTTTGCTTGTAGTTATGCTGTCGGCTTGTGGAAAACAACAGGGAGAAGTATTGGCAGGCCAGGGAGAAGATCCAGGATCATTAGAGCAGACAGAAAGTTCAGAAATAACTTCGGATAGAGGAAGTTTTGAAAACTTGGAAAAAGAAGAAAGCAGTTTTATAGATGGGCAGAAAATACACATACAGGAGGACAGCGGCTTCATGAAAAACAATATATCATTTAATTTTGAGACAAAAACAGTCATGCTGAACAGCGGATATGAAATGCCTATATATGGACTGGGGACTTACAGCTTAACCGGTGAAACCTGCGCAGACTCCGTTACGGCAGCGCTGAACAGAGGTGTTCGTCTGATTGACACTGCCTATATGTACCATAATGAGGAAAGAGTAGGGGAAGCTGTCAGAAATTCCGGGATTCCCAGGGAGGAAATCTTTGTCATCACAAAATTGTATCCCAATCAGTTTTCTGACCCGGAGGCGGCTATTGAGGAAGCACTTCAAAAGCTGGATATCGAATATATTGATGCCCGTGTTATAATAGGGACAAGTTAGAAGAACCCAGTAAAATTAAGGGGTTGCACTAACTTGTCCCCTTATTTTTTTGCCCTTAAAAGGGTAAACGGAATCACTGCATTTCTGGTTTCCGTCTGGGAGCCGTACATATATTGCTGGCCAGCAGTATGAAAGTCTGATAGCG
>CAMTAF010000111.1 GCA_947066955.1 uncultured Hungatella sp.
TTGCGGAGGCCCTGTATTTAATTGGGATTGGGCGTATATTTCGCAGATTATAGAAATCCACGACCCCCTTCCCCTCCCATTTTTCCCATTTTCCATATTCCACCCAAACAAAAGGAGGCATCCGATCACCTGTTGTCGGACACCTCTCTTATAATCTCCTATGACAAACCGCTAAACAAACTGTTATTCCTACCGCTAATCTCCCTGAATCCTGGAAAATTCCCCAAAAACCTTTTCTTCCTCATATTCCGGCGCAAAAAGTCGCGCTGCCTGGCATATGACTTTGATCACCCCCAGATCCTCCTCCAGTTCTTCCGCGATAACCTCCTCTTCTTTTCCTTTTCTCAGCTTCCTGCACACCAGACTAACCAGCTTGCTGTTCTGCCCCCGTCTCTCTCCCCACTTTTCCCCTCGTTCTTCTCCTCTTTTCTCCGCCGCCTCAATCTCCGGCGCAAAAAGTACCTGAATCGCTCTCATATTTTCGTCCTCCTCACTTGTATCGGCACGCGCCGCTTCGCGTCACCTGCCAGTACGTCGGAAGGCATCCTAAGAAACGCTGCGCGTTTGCCTTCCTCCTTCATCTTCCTAGCCACTTCCGGGTTAGCCTTGAGAACCAGTTCCAAAATCGCGTCTCTCCTGCCGTCTTTCCTCTGCTCCGCCTCCTCCAACATCCTCCCAATCTCTTTCCTGTCTTTATTTTCCAGGCTTTTGCTCAGACTATTCAGCCATGGATAAGCTCCTCCATAGCGGGGATGAGCTATGACCACATAGGTCTTAAATATCCAGTTTCCCTTGCACTCATAGATCCCCTTCTCCACCTCTTCTATTTTTATCCTACAATAATCTCTCAGATATTTCAAGAGCTTGAGAGGCCTTTTGGAGCTTACCAGGATCACGGCTATATCCTCAGCCTTTATCTCATCTTCCCGGGGGCTCTCTGATTTGAACAACCCGGCGTAGGCGGTCACCTTGTAGAAATCATCGACGCTTAAGGTATCGTCAGGACTCTTATACTCGATGATATTATAAAATGTCACCACCCGTCAGGGTGCTGACCTGCGTGCGCATCAGCGCACTTCCTATTATACCTGCGCAGGATACCGGCCAGACCTTGCCTCTGTTTCTTTTTTTCTTCCCCCTCTCCATCAATGCGCCACGCCCCGCCTCGCGGCTCCCTCCAGCTCGAAGGAACGCTTCCTAAAAACTCTTCTCGTTTGCCTTCCTCCTCATCCACGATAACAACGTCCACCTGGAGAGGTTTTTTGCTCAGATTATATTCCCGATGAAACCGAATCCCCCCCCACGTCCTCCAATTCCACCTCCAGAGCCGCGCAGAACGCTGGATGCCACTGTAATTTTTCCTTTTCCAACTCTTCTCCTCTCTTTTCTTTTGGATACCTCTTTCCAGCCGAGCAAAATACACGTCTGCTTTCGACTTTACATAGATTTACATAGGAGTTTGAAGCACATGATTTCTAAAGAAAATGAGAATTTTCAAGATGCGGTTCCTGCCGCCTGTACGCCTGACCTGCTGCCAGGGTTCTGAGAAATCTTTGCTCTGTCCACAGTTTACCATGGACAGAGCAAAAGTACAATCACTGTTTAAACGAATTAACATAATGAATTAAAACATAAGGCAAATGCCATCTGGCCAAACCGACGCGATCCACAGCAACCCCGATCTCCACCATTGGCCATCTACCCCATCAGCTATAAATCGGATATCTCTCGCAGATCTTCGTAACCTCTCCGCGGATATACTCTGCCTTGTTCTCAAAATCTGTAGCTGCCAGCCAGATGCACTCCGCGATCTTTTCCATGTCGTTCTCCTTTAAGCCTCTTGAGGTGACGGCCGGGGTTCCGATCCTCACTCCGGAGGTGACAAAAGGACTTCTGGGATCATTGGGCACCGTGTTCTTATTGAGGGTGATGTATACCTCGTCGCACCGGTTCTGCAGTTCTTTTCCGGAGATATCCATACCCCTTAAGTCCACAAGCATCAGATGATTGTCCGTGCCTCCCGTGAGGATCTTAAAGCCCTGTTTCTCCAGAGCCTCCGCCAGGGCTGCGGCATTTTTCACAACCTGTTGCTGATACTCTTTAAATTCCGGCTTCAGCGCCTCCCCGAAGCAGACCGCCTTGGCCGCGATCACATGCTCTAAGGGACCTCCCTGGGTTCCCGGGAAGATCGCTTTGTTGAAGTTGAATTTCTCCGCCGCCTCTTTGTTGGCCAGGATCATGCCGCCTCTGGGACCTCTCAGGGTCTTATGGGTGGTGGTGGTCACCACATCCGCGTAGGGGATTGGGCTGGGATGAAGGCCTGCTGCCACCAGGCCCGCGATGTGAGCCATGTCCACCATCAGGTAGGCTCCCACCTTGTCCGCCACTTCTCTGAACCTTTTAAAATCAATGGTTCTGGCGTAGGCGCTGGCCCCCGCCACGATGAGCTTTGGCTTTGCCTCCAGAGCGATCTTCTCCAGCTGGTCGTAATCGATATATCCTTCATCATTGACACCGTAAGGCACGATATTGAAATACAGGCCTGAGAAATTCACCGGGCTTCCGTGGGTCAGATGGCCGCCGTGGTCTAAGTTCATGCCCATAACCGTGTCTCCTGGCTTTAACATAGCCACAAACACTGCCATGTTGGCCTGAGCTCCGGAATGGGGCTGCACGTTGGCATAGTCGCACCCGAAGAGCTTCTTGGCCCGCTCGATGGCAAGGGTCTCAACCACATCCACGTACTGACAGCCTCCGTAATACCGCTTCCCGGAATATCCTTCCGCGTACTTGTTGGTCAGCACAGTGCCCATGGCCATCATCACCGCCTGGGACACAATGTTCTCTGAGGCGATCAGCTCTAAGTTTCTCCTCTGCCTGGCAGCCTCGGACTCAATGGCCTGGCCCACTTCTGGGTCAAACTTTGTGATAAACTCCATAACTTCATTAACCATGACTTTTCTGCTACTAAAAACATATACAAAAGTGTATATGCCAGATGATCCGCTACAGCCTCACGGTTTGTAGTTGCTGTTTCATCGTGCAGGTTCTTGTACACTCCACAGCCGTAAATTCCCGACTAGCCATCGGTACATATCCACATCTACTTGTTTTTGTAAATTGTGGATTCCATCTTTTTTAGCTTTTCCTTTCCTAGATTTTATTTTGCCCTTGGTTCTTGGGACTTGACCATTGACCAGCTGCACCCACAGATTTCTACATCTTTGTTATATCAGGCTTTTCCAACTGATAAGGGCTTCATTTCCGCAGCTCCGCCGGGAGGCAGCTCCCATGTCCGTCTATGGTACGTTCCTAGTATAGTTGCTTTCCTATGGCGGTGTCAAGATTGCTGTTCACAGATTCCTGCCAACGCAACCCCATATGCTTGGTCTGTGCGCTGGCTGCGCTGTCCTCCCCACATTGTGCTCTTTGGGTAAAACATAGTGGCCGGACGGCATCTGCTCCGCCGCACAGCGATTCTTACGGCAGATGCGGCAGCGCTATCCCAATGGATATCTGAACTTGTGGACAGCAGCGGATTGTGGTACAATTCTTAAATAAGAAATGCGCCGACGCGCACGCAGGTCAGCACCCTAACGGGCAGTGGCCTGATATACTCTCCGTAAAAATGCCTTTGAGAGGAGGTTCCCATGAAGCACCGTCCACGTCTGACCGTCCGGCCTGATATCGCCTACACCATCACCCGCATCCTCATCGGCTCTGCAGCCATCCTTTTGATCTTCTGTGTCATTTGTCCTGATCTGGGGGCGCTGACGTCGGGCCTTGTGTGCCTCCTCCCCTTTTCTCTGTGGGCCGCCTACTTATTTCTCCGGTGCCGCAACAAGCGGATTTTTGTCTTTGACTGGGGGCTGGTCTTCTGCGATCTGTGGGGCGCCATGACAAAAGTAAGCTACAAAGATATCAGCTCTGTTCAGTTCTCCGCCAGAAGATACTTTGTCACCGCGCAGTTCTATGTGGGCAGCAATTATGTGGGCTCCTGCCATTCCCGGGATGAGAATTACGACCTTCTCATAAAAGATTTAAGCTGCCATATACCGGAAAAACTCAACTGGCCCAAAACCTTTTGATCCCCTAACAGAACCTGTATTCTTTTACTACCATCTGTATGGTTCGGTTTCCGTTGTACTCGTTGATCTCCGGGTAATAGATCACGTCCATCTCTCTCCTGTCTCCCATTTCTTCCATAAACGGGTCCCCTTCTGTAAACAGGATCCCGTCCGCCGGCTGCCCCCCGGGGGTCACCATGGACAGCTTTACCGCGTTCCGGTTCCTTCCCACCACCCTGGCGGCGCGGATCCGCATCCCCTTCTGGGCAAACTGGGGCTTTTCATTGCCCTGGCCGAAGGGCTCCAGCATCTTCAGCTCCTGGATCAGCGGCTCCGACACGTACTCAATGGGCATGGCCGCGTCGATCCAGATCTTGGGAATAAAGTCTTCCTCCGTCAGCCCGGCATTGTCATTGAGGGCTTTTCGGAATTTGTCCACATTGGCCTCCTCCAGGGAAAGCCCCGCCGCCATTGGGTGTCCCCCGAACTTTGTCAGCAGGTCTTTCACCTCCAGGAGCGCCTCAAACATGTGGTAGCTTTCTATGGAGCGGCCGGAACCCTTCACCCCGTCCGCGGCCCTGGTGAGGACGATAGACGGCTTGTGGTACCGCTCTCTCAGCCTTCCGGCGATGATCCCTGCCAGGGATTCGTGGCATTCCGGCAAATATACTACCAGAACCTTGTCATCTGCATAGTTCTCGTCCACCTGGGCGGCAGCTTCCTCCACGCCCTGGCTGGTCATGTCTTTTCTCTGGTCATTCAGCTCCTTCAGCTCCACAGCCAGCCTGTCCGCCTCTTCCTGGTCCTGGCTTAAGAGAAGCCTCAGGGCCATCTTGGCGGTCTGCAGTCTTCCCCCGGCATTCAGACAGGGACCGATGACAAATCCGATGTGGAACGCGTTTATATGGGAAATGTCCAGGTCATTTTTCTCTATGAGTTTTTTCAGCCCCATGCTCTTGGTAAAGGGAAGCCGGGCCAGGCCTTCCCTCACCAGGATCCGATTCTCATCCTTAAGACGCATCACGTCCCCCACTGTGGCTATGGCGGCGAACTCGATCATCTCCTCCCACTCCCTTGCGGGAATGTGAAATTTTTCATACAAGATCTGGATCAGTTTGTAGGCCACCACGGCGCCACAGATCTCCTTCCAGGGATAGGGGCAGTCCTGCTGCTTGGGATTTACAATGGCATCTGCCTGGGGCAAAAGATCCCTCTCCCCCTCTCTGGCGATGTCATGGTGGTCTGTGATAATCACCGTCATGCCAAATTCCCTGGCCCGCTCCATCTGAGTCACTGCGGAAATTCCGTTGTCGCAGGTGAGGATGGTATCCACGCCGTCCGCCCGGGCGGCCTCGATGATCTGCTGGTTGATCCCATATCCGTCCTTTACCCGGTCCGGGATCTCGTAGTCCACCCTGGCCCCCACCCTTTTCAGCGCCTGCAAGAGCAGATAAGTGGAGCACACGCCGTCAATATCATAGTCCCCCACAATCCGGATCCATTTGCCCTGTTCTGTCTTTTGTTTAAGGATATCCGCTGCCTTTTCGGCGTCTTTGAGCAGATAGGGGGAATACAAATCCGCCATGGTTCCATAGAGGTATCTCCTGATCGCCTCCCTGCCCTGCACGTCCCGGTTCCTCATGACCCTGGCTGTCACGGGATTGATGTGGAATTCTTCCGCGATTCCGTTAAAGTCCGCCTTTTTGGCGTATAGCATCCATTTTCCAGTCATCTCTTTTGTGCTGTCCTTTCTGTCTGTTCTTCTGTTCAGTCTTCCTCCACCGCGATCTCGCTCTCGTAATCCCTCAGCTTCTTTCTCCTCTCCCGATAATCCGGCAGCTGCTCCTCCACGATCTTCCAGAACTTGGGGGAGTGGTTCATCTCCCGCCTGTGGGCCAGCTCGTGGACCACCACATAGTCCACCAGCTCCTCCGGCACCAGCGCCAGTTTCCAGTTAAAATTAAGATTCCCCCTGCCGCTGCAGCTCCCCCACCTGGTGGCCTGCTGGCGGATGGTGATCTTTCCGTAAGTGACGCCCATCTTCTGGGCCCACTGCCATGTCTTCTGGGCCAGAAGCCATCTGGCGTGCTGGCGGTACGCTCTCGCCTGTTCCGGGGTAAGGGTGATCCGTTCCGCTCTCCTCTCAACAGCCTCCTGCTGCCTCTTTCGGATCCAGTCCAAGTGCTCCTCCACAAAACGCCGGATCTCCTCGTCAGACACCCACAAAGGACATCTCACCGACACGGACCCGTCCCGCTTCACCTGGATGGCCATGGTCTTTCTCTGGGAACGGATAATCTCAAACAAGACCTCTTCTTCATTCTTCCTCATAGTTTTCCTTCATATCTCCGAAAATTACGCACAGGTGGGGATTTTCCTTCTCCGCATCCCTCATCACCTTCCAAACCCGCCGCTGGTAGTCGGTGATCTGTCCTTTCTCCTTAAGCAGCCCGAACACTCCCACGCAGGTATCCTCTGTGATGGAGGTAAGCTCATCGTACAGAGCATCTAGATTGTCCCCGTAATAGCCAGGGAATTTCAGCTCAAATTTTAAGTACCGATGGATCCCCTCCACCGTCCTGTCCGGATTAAAATCCAGCAGTATTTTTCTCATGGCCCCGCCCCCCACAGTCACTGGCTGTACAGTTCTTCAAAAGTCTTATAGTGATCTTCTGTGTAAAAGATCAGCCCGTCATCAGAGTAAATGATTCTCTTGGCTCCCCTGTAGCCGCCCTCATAGTCGATATCGCACTCATAATATTTCCGCCCCTCTTTGTCCGGCAGAGCGCCTTCATAGTTGCCGAACCTGCTTCCCCCGATGCTCATGCCCGGTGCCACCTCCCACAGGTTCCCCGCCCTGCTGTCCCAGCCCAGAGCCTCTGCCTCCCGCTTGGTGATGTAGTTGTCCGGGAGATGGCCGAACAAATGGATGTACAGGGCTACCTCTTCCTTGGAGGTGTAGGAGCCGGATTCCTCCACTGTCAGAACATCTGCCTGACCGCCAAAATCCGTCTCCGCCTGGTCTGCCGGGGCGGCCTCTGTTATCTGGATATCCTGACTGTCCTCAGATGGCAGTTGGAAGCCTTTGTCCTCCTCTGACCCCGGCGGCGTTCCTGCCTCCGGATTTATGTCCGAAGATTCCTCTGCTGAGACTGATTCCAACACCCCGGTGACTGCAGCAGCCGCCGGCTCCTGCCCTGTGCCTGTCCCCCCTGTGTTAGAGATCCGGCAGCCAGCCACACATGCCAGCACCAGCCACAGTGCCCCCAGGAAAGCCCAAATTTTTCTGTTTCTCTGTTTCATCGGGATTCCCTCCTTATTTTGTCCGGTGAATTTAAAAGAACTCTCAAAGACGCAGCCATGCTGCGGGATCGGCCTCTCACGCCCCTGACGGACCCAGCCGCATAAAACCTTGTTATCAGGTTACCACCCGCCAGGGTGCTGACCTGCGCGCGCCAACGCTCTACCTATTGTATCTTGTCACCACCCGCCAGGGTGCTGACCTGCGTGCGCATCAGCGCACTACCTATTGTATCATGAGCATAGGAGGAAGGCAAGAAATAAATCAAAATCCCGGATATCCTTACAGCCCATAGGGACATAAAGATATCCGGGATTCTTAATCACATTTGATCAGCCCTTCAGGCTTCTTCGTCTGCATTCTTATTGGAGATCAGAACAAACGGAGCATAGCCGATAAATCCTATTACAATCACGACTAAGGTCAGGAATATCGCCTGCCACTGTCCGCTGAATCCCAGGAACTGCTGTATAAACATGGGCATGCCGGCAACCGATTCCACATAAGATGTTGTCAAAAATCCTGACGTGATGGCATAATATCCCACATTCGCCGTGATCAGCGGAACCAGAACAAATGGAATCAGAAAGACCGGATTCAACATAATGGGAAGTCCGAATACCATTGGTTCGGAAATCCCGCATATCAGCGGTATCATCGAAAGCTTCGTAATTTCCTTGTATTCCCGGCGTTTTGAAAAAGCCAGGATTGCCAGCGCCAGCGAGATTACGATGCCGGAGCCTCCCAGGTTGGTAAACAGATGAACATATGCAAGGGTATAAAATTCTGTGGGCACCAGTCCGGCTGTGACAGCCGCGATATTGGCGGCCAGGGCCGCTGTCCGCACCGGTTTCGCGATCACGTTCATAGCCATATGGCCATGGATTCCGGTCCACCACAGGAGTTGGGACAGCACCACGATAATACTGACTCCCAGTTGAGAGCCTACCACCTGGTTAAAGGGAATCTGAATCATATTGTAAATGATTGTATTGACATATAAACCAGTTGTCCCATAAAGAATACCCGCAAACAGTCCGAACACCGTAATGGTAAGCCAGGCCGGAATCAGCGCATTGAAACTCCGGGTGATCATAGGCGGCACGGCCTCGGGAAGCTTTATCTTAATTCTTTCCAATTTCATTAATTTTGTAAATAACATATTAGAAAGTATAGACACAAAAAACGCTAAAAACAGCGCAGTCGCCCCCATGCTTCCCGCCAGATTCTCCTGGTCCGATACGGTCAAAAAACATATCGTTGAAATCAGGGCTGACAGCAGAGAACTCTGCCCTTCTCCTCCTCCCAGAATATAGCCCATTAAAAACACCAGCCACAGGGACATACAGGAAATACATGCAAAGTTTACTGTATTAAACATACTGGAATAATTAGAAAGCCAGGCAAGAGATTCATATCTGGCCAGCCCTGTGCCTGAACAGATATAAATATTAAACAGCAAAGCAAAAGAGCCTATAATGACAACCGGCATCATAATAGTAAAGGCGTCGCGTATGGCGCAGATATACTTATTGCCGTTCATATAATTGGTAATGGGCATCATGACTTTTTCTAATGCCGCTGTAAATTTTTCTAACATAATGTACCTCCGCATTTTAATAAGATGTATCTTTTCCGTTAGAAGCAATCACTTTTTTGTACCACGCAAAAGATTTTTTTTTGCTGCGTCTCAATGTTCCCTTTCCCTCGTCGTCTTTATCCACATAGATAAAGCCGTACCGTTTCTTCATCTCACCGGTCCCCACGGAAATCACATCAATGCAGCCCCATGTCGTATATCCGATAACATCCACATCATCTAATTCAATAGCGTCTCTCAGCGCGTCAATATGATCTTTCAAATACTTAATTCGGTAATCATCATCAATGGTTCCGTCCTCTGCCGGTTTGTCTATGGCTCCCAACCCATTTTCCACCACAAACAGCGGAAGTTGATATCGGTCATACAATTCATTTAATCCGATTCTAAGTCCCATTGGATCAATAGGCCAATTCCAATCGCTGCGGTCCAAATAGGGATTGTCACGGGTTACTGTCAGCTCGTTTCCATCCTCACTGGAAGCCACAGATGTGAAATAGTAGCTGATGGCGATATAATCCACTGTTCCTTTTCTCAAAATTTCAGCATCCCCATCCTCCATATTAAGAGTTCCCCCCATCCTTTTAATCTGGGCAGTACATGTATTGGAGTAATACCCTCTGCACATTACGTCTCCATAATAAAAATTCGGCATCATGTGATATCTCCTGGCAAGAACATCCGTGGGCCTGCAGGTTCGGGCATAGGTTGTGGGATATTGGAACATGGCTCCTATCATAAAGTCCGGATTGATCTCATGTCCCAAAATCACTGCCTTAGCGCTTGCGACCATCATATTATGAGAGGCCATAATCTTAATATCCGCAGGATTTTCCCCTTCTTTAAAAAGAATTCCCGCCTGATGATAAGGCTCCTTTTTATTCATAGTTTCATTGATCTCATTAAAGGTAAGCCAGTATTTTACCTTTGTCTTGTACCGGTTAAAAATAACTTCACAATATCGCACAAAAAAATCAATTAATTTTCTGTTTCTCCAGGATCCGTATTTCTGTACCAGGTAAAGCGGCGTTTCAAAATGGGAGATCGTGACTACCGGCTCTATCCCATAGCCCAGCAATTCATCAAACACTCTGTCATAGAATTCAAGTCCTGCTTCGTTTGGAATTTCCTCATCTCCCTGTGGAAAAATCCTGGTCCAGGCGATAGACATTCTGAAACATTTAAAACCCATTTCTGCAAACAGCGCGATATCCTCTTTGTAATGATGGTAAAAATCAACGCCTCTGTGGCTGGGATAATAACAGCCCTCATGAACATGGTCATGAATTTCCCTGGGCACGCCATGTCTCGATCCCATCTCCACATCAGCGATGCTTAATCCTTTTCCTCCTTCTAAGTACGCTCCCTCGTACTGATTGGCGGCTGTTGCTCCTCCCCATAAAAAATCATTTCTTATTTCCACAAAAAAAATACCTCCTTTCGTGACTGATAGTATCACAAAAAAAGGTATTTGTCTGTTTTTTACTGCACTCCTTAACAATGTTAAAATATTTTTGATTTTATCATTTCTCTGTTTTAAACAGTGTTAAATCTTACTGCTGATTATCCTGTAAAATCGGATTTGTGGAGCTTCTTCTTGATTCCGACTTTTTAGTGACAGAAAGCTTATATTCATAGTTTGTTCTGTAATTTACGGCAAAATACGCGGAATACAGGATATCCAGCAAAAAATTAATGGATAAATTGCTGTTGAAATTCGCTATATTATGAGTAAGATTCTCTCTTGTTGAAATATAAAGATTCACACTGCCCATATTACTCAGCGTATTCTCTCCGTAGGAAGTGATGGTGATAAAAGGAATCTTATGGCGGATACAGGTCTTTGCCATATTGATAATACTTTTTGTTTCCCCTGAGTAGGAAATGAAAATCACGCAGTCTCTCTGGGAAAGACAGTTTATCTCATACCTCTGATAATTCAGATTATTGGTAATATAAACATTTTTGCCGATCTTCATCATCTTCTCTTTAAAAGACTCTGCAATGTTTAATGCCGTTCCATAAGAATACACATGGATGCCGGCGCTTCCCCTGATAATCTCCACTGCCTCCTGTACCATGTCATTTCGAAACAGGGACAGGGTGTCCTTTATAGTTTCTTCATAAAGCGCCCCCAGCTTATTGGCGATCATGGGAATCGTGTCGCCATCATCAAAAGGCATGTTGGCGTCAATCTCACCAAAATTCCGATTAATGTATTCCAGTTCTTTTAAGTATTCCTCTTTAAAATTATTAAAACCATCAATTCCTATTTTTTTGCAAAGATTCAATACCGTAGCAGGGGAGGTATAGGTTTCCTTGGCAATGCTTCTTGCAGAATAACCCTTGATCTCTTCTCCCGCCTGGATGATAAATTCGGCTATCAGTTCTTCTCCCCTGGAAAGCTCTTTGCTCTGCCTCAATTTATCGATGATCAGCAAGCACAAACCTCCCCTCCAGCGCCAAAAACTGGTCCAGGAGCATCCTGCTGACCCTGGCCCCGAACATGGTGGCGGGGTGCGCCGGATAGTACATGGCATCGCTGAATTCCTTATGAAACATCACCAGCACATAGGGCCCATAGGGCGTGTAGACGATCCCCCCGTCATTGCGGCAGGCGTCCATGCTCCCGCTTTTGGAGGCCACCTGGATAAGGATATCATCGGTATTGTCGCTGTCCATATACACTGGCGGAAAATCCTTGACAATCATGGAGTTATATTGCTGCTTTTTCAAGATCTCCACCATCTGCCTGTCCGCCTCGCCGCTGATGAGGCAGCCCCTGGCCAGCCTGGTAAAAATGCCGGCGTAATCTCGGACCGTGGTGGTTCCCAGCTTCTCATACCTGTCAAAATGGATAGGATTGTGGAGCTCTGTATCCATGCACCCCAGCTCCTTAATACAGGCATTGATCCTGTCCAGCCCCAGATAGTCGATCATCATGTTGGTAGCAACATTGTCGCTGACAATGATCATCAGGGTGGCAATATCCCGGACCCTCATGGAGGCCCCTGGTTCCAGAGAGCACAGAACCCCGCTTCCGTCCACAAAGTGGTCCGGTTCATATGTCAATATTTCGTCTAAATCCGCACGCCCCTTCTCCACTTGGTCAAAGAGACATGCCAATATATAAGTCTTGATGGTGCTCGCGGTCTCAAACTTCTCATCCGGCCCTATGGCGATGACATTTCCATGAAAATCATCTGCGTATACCGACATCTTTCCGTCATAGCTTTTGAGCTCCGCCTCAATCCTTTTCTCTAATGTAAGTCTTGGGTCCATGCTTAAATATCGAACTTCCCTTCCGGATCCTCTTCCTCAAAATAATCCCGGTACTCTACATCGATCTGGTAGCGCATGCGCTTCATGCTGAAATACAGATGATCCTTCAGCGCCTGCTCCATGCCCGCGATATCCTTTTTCTCCAGAAAATCAATGAGCTGTTCATGTTCGTGGATAATCCTGTCAAAATCCGTCTCTGTCACAAAGTCCAGCATGCGGAACCGGGTGTAGTGAAGCTGCTGCCCCTGGAGCAGCTTCCACAGCCAGGTCTTCTTAGTAGCCTCGAACCAGAACCCGTGCATCTGGGCATCCAGCCTGTAAAACTGTTCCGGCTTAAAATTGCCGGTCTGCACCAGGGCTTTCTGCTTCCTCAGCATGTAGTACACATCCTCCATGAGAAGGGGCGTGGCGATCTGGGAAAAATCCCTCATCACCATAGTCTCCACCGCCACCCTCATGTAGATCATCTGCTTAATATTGCTGAGGCTCAGCAGGGTCACGAAAATACCCCTGTAGGGCACCGTCACCACAAACCCCTGCTCCTGCAAGAGCCTGAGGGCGTCCCGAACCGGAGTCCGGGACACGGAAAACCTCTCGCAGATCTCATTTTCCTTGATCACCTGACCGGGCTTTAACACCAGATTCAGGATCTCATCCTTCAGTACCTGATAGACCATGTCTTCCCGGTTTTTATAAGTCGCCTCTTCCATGCTGTCACCTGATTATTTTACTTTAAGTCAACTGCCTCCAGATTGTCCATATCGTCAAATGCCTGGTTCTCCCCGCCCATGGCCCAGATGAAGGTGTAGTTGGACGTGCCTGCCCCGGAATGGATGCTCCAGGACGGGCTGATCACCGCCTCCTCATTCTTCATCACAATATGCCTGGTCTCTGTGGGCTCGCCCATCATGTGGAACACCACATTGTTCTCCGGAACCTCAAAGTACATATAGACCTCCATGCGGCGCTCATGGGTGTGGCAGGGCATGGTGTTCCAGATGCTGCCCTCGTCCAGCACCGTCATGCCCATGGACAGCTGGCAGGTCTCAAGTACATCCGGGTGGATAAACTGGTTGATGGTTCTCTTGTTGCACAGCTTCTGATCCCCCAGATTCCTCTTGGCGGCATCCTTGATGGAAATAAATGTGGTCTTGCAGGCCTTGTGAGCCGGAGCGCTGACCATGTAGAACTTGGCCGGATTCTCCGGGTCATCGCTGGAGAACAGAACCTTCTTGGTCCCCTTGGTGATGTACAGGCAGTCCTTGTATCCCAAAGAAAATGTCTCCTCATCCGCCTCGATCTTCCCCGGTCCCCCGATGTTGAAGATGCCGATCTCCCGGCGCTCTAAGAAATAATCCGTGCCGAAATTCTTCCAGCAGTCGATCCCCTTGTCGATAGACACCTTCTCAGTAGTCGGCATACAGCCCAGAGTCACCATGCGGTCTACATGGGAATATACCGCGTGAACCTCGTTGGGCGCGTACAGATCCTGGATCAAAAACTCATCTCTCAGCTCCTGGGTGGTGTAGCGTTTAACATCTCTCTGATTTGCGGAATAACGAACGTCCATATTCTTTCCTCCTATTTTTAAGGTATCGGCACGCGCCGCATTCGCGTCACCTGCCAGTACGTGGGAAGGC
>CAMTAF010000112.1 GCA_947066955.1 uncultured Hungatella sp.
CAACCATACGCGGTGCTTTCTGACCATTAACATCCGAAGGTAAAATGACGCTACCTGCGCACGGGAGGACGCTTGACGGATAAAGAGAACCATGTTAGAATACGCCTTGAGATTTTCAGGACAGAGGGAGAGGATCATGGGAAAATATTTATTTTTTGATATAGACGGAACTCTTGCTGGAAAGTCCAGGCGGATCACGGAAAGGACCAGATGGGCTCTTCAGAAGGCCAGGGAGAACGGACATAAGGTTTTCTTGTGCACCGGCAGGACGCCGGCCTCCATTGTGGGGGATGTGGCGGAGATGGAAGTGGACGGGGTGATCAGCGGGGCCGGAAGCTTTGTGGAGATCGGAGGAAGGTACATTTTTGAACATTATATAGATCCCGGGCTCACCTATCAGGTTATGGAGCTGTTCAGGAAGAACGGGCTTTTGTTTACTTTAGAGACAAGAGATATCATCTATCAGACGCCGGGAGCAAGGGATTTCTTTGAGGAGAGGACCATGGAGCGGATCCAAGACAATCCGGAACTCATGAGATATCACGAACAGGTTCGCAGGGGAGAGAATTTAAAGCCCATTGAGGAGTTTGATATCACCAAGACAAAGGTGGCGAAGATGTGCTATATTGCCAGGGAGAGGGGGAGGCTGGAGAGCTGTATTCCCTTTTTAGAGGAGCATTTTAATATTGTCGTTTTTTCCAGGGACACGGAGCCCTATGTAAACGGAGAGATTATCCTCAAGGGGTGCACAAAGGGAGACGGAATCCGAAAGGTTATGGAATATTTTCAGGGGGACATGGGAGACACCATAGGGTTTGGGGACAGTATGAATGATTACCAGATGCTGGAGGCAGTCAGCACCGGCGTGGTGTTTGAGGGAGCGCCGGAGAGCGTGAAAGCCCTGGGGCAGTATTTTTTTAAGGAGCCGGATGAAGACGGGATCTATGAGGTTATGGTCCGGCTGGGACTTGTGGACACCATAGCCTGATCCGGCTGTTGGGAACAGGGCCGGGGATTGGAAGACAGCCGCGGCAGCTGTCAGACCCCTCGGGGATGCGATGAAAGATAAAGGAGAGAGATGTGATGATCGGAATTATCGGGGCCATGAGCCAGGAGGTGGCCAATTTAAAGGCTGCCATGGAGAATGTGAAGGTGGAGAAGGCTGCGGGCATGGAGTTTTTCCAGGGAACCATAGGGGGCAGGGAGGCCGTGGTGGTGCGGTCGGGCATCGGCAAGGTTAACGCGGCAGTGTGCAGCCAGATCCTTGCGGACCGTTATCATGTAACTGCCATCATCAATACAGGGATCGCGGGTTCCCTGAGAAATGAGATCAACATAGGGGATATTGTCCTCTCAAAGGATACCCTTCAGCATGATATGGATGCCACAGGCTTCGGATATCCGGTGGGGCAGATTCCTCAGATGGAGAGGTCTGTTTTTGAAGGGGATCAAAGTCTTATTGAAGCGGCAAAGGATTGCTGCGCCAGGGTGGTGCCGGAGATCGGAGTCCATGTGGGGCGGGTGGTCAGCGGCGACCAGTTTGTGAACGACAAGGGGAAAAAAGCGTGGCTGGCGGAGACATTTGACGGGTATTGTACGGAGATGGAGGGCGCGGCCATCGCCCAGGCGGCCTGGCTCAACAACATTCCCTTCCTGATTATACGGGCCATCTCTGACAAGGCGGACGACAGCGCGGAGATGGATTATGAGGAGTTTGAGGCTAAGGCCATTGAACACAGCGTGAAGCTGGTGACAGCCCTCCTTGAGAAAATGTTTTAAGTTCATCTGCGAATTGAAGGATAATTTGTCGAGCGATTCTAGGCTCCCTGAACTTCCCAAATGAAATTTCGGCGGTTATAATAAAGACCGTCAAAAATCATTTTTGAGAAGAAAGGGGAGCTTTTTATGATGCTGGAGTTTTTAGAGACAGGGAAAGCCCTGTATGTGCTGGCAGCCGTGTGCCTTCTGGGGCTGGCCGGCAGACTGACAGCCAGAAACCTTTACAAAAGATTGATGAAAGAGACAGATAACATGACACTGACGAAAAACCGCTATCTGAGAGATTTAAAACAGAAGACGGAGAATGTCTACCGGCTGAACCAGGGGATCCGAAACAGCAGGGTGTATCTGGAGAAACAGCTTAGTACATACCGTTTTTTGGGGCTCACCTTAAGCGGATGGGCAAGTTTTGGAGGGCAGATGACGGTTTGGTGTTTCCTCCTTGGAGGAGCAGCTGCCTTCGGGGCTTACTGGTACCGCTGCGACAGCTATTATATTGTGCTGTACGGTTCGGCGGGGATCCTGGCAGGCCTGGCGACTATGGTCGCGGACTACTGGGCCAACTTAGGGGAGGGGAAGCAGCAGCTTCTCAATTCTCTCCAGGACTATATGGAAAATTCTCTTTTTAACCGTCTGATGCGGGAGACCGCCTCGGCTGCCGTGGAGGAGAACCGGCGGGACAACGTGAGGGAACGGACGGGAGACAGGAGAAGCCGCCTGGAGAGCGCTTCCAGAGCTCTGGCAGCGCAGCCGGGAGGCGGGGAGGAAGCCAGGAAAAATTCCGCGGGAGCCCTGGATACGAAAGAGGATGACGACGACATGGACTTTGCTCCTCAGGATCTGGAGAGCGTAGGACGGAGCCAGAGGCGGGCAGGCCGCGGGGAGAGGAGAGGCAAAGAAAGCGATGGACCCAAGGAGGGCGAGGGAAGCCGCAGGGATGTGGATTATCTGAAGACAAGCCTGGAGCAGATCGCGGCGGGCCGGGAGAGAAACCGGATGGAGGGCGACTGGGTAAAAGATATGTCCCAGGATGAGCTGGAGCTGGTGGGGCAGATTCTGAGACAGTACCTGACTTGATCCGGCGGGGGTGTTCGAAAACCTGGGACAGGCACCGGGAGGAGGCTTGCCGGCGGGCAGGGGAAAACGCCTCCCCTCCTTGAACCAGAAAAAACCTCGCCAGGATGGAGGAGTTGTGATAGAATAGGAAGTGCGCCAAAGCGCACGCAGGTCATCCCCCTGACGGGCGGTGACAACGTACAATAGAAAGGCGCGGATCCGCCCCGGCCTCTTTGCGGAGGGACCGGGGGGATCAAGGTCCAAAGAAAAAACACAGGAGGCACAGGCCATGTTCCGTATGTGGGGAAAGCTGATAAAAAACAACCGTGTGCTGGACGACACAACCATCTGTATGGGAGACTACAGTTTAAGCCGCACCCAGATGGTGTTCCAGGCGCTGGATGAGATGTGCTATTATTTTGATCTGGGAAAACCCATCTGGCTGGATTCCAATGTGAGGGATTTTCAGCTCCATGACAAGACCCGTTTTAAACAGGACAATTTCATTGAACATATTGAATTCGACTTTCTGGAGATCCAGGTGATCGAGGAATAATGGCGGTTATTGCCAACACTTTTTATTGTAAAGCTGCCCTTTACGAGTTATAATATCTCTAAAGAAATGCGTGGAGATGTGCCAAGGAGGAAGGGCGAATGGGGCAGGCCATTACGGATTACGGGACATTTTTGAGAGAAGCGAAGCAGGCAGTGACAGATTTGGATGAGCTGGAGCAGAGGGAGACGGCGCTGTCCTCCCAGCTAAAGCAGAGCCGCCGTCAGCTTGAGGCGGAGGAGAAGGCCCTGGCGGACCGGATCAGCCAGACCGTGAAGCGGCGGGCCTCGGATATTGCCGCCAGCTATGACAGGGAGCTGGGCAAGGGCCAGGAACAGTTAAAGAAAGCAAAGGCCAGGAGAGAGAAGGCCAAGAGCCAGGGAGTCCGGGAGAGGATCGTGGAGGAGACATCCGCCCTCCGGGAGGAGAACCGGCAGCTAAAGCTTCAGATGAAGACTGTTTTCCAGCAGAACCATGTGCCTGCGTTCTGCCGGGGCAGCTGGTATTACCGCCTGTTTTCCCCAAAAAGGATCTCGGAATTCGCCTCCCTTTTGCTGGTTCTTTTGGTGTGCTTTTTTGTCATCCCCTATGGCGGTTATCTTCTGATACCGGAGCGGAAGTCTCTGCATCTGGTGCTGATCTATCTGGCGTGCATCCTGGTATTCGGAGGCTTGTATGTGGCGGTGGGGAACCGGACCAGGGACAGATATGCCCCGACCATCAAGGAGGGCCGGCAGATCCGCGACCAGATCCATGTCAATGAGAAGAAGATCAGGAGGATTACCAGAGAGATCAAGAGAGATAAAAACGAGGCCATCTACAACCTCCAGAAACATGATGACGAGATTGCCCGCATCGAACAGATGATGTCCGAGACAGCGGCCAAGAAAAAAGAGGCGCTGAACACATTTGAGTCCGTGACCAAGAACATCATTACCGACGAGATCACCGCCGGCAGCAGGGATAAGATCGAGGTGCTCAGGGAGACCTGCGAGTTTCAGGAGAGTGAACTGAAGCGGATTCAGGAAGAGGTAAAGACGAAAAATCTGTTTATCACCGACAGGTTCGGGGCTTATTTGGGAAAGGAATTTTTGACTCCGGCGCGGCTTGATGCCCTCATGGACATTATGCAGAACGGAGTGGCGGTGAACTTGAGCGAGGCAATGGATGAATATAGAAAACAGCACGCATAATCAAAAGAAACCTGGTCTATAATAAGACTAAGAATAAAGACCAGGTGAGGCATGATGAGTGTATGGAAACGAATGGCTCCCTTACGTCAGAGGGAGCTTTATTATTATGATACTAACCAGGAATTTGAGTCGGCAGATCTGGCTGCCAGGTTATATATGATGATCCGCGAGGAGTCGGAGAGGAGCGGAAAAGAACGGGTGCTGCTGCTGTGCATCGGCACGGACCGCTCCACGGGGGACAGTCTGGGGCCGCTCATCGGCTACCAGCTGCGAAACCGGGGGCTCAAGCACATCCAGGTGCTTGGAACCTTGAACAGGCCGGTCCACGCCATGAATCTGGAGGATACTTTGTGCCTGGTGGAGCAGTATTATCAGGACCATCTGATTATAGCAGTGGACGCGTCCGTAGGCATGAACGACCATATCGGATGCATCACCCTTGGACGGGGAGCGCTGAAGCCGGGGCTGGGGGTCAGCAAGGAGCTTAAGTCAGTGGGGGATCTGTTTATCACGGGGATTGTCAGCGGAAGCGGCAGCTATGACCCGGTGATGCTTCAGAGCATACGCTTAAGCGTTGTCATGAGGATGGCGGAGTGCATCAGCGAGAGCGTGTGCCTTGTCGAAAAATTATGGGAATCCATGGCCTTGGTTTGACATTTTTTGCGTGGACATCGTGTTATGATTTTTCTTATCGGAAAGAAGAATGATAGCGGGGTGAGCCTATGGGAGAATTATATAATCCATTTCCGAAGCTGCCGAAAAATATCAGGCAGATCGGGGAAAGAGATCAGTCAGTCAGGCTGTATGTGGAAGACTATGTAAATACGTATCTGAAACGCCTTTATCCAAGAGGTGGACAAGACCTAAAAGCAGGGCTTTTGCTGGGAAACGCGGAAGAGCACGAGGGGACGCCGTATCTGTTTGTGGATGGGGCCCTGGAGATGGAAGATGTGACGGAGAGCGGGGAAAAGGTGGTGTTTACGGAAGCTGCCTGGAAGAAGGCCTACCAGAATATGGAACAGATGTTTCCGAAACGGACGATTCTGGGATGGTTCCTGTGCGGCATGCCGGGGAGCACCTTGAGCCCATTGAACTACTGGAAACAGCACGGCCAGTACTTTTCCGGAAAGAATCAGCTGATGTATCTGAATTTCGGCCTGGAGGGGGAGGAAGCCGTGTATGTCACATCAGAGGACGGTTTCTACAAGCTCAGGGGCTACAGCATCTATTATGAGCGAAACCAGATGATGCAGGACTATATGATCCAGAGGAAGGATGCCCGGCGGGTGGAATCCGGGACAGGTGACACGGTGATACGGGATTTCCGCCAGAGGATGGAGGAGAACAAGTCACAGGCCATATCCCGCAGGGGAACCATAAGGGTCTTGGGGAGCCTGTGCAGCGCCCTGTCTATTGTGGTTTTGGCAGGGGGCGTGGTGATGTTCAACAATTATGAAAAGATGCGGGAAATGGAATCCGTGCTCACTTCTGCTCTCCCCATAGCGGGAAAAGAGCGGCAGAGCGCAGAGGCCGCGGGGAAGACCGTCGCCGGCCCCGAGGGCGGAGCAGACAGCGAGGTGATCGTGGAACAGGCGAAAAACGGGATCACTCCCACCATACCGCCGGAGACCATGTCCCCTACATACCCGGAGGAGACAGAAGGTGCCTCTGAGGTCCAGGTCAATCAGGGACAAGCCCAGGCCGCGACGGAACCTGCGCCGCCGGAGACCATCCCCCAGACCGAGCCCGCGCCCCCTGCGCCGCCGGAGGAGACACAGGCGGCGGCTCCAGCTTCCGGAAACCCTATCACTTACAAGGTTCAGGACGGGGAGACGCTCTACAGCATCTGCCTGAAAGTCTATGGCAGCCTCAGCAGAGTGGGGGAGGTCTGTGAACTGAACGGTCTGGAAAATCCGGACAAGATTATTTCAGGACAGAAATTGATTCTTCCGTAAATAGAAATGCTGTGGTATACTGTCCTATAGAAAGAGAGGGCAGCTGCCTTTACGGGAGAACCAAAGATGACAGATATGAGTTCCATGAACAGAGAGACCAAAAAGAAACATTTGCGCAGCCGAGTCATCACCCCCGGCCGTCCTCCCGCGCCCAGTTCCCAGGAATCCAGCGAGGAGATCGTAAAAAAGGCAGAACGGCGGGTCCGCCGCCGCCATCTGGTCATTCTCCTTGTCCTTTTGGTGCTGGTTACAGTCGCGGCCATTGTGTATTATTGGTATCAGAGGGGATATCAGTACAAGGAGGCCTCAGTGGGGTGGGAGCGCCGGTATGAGAGGGACGAGGCGGGATTTGTGCAGTATCAGTCCTTTGAGGACAACTTAATCCGCTACAGCAAGGATGGCGCCTCCTACATAGACGCAAGGGGAAAAGACGTGTGGGTTCAGCCTTACGAGATGAGGGATCCCATTATCGCTGTCAACGGAGGTTATGCCGCCATAGGGGACAGGCAGGGAAACAATATCTATATATTTGACAAAAACGGCCTTTTGGGAACAGCCGTCACGGTCCTGCCGGTGATGAAGATCACCATCTCCGCCAAAGGCCTGGTAGCTGCCATCTTGGAGGGTCCCACCACCAGCCACATCTACTATTACACAAGGGAGGGGACGGAGATGGATATCTGGCTCACCGGTTTTTTGAACGGCGAGATCGGCTATCCCCTGGACATCAGCCTGTCCCCTGACGGAAAGCTCCTCATGGGATCTTTCACCTATCTGAAAGGAGGGAGGCTGAAGAACAGGGTGGCGTTCTACAATTTCTCCGAGGTGGGCAAGAATGTTCCTGACCGTTTTGTAGGCGGTTTCCACGAGATGTATGACGAGAGCATGATACCTAAGGTATGCTACTTAGACAATATTTATTCCGTGGCCTTTGCCGACAGCAGCATCTCCTTCTACAGTTCCTTAGACGTGATGTCTCCGGCTCTGTTAAAACAGATCCCTGTGGAGGAGGAGATCCGCACCGTGTTCTACGGAGAGCAGTACGCGGGTATCATTGTGGACACCGCGTCGGGCGGGGAGGATTGCCGTTTGGATCTGTATTCGGCGGAAGGAAATCACATATTTAGCAGAGATTTTAGCTACGAGTATGAGCATGTGGATATTGACGGAGATAACATCTTTTTGTATAATGAAGACTCATGCAGGATTTATAATCGCTTTGGCAACCTAAAATACGAAGGTACATTTGATTTCCCGGTTTCCGCGCTCCGCAGCGGCGGTCTCCCCAACGAGATCATCGCGGCAGGACCCCAGGCAGTCAAAGAGATTAAATTACATTAGGAGGAAGGCAAACGCGGAGCGTTTTTAGGATGCCTTCCGACGACTTGGCAGGTGACGCGCAAGCGTCGCGTGCCGATACCAAGAAGGAGGAAGGCAAACGCGGAGCGTTTTTAGGATGCCTTCCGACGATTTGGCAGGTGACGCGCAAGCGTCGCGTGCCGATACCAAAAAGGAGGCATACCAATGAATAAAATCCATACTCTGTCAGTGAATACCATCCGGGTATTGTCAGCAGATGCTATTCAGAAAGCCAACTCCGGCCATCCGGGCCTTCCTCTGGGGGCGGCTCCCATGGCCTATGAGCTGTGGGCTTATCACATGAATCACAATCCGGCGGACCCTGACTGGCCTAACCGGGACCGGTTTATCCTCTCCGGCGGCCATGGATCCATGCTTCTGTACTCTCTGCTTCATCTTTTCAAGTATGACGACATGTCCATAGATGATCTTAAGAATTTCCGCCAGCTGGGTTCCATGACCCCGGGCCATCCGGAGTACGGATGCACCGTGGGAGTGGAGGCCACCACAGGCCCTCTGGGCGCCGGGATGGCCATGGCGGTGGGGATGGCCATGGCAGAGGCCCATCTGGCTGCTGTTTTCAATAAGGAAAATTATCCCGTGGTGGACCATTACACCTATGTGCTGGGCGGGGACGGCTGTATGATGGAGGGGATCACCTCCGAGGCCTTCTCCCTGGCAGGGACCCTGGGGCTGTCCAAGCTGATCGTGCTCTATGATTCCAACCGGATCTCCATTGAGGGGAGCACGGACATCGCTTTTACGGAGGATGTGGCGGGACGCATGGAGGCGTTCGGCTTCCAGACCATCACCGTGGAGGATGGCAATGACTTAGAGGCCATCGGAGCCGCCATCGAGGAGGCCAAGGCAGACACAAGACGGCCCTCCTTTATCACCATAAAGACAGAGATCGGCTACGGCTGCCCGGCCAAGCAGGGCAAGGCCAGCGCTCACGGGGAGCCTCTGGGGGCGGACAATGTAGCCGCCCTGAAGGAGAACCTTGGCTGGCCGTCTGACAAAGATTTCTATGTGCCTCAGGAGGTCTACGACCATTTTGATGAGCTGTCCGCGGAGAAGGCGGAGACAGAGGCAGCGTGGAACGTGATGTTCGCCGCCTACTGCCAGGAGTATCCCCAGATGGAGGAGCTGTGGAACCAGTACCACGACACGGAGCTTGGGTTGCAGTTTGAGAACGACGAGGAATTCTGGGCCAGGAGCGGCAAGGCGGAGGCCACCAGGAGCCTGTCCGGAAGGCTGCTGAACCATATGGCGGAGAAGATGCCGAATTTGTTTGGCGGGTCCGCGGACCTTGCGCCCTCTAACAAGACATTGATGAACGGGAGAGGGGACTTTTCCAAGGAGACCCCGGAAGGGTGCAATATCCATTTCGGCGTCAGGGAGCTTGCCATGACAGCCATCGGCAACGGGCTGATGCTTCACGGGGGCCTTCGGGCGTACATCGCTACCTTCTTCGTGTTCAGTGACTATATGAAGCCAATGGCCAGGCTGTCTGCCCTGATGCAGCTGCCCCTGACCTATGTGCTGACCCATGACAGTATCGGGGTGGGGGAGGACGGCCCTACTCACGAGCCCATAGAGCAGCTGGCCATGCTGCGGTCGATTCCCAATTTCCATGTGTTCCGTCCCTGTGATTCCGTGGAGACCGCGGCTGCCTGGTACAGCGCGGTGACGTCCCGGTACACTCCCACGGCCCTGGTGCTCAGCCGTCAGACCCTGCCTGTGGTGGAGGGAACCAAACGGGATGCCTTGAGGGGCGGCTATGTGCTGTCCGACTGCGAAGGGGTTCCGGAGGCAATCCTCATCGCCACCGGCTCCGAGGTGAGCCTGGCTCTGGAGGCAAAGAAGGTCCTGGAGGCAGAGGGGAGAAAGATCCGGGTGGTGTCCATGCCCTGCATGGAGCTGTTCGGGGAGCAGATCGACGAGTACAGAGAGTCCGTCCTGCCGAGATTCGTGACAAAGCGGGTGGCCATTGAGGCGGGAAGCCCCTTTGGGTGGGGCAGCTTTGTGGGTCTGGAGGGAGCCTGCGTGGCCATGGAAGGCTTCGGGGCCAGCGGCCCTGCAGGCAGGCTGTTTGAGCACTTCGGCTTTACCGTGGACCACGTAGTGGAGACGGTCAGAAGTTTGTTTTAGGAGGAAGGCAAACGCGTAGCGTTTCTTAGGATGCCTTCCGACGACTTGGCAGGTGCCGCGTAAGCGGCGCGTGCCGATACCAAAAGGAGGAAGGCAAACGCGCAGCGTTTCTAGGATGCCTTCCGACGACCTGGCAGGTGCCGCGTAAGCGGCGCGTGCCGATACTAAAAAGGAGGAAATGGCAATGGGGAAAAAATGTATTGGAGTTGACGTGGGTGGAACTACCGTCAAGCTGGGACTGTTTGAGGTCACGGGGGAGCTGCTGAAAAAGTGGGAGATCCCCACCAACAAGGAGGAGCAGGGAAAGTACATTATCAGCGATATCGCGGAGTCTGTCCGCCAGGTTCTGGAGGAGGAGAATATTCCTCTCACGGAGGTGGAGGGCGCCGGCATGGGAGTGCCGGGACCTGTGATGCCTGACGGGTATGTGGAGGTCTGCGTCAACCTGGGCTGGAAGGACAAATATCCGGCAAGAGAGCTGAGCGACGCCTTAAAGGGCCTTCCTGTAAGGTGCGGCAACGATGCCAACGTGGCAGCCCTGGGCGAGATGTGGCAGGGCGGCGGAAAAGGGTACACGGATATTGTCATGGTGACTCTGGGCACAGGCGTGGGCGGCGGAGTGATCATAGACGAGAAGATTATCACAGGCAAACACGGCCTGGGCGGCGAGATCGGCCATATCCATGTGAGGGACGAGGAGACCGAGCACTGCAACTGCGGCGGCGTGGGTTGCTTAGAGCAGGTGGCTTCCGCCACAGGCATTGCCAGGGAGGCCAGGAGAAAGATGGCTGCCTGCGACACCCCATCCCTTATGAGGAAAGCAGGGGATCAGGTGACGGCAAAAGATGTGCTGGATGCGGCCAAGGAAGGGGATGCTCTGGCCCTGGAGGTCATGGAGGTAGTGGGACACTATCTGGGAGTGGCCCTGGCCACCCTGGCTCTCACGGTGGATCCCCAGATGTTTGTCATCGGAGGCGGCGTGTCCAAGGCAGGACAGTATCTGGTGGAGGTCATTAACCGCCACTATGCCAAATATATGCCCATCTCCGAGAACAGGGGCACCATCGGTCTGGCGAAGCTGGGCAATGACGCGGGCATCTACGGGGCCGCGAGACTTATGCTGGACTAATTTAACTGATCTGTCAAGGGGAAGAGTATCAATAATCAGGAGGGGACCATGGAATACAACAAGAGAAAGACTGTTGTGATCGGGCACAAGAATCCGGATACCGATTCCATCTGCTCTGCCATCTGCTATGCCAATTTAAAGAGCACAATCACCGGCATGGAATATGAGCCGGGCAGGGCGGGGCATGTCAGCGAGGAGACCCAGTTTGTGCTCAACTATTTTGGGGTGGATGCGCCCAGATTGATCAAGCATGTAAAGACGGAAGTGAGAGATATCGAGATTCGGGAGACCAAAGGGGTAAAGAAGAACATTTCCCTGAAAAAGGCATGGAACACCATGCAGGCCTCCAACGCGGTGACTCTCCCGGCTGTGACGGACGACGGGATGCTGGAGGGGCTCATCACTGTAGGGGACATTACCAAGTCCTATATGAACGTGTATGACAGCAAGATCTTGTCCAAAGCCAATACCCAGTATTCCAACATTATCGAGACCGTGGAGGGGGATCTGATCGTAGGGGACGCGGATGCCTATTTTTCCGAGGGAAAGGTGCTGATCGCGGCGGCCAACCCGGATCTGATGGAATACTATATCAATAAGAACGATCTGGTGATCTTGGGAAACCGCTATGAGTCCCAGCTGTGCGCCATTGAGATGGAGGCGGCCTGCATCATTGTCTGCGAGGGCGCGGGAGTGTCCATGACCATCAAGAAACTGGCACAGGAGCGGGGATGCACGGTGATCGCAACCACCTATGATACATACACGGTCGCCCGCCTGGTGAATCAGAGCATGCCCATCAGTTATTTTATGAAGACAGACAATCTGGTCACTTTTGACGAAAATGACATTATCGACGAGATCAAGGATGTCATGGCCAGCAAGCGCTACCGGGATTTCCCCATCTTGGACAAAAACGGCCGGTACAAGGGCATGATCTCCAGGCGGAACCTTCTGGGAGCCCAGGGAAAGATGCTGATCCTGGTGGATCACAACGAGAAATCCCAGGCAGTAGACGGCATTGAGAACGCCAGGATCATGGAGATCATCGACCACCACAGGCTGGGGACCATCGAGACCATATCTCCTGTGTTTTTCAGGAACCAGCCCCTGGGCTGTACGGCCACCATCATCTATCAGATGTACCGGGAGGCCGGAGTGGAAGTGGACAGGACCATAGCAGGTCTTTTGTGCAGCGCCATCATATCCGACACCCTGCTGTTCCGCTCGCCCACCTGCACGGAGGTGGACAAGAAGGCGGCGACAGAGCTGGCAGTCATAGCCGGCCTCCAGCTTGAGACTTACGCGGGGGAGATGTTTGCCGCCGGCAGCAACCTAAAGAGCAAGACAGACGAGGAAATCTTTTATCAGGACTTTAAAAAATTCACTGCAGGCAAGGTGTCCTTCGGCGTAGGGCAGATCAGCTCCATGAATGTCCAGGAGCTAGATACCTTGAAAGAACGGCTGATCCCCTATATCCGGGAGGCTCACAGGGAGCAGAGAGGTATGGATATGATGTTCATCATGCTGACCAATATCCTGGAGGAGTCTACTGTTCTGATCTGCGAGGGCTCGGGGGCGAGAAAGATGATCATGAGCGCGTTCCATATCGAAGAAGACGAGGGAGACGGGCGCAGCTGTACGGTGAGGCTTCCGGGAGTAGTATCCCGCAAGAAGCAGCTGATCCCAGCCATAGGAATGGCTCTCCAGGGTTAGGAGGAAGAAAATGACATTTATTTACCCGGCTGTATTTACTCCCCAAAAGGAAGGCAGAGGCTACCATGTCCGTTTTCCGGATCTGGAGTGCTGCGAGGCTGACGGCCCGGATCTGGAGGATGCCATAGAAAATGCCAGGGATGCGGCCTATAACTGGCTGTGGGCCGAGCTGGAGGAAGAGTGCCCGGAATTTCCCATGGTGACTCACCAGGAGGATATCCCCCTGGCTCCCGGGGAAGAGGTGCGGCAGATCATGACCGTGATCCGGCTCCTGCCGGACAATGACTGAGCTTGCCTGAAAGGCAGAGGTGTTGACTGTGGGAAAAGAAAAGGAGCTGTGGAAGCCGGGGAATATGCTCTACCCGGTACCGGCGGTGATGGTGAGCTGCAAAAGGCCTCAGGGGACGCCCAACATCATCACGGTGGCGTGGGCGGGGACCGTCTGTTCCGACCCGGCCATGGTGTCTGTCTCTGTGAGAAAAGAGAGGTACAGCCACGGAATCTTAACGGAGACAGGGGAGTTTGTGGTGAACTTAGTGACCAGGGACCTGGTTCGCGCCGCTGATTACTGCGGTGTGAAGTCCGGCCGCGACGTAGACAAATTTAAGGACATGAACTTAACTCCCCTTAAGTCCTCCTGCATCCAGGCCCCCGGAATCCAGGAGAGCCCTGTGAATCTGGAATGCCGGGTAAAGCAGGTGCTGGAGCTGGGAAGCCATGATTTATTCCTGGCAGAGGTTGTGGGAGTGACCGTGGACAGGGAGCTGATCGATGAGAAGGGAAAATTCCATCTCAACTCCGCCGGGCTTGTGAGCTATTCCCATGGAGAGTATTTTCAGCTGGGAGAGAAGCTGGGAAAATTCGGCTATTCGGTGCAGAAGAAGAGAAAACGCTGATATTCACGGCTAAAACGGGTTTTAACGGAAGCTGTGAAAGAACCGGGCAGCGGGGCGGGAGAGAACAGAGAATATGACACAGAAAGAAAG
>CAMTAF010000113.1 GCA_947066955.1 uncultured Hungatella sp.
CGCTCTTTTATTGTGTTGTTAACTCAATATAACACACATTATTTGAGTTGTCAACACTCGCAATATCCACTTATCTGTGTTGACAACATTGTTTTTGTGCGGTATGATAAAGAATACGTAACCTGAATCCAGACCGCCTGCGGGGATGGAACTTTAGATAGTAAAAACAGGAGAGGGGACAGCCATGAACGGCAGAATTAAGATGGTAAGAGAAGCGCTTCAGCTGTCTCAGCGCGAATTCGGTGAAAAACTGGGAGTCAGCCGCGATGTGATCAGCAATATGGAATATGGCCGGGTTCAGCCAAAGGAGCTGCTTGTGAAACATATCTGTGACTTGTACGGAGTGAATGAGCACTGGATCTCCACCGGGGAAGGCCCTATGTTTCTCGAGGAACCCAAGGCGAATAAAAAAGCCGACGAGGCTCTGGCGATTTTTCAGTCTTTGAGGCCTGAGTTTCAGGACTACGCCCTGGCCCAGATCCGGCAGCTGGCCCAACTCCAGGATAAACAGAAAAAAACATGACTGTTCGCTTTAAGCGAAGAAGCCATGTTTTTTTATTTCCTCTATTTGGGAGCAAGGAGGCCCTGCATGAAATCTATAATCCGAAACTTTCCTCTTTCTAACCGTCTCTTTTGTACACTGCGTACCCCGCGGCTGCTGTCGCCAGCTCTGTCACCGGACAGGCCAGCCACACTCCCGTGATCCCCCACAGCGCCGACATCCCCGCTGCCATGGGTATGATCAGCACAAACCCTCTGAGCATTGACAGGATATGGGCCGGAAGGGCTTTTTCTACAGAGGTAAAATAAGTCGCGAGAATGGTATTGTATCCAAAAAACCAGGAGCACAGAAAGTACAGCTTCAGCCCCGGAACCGCGATCATCTGAAGCGCAACATCCTTTTCACTGTTAAAAACCGCTGTTATAGGCTGCGCGAAGGCGAAGAGGGACAGATACAGGACACAGGACAGGGCAGCCATGGTCCCCACTGCGTACCCGAACATCTGTCTGGCCTGCTGCCTGCGGCCTCTGCCATAAAAGCTGCTGATCAGCGGCTGCACTCCCTGGGCGATCCCTGTATACACCGCGCTGACCACAAGAGAGATATTGGCGATCACGCCGTAAGCGGCAACTCCGGTATTTCCCTCCAGCTTTAAGATGATCCCATTGAAAATAATCATGACCAGCCCGGAAGAGACCTGAGCGATCAGAGAGGGAAATCCCAGGGAGACCTCCTGCGCCACGGTTCTCCTGCTGAATCTTTCCCCTGCAAGGTGAAAGGTATTTTTCCTCCTGGTCCAGTGGGGGGCCATCATGACCATGCTGATGACAGGGGACAGGCCTGTGGCAAACACTGCCCCGAAGATGCCCATTTTCATGGGAAAGATGAAAATGTAGTCCATCACAATGTTGGCAAAGCTGCCTGTAACCATGGCGATCATAGAAAGCTGGGGGCTGCCGTCATTTCTCACAAAACACAGAAACACGTCATTGAGAATAAATGCCGGGGCAAAGAGGAGAAGCCACCGCAGGTAGGTGTCCGTCATCTCCAGCACCGCCTCGTCCGCCCCCAGGAGCACCGCCAGACGGGTTGAAAAGATCAGTCCCGCCGCGGCGAACATGAAAGCAGAGACCGCGGCCATGTACAGGGTGTTCATGTAGATCTTATCTAACTCCTCTCCCCTTCCCTGGTTTTTGCAGACAGAAAACTTCGTGGCTCCGCCCATGCCCAGCATCAGCCCTGTTCCGTGGATAAAATTGTAGATCGGGATGGCCAGGTTCAGAGCCGCAAGGCCTTTTGTGCCCAGACCTTTTGACACGAAAAATGTATCCGCCAGGATATAGCAGGACACCCCCAAGGTTCCCAGCACGCTCAGCGCTGTGTAGTGTATAAAATCTTTAAAGTTAGACTGTTGGTCCATTTTTTCTCCCTCTTTTCTGAAAAATCGAGCATGGGAGGCTTTTTTCCCGCTGGCGCACTGGCGCCGGTCAGCTTTGCTGACAAACCTCCTATCGAGCCCCGTGTACAATCGAGCAGAGAGGCCCCTACTCGCTGTGTCGGGGCGGGGGTGGAGGCCGCGCAAGCAGCCACATTTCCTTCCGCGCCCCATGTACATAAAAAGCGCCAGCGCTTCCTGTCTTCAATGGCCTAACGACAGAAAGCCTGACGCTTAACTCTTTACCCGGCGGCAAAGACGTGTCTGTTCCTATTAAATTCCAAACTGCTCCAAAAATGCATTTGGAGTCATAATCTCTGGCCGTTCTATATCCAAATTTTCAAAGTCTCTGTCTCCGGTGATCAGAATATCCACAGCCTCGACAATCGCTGTATAAATAACTGGATAATCTTTCACATCCCGAATGGATACCAGGGATCCTGAGATCGTCTTTGGAGTGTAAACCAGTTCATAACTCATACTGGCAAGAAGCCGCTCCACATTAGCCGCCTTTTGAGGAAATTTACGATTCACCACCTCATGCAACTCATCAATCACATAAGAAGAAATCACCATAGTATGATCAACGACAATCGTTTGAAATAAACGATTCATGCGTTCTGAAGGAAACAGCAATGCGGAAATAATCACATTAGTATCCAGCATCACCCTCATTGCTGGTTCTCCCTTCTCATTTCTTTGATCATATCTACGACATCCTGCTCGTCTCTCAAGCCAACTCTTTCTGCCTCACCTTGAAAAGCTTTCTGTGCCTCTTTTAACGCCACTAAGGTTGAATTCATGATAATAATTCTATTTCCTTCTTCAACAAACAAAACCTTATCGCCTTCTCGAATTCCAAGTTTTTTTCGTATATCTACTGGAATTGTAACTTGCCCTTTGGATGTCACTTTGGCCAGCTCCATCAAATTGTCTCCCTCTTTTCATTCCTTATTTTCCTTATATTCCTTACTTTTTCATTATACACGATTTTTCACAGATTCTCAAGAAGAAAAAGCGCCAGCGCTTCCTGTCTTCAATGGCCTAACGACAGAAAGCCTGACGCTTAACTCTTTACCCGGCGGCAAAGACGTGTCTGTTTTCTCTATTTTCACTCCGCCAAATCCGCGAACCGGTACATGGGCTCGCCCTTCTCATTGACCGTCACCCCTGTAAGGCTTGGGTTCATGAGGCAGATGTACACCTGGGTGGTCACTGGGATCACATAGAAGTTCTCCCCCACCAGCACCCTGTCCGCCTGGTGCAGGTAGGTGTTTCGCTCCGCAGGGTCTGTGGCGCTATTGGACTTCTCGATGAGTTCGTCGTACTCAGGGTCATTTACATGGTTAAAATTTCCTCCTGAGTAGGATGTGTACAGGTTTAAGAAATTGATGGGGTCGTTGTAGTCCGCTGTCCAGCTGTGGCGGATCAGCTCATAGGTACCCTCGCTCCTCTCGGTGGAGTACACCTGAGTCTCCACGCCGTTGAGTTTTAAATTGATCCCCAGGTTCTGCTTTAACTGAGCCTGGATTCCCTGGGCCAAAAGGGCGTCTTTCTCGCTGTTGGGGTAAGTGTAGGTCAGCTCAGGGAAGCCTTCTCCTCCCGGGAAGCCGGCCTCTGCCAGGAGCTCCTGGGCCCTGGTCACATCTTCCACAAACAGCGGGTCCTCCTCTTTGCTGAAATACTGGTCTGAGTTGTTTGAGAGCATGTACTCTGCCACGTAGGAGGTGGAGGCGATGTAATCGTCGCCAATGGCTGCGCAGATCTCGGACCGGTTTAAAGCCAGGGCTATGGCCTCCCGGACTCTCACGTCGTCCAGAGGCTTCACCTCAAGGTTGGGCAGGATAAATTTGGAGGTCAGCATGTTCCAGATAAACAGCTCATCGCTGTCCTTGTACTGCTCCTTTACATAGGAAGGAAGGCCTGTGACCACGTCCACCTCCCCTGTCCGGTAGGAGGACAGAAGGGCCTGGGCATCGTCGATAAACTCCACCCGGATGGAATCCAGCTTCACCTGGTCTGCGGCGAAATAATAGGGATTCTTTTCCACCAGGTAATATTGGCCGTCCACAAATTCTTTCAGGCAGAAGGGGCCGTTTCCAAGGCTTGTGGCAGCGTCCTTGTACCAGTTGGTGTTTTCCAAAGTGGCCACCCCGCTTTTGGATGGGTAGAAGGGCGCGATGGTCAGCAATTTCAGAAAATATCCGCAGGGCTCTGTGAGGGTAAATTCCAGGGTGTAGTCGTCCAGCGCTTTTGCCATCACGTCGTCCATGGAGCCGCCGTTTTCCCTGGCCTCCCTGGCGCCCACGATTCCGTAGAGCATGTCTCCGTAGATGGAATCCCCGTTGTTGGGGTCCAGTGCCCTGTGGAGAGTGTTGATAAAGTCAGCCGCCACCACGGAGGAGCCGTCGCTCCACTTGGCGTCCTGCCTCAAGTGAAAGGTCCACACAAGGCCGTCGTCGCTGGACTCGTAGCTCTCTGCTGCCTCGTAGACCACATTGCCGGACTCGTCAAACCGGATCAGGGGATCAATGCACAGCTTGGCATACTCGGTCCACATGTCGATGGCGATCCCCGCCGGGTCCAGGCTTCCTGCGGCTGACACCGTGGCAACTACCAGCTCCTTCGCGCCCTCGCTGCCCCCGGAGGTTCCGGCCTGGTCACCGCCCGCCTGCTGGCTGGCAGCCGCTTCCCCGGAGCTGCCCTCCGCGGCGCTTCCCCCGTTTCCGCCTCCGCAGGCCGTCAGGCCCAGTACCATGGAAGCAGCCAATGCCACAGCTGCCCATTTTGTCTTGGTTGTTTTTCTCATAATACGTTTCCTCCATGTTGTTTATGCTTGGTATTATGTCACCACCCGCAAGGGTGCTGACCTGCGTGCGCGTCAGCGCATTTCCTATTTGCACCATGGCCTGCCAGTATGCTGCCATCCAGAAGATGCACATGGTTCAGCTAGGTGTTTTGTCCCGCTCCGCATGACACCGGACCGTTCCATCTACCCGTAAAATACAGGGCATCCATCATCCCTCCAGCAACAGACATGCCGCCTGCCTCCCGCTTCCGCCTGCTTCTTTAAGCTCCGGCCTCTCCTCCCTGCACCGGGGTTTCGCCTGAGGGCATCTGGTGCAGAAGGGGCACCCTTTTGGGATATCTAAGGGGTTGGGGATCTCCCCCTCCAGCATGATTCTCTGCCTGGCCCTGGCTGCCCTGGGGTCCGGCTCCGGAGCCGCGGACATCAGCGCCTTGGTGTAAGGGTGCAGGGGATGGCTGTACACCTCATCCGCCTCCCCCACCTCCACTAAATATCCCAGATACATGACCCCGATCCGATGGCTGATATGGCGGACCATGCCCAGGTCATGGGCAATGAATAAGTAGGACAGCTGTCTTTCTGCCTGAATCTTTTCCAGCAGATTGACGATCTGGGACTGGATCGACACATCCAGAGCCGAGATGGGCTCGTCGCAGACAATAAATTCCGGATCCAGGGCCAGGGTCCTGGCAATGCCGATCCTCTGCCGCTGGCCTCCGGAAAATTCATGGGGATACCGTCTGATATGATCCGGTTTCAGGCCCACGGTCCGCATCAGCTCCTGAACCCTTACCTCCCGCTCTGCCCGGGTGTACATATCATAGATCTCCATTGGCTCCCCGATCAGCTCCCCCACCGTGAACCGGGGATTTAAGCTGGCGTAGGGATCCTGGAAAATCATCTGCATCCTTTTCCTGTAGGGCCGCATCTGGGCCCGGGAAAATCCGGTAATGTCCGTCCCCTCAAACAGGATCTTTCCCCCGTCAGGCTCATGGACCTTCAGGATGGTTCTGCCCAGGGTGCTCTTTCCGCATCCGCTCTCCCCCACCAGTCCCAGGGTCTCCCCCTTCTTGATCTCCAGGGAGACTTTGTTCACTGCCCGCACCCTGGCAGGCCTTTTGAAAGAACTGCTTTTTACCTTAAAGGATTTCTCCAGATCCTCGATCTTGATAACCGGCTGATCCATATTTTCCTCCACATCGCGCGATTCATAGTTTCCCTTTTCTCCGGTTTTCCCCGGCGCCGTCGCCAGCGGACATGCCGGCCTTTTGCCTTTGTCCGGCCTCCTGCCTATCCCAGGCCCGCGCCCATCTCGGCCTTCTGTCTCTCCACCAGCTCTCTGGCCTGCTCTTTGCAGTACAGCCAGCAGCTTAAGCTGTGGGTCTGGCTAAAGGGTGTGACTGCCGGGATGTAATCCTTGCAGATCTTCATGGCCTTTGGGCACCTGGACATAAAGGGGCACCCTCTGTTGATTTTCAAAAGGTCCGGCGGCGTACCGGGGATGGACTCCAGCGGTTCTCTCCTGTCACCGGCCTGGCGGCGTTTCACCACGCTGCCCAGAAGTCCCTGAGTGTAGGGGTGTTTGGCCTCATAAAATATCTCCTCCGCCAGCCCCTCCTCTGCCACCTTGCCTCCGTACATGATGATGATCCTCTCGCACAGGGATGCCACCACCCCCAGATCGTGGGTGATCATGATGACGGAGGTGTTGTCCGCCTTTGCCCGCTCCCGGATCAGCTCCAGGATCTGAGCCTGCACCGTCACATCCAGGGCAGTGGTGGGCTCGTCGGCGATGAGCAGCTTGGGGTCGCAGGACAGAGCGATGGCGATGACGATGCGCTGGCGCATGCCCCCTGAAAACTCGTAGGGGTACTGGTACATCCTCCGCTCCGGCCCCGGTATTCCCACTTTTCTCAGAAGCTCCACGCTCTTGTCCCAGGCCTCCTTCTTGGAGCATTTCTGGTGAGTCATGATCCCCTCGGTCAGCTGGGTCCCGATGGTGAGCACGGGGTTTAAATAGGTCATGGGGTCCTGAAAGATCATGCTGATCTTGTTTCCTCTTATGGTGTTTAAAAACTGCTCATGGCGCTTTCTCTCTTTTTCTGTCCGGATCCCCGCCGAGGACAGGTTCTCTCCCTCAAAGAGGATCTCTCCCCTGACGATTTTCTCATTGTCCGTCAGAAGGCCTAAGCAGGACATGACGCTGACGGTCTTGCCGGATCCGGATTCCCCCACGATCCCCAGGATTTCCCCCTTGTCCACATGAAAGTTCACGTCCCGCACTGCCTTCACCACCCCCTGAGGGGTGTCAAATTCGATATTCAGATCCCTGATTGTTAAAAGTCTCTCTCCCATCACCGTTTCCCCTTTGGATTCAACGCCTCTTCCAGGCCCTCCCCCATAAAGTTCAGGGAGAAGATCACAAGGCAGATCACTGCCACGGGCCAGATCATCTGCATCGGGTAAATCTCCAGCTGCATCTTGGCGTCCTGGGCAAGGGTTCCAAGGCTTGCCATGGGCGCGGAGATGCCGATTCCGATAAAGCTTAAAAATGCCTCTGTAAAAATGGCCTGGGGGATCATCAGGGTCACGGACACGATAATGGGGCCCAGGCTGTTGATCAGCAGGTGGCGGAACAAGATCCGCCTGGTGCTGGCCCCCATGACAAAGGCTGCCACGGAGAATTCCTGCTCTTTTAAGGAGATCACCTGTGACCGGACGATCCTGGCCATGTTGATCCAGCCTGACACGCAGATCCCGATCATGACGCTGTACACGTTGGAGCCTAAAAGAAGCATCAGAAGGATCATGTATACCATGGCCGGAACCGCGTAGATAATATCCACGATTCTCATAAGCACCATGTCCGCAAAGCCTCCCACATACCCGGCTATGCCGCCGTAGAGGACTCCGATCACCAGGTTGATGGCCGTGGCCACAAACCCGATCATCAGGCTGATCCTGGCGCCGTAGAGGACCCTGGTAAAGGTATCCCTGCCAAACTGATCCGTTCCGAACCAGTGGGCTATGCTGGAGCCCTGGTTCTTCACAGCCACATCCATGCCGTCGTAAGGGTAGGGCGACACCATGGGGCCGAAGATTGCGAGAACCACCACAGCTGTCAGGCACACCAGCCCAAACAAAGCCCGCCTGTTCCTGCAGAACCGGCTCCACACATCACGGCCAAAGGATTTATTTTCCATGGCAATATATTCTGTGTCCCGCTCCCAGTCTTCCACTGGCTCAAAAAATTCATCTGGCGATAACATGCCTTCCTCCTCCTTTTTCGGTAACGGCACGCGCCGCTTTGCGTCACCTGCCAAGTCGTCGGAAGGCATCCTAGAAACGCTGCGCGTTTGCCTTCCTCCTATTCTGCCATTTTTATTCTGGGGTCCACCAGCACGCAGACCAGATCCGCCGCCAAGTTGCAGACAATGATCAGGATGCCCATAAAGACCGTCAGGCCCATAACCACCGTGTAATCTCTGTTTGACACCGCGTTGACAAACTCCCTCCCGATCCCCGGTATTGTGAAAATGTTCTCCACCACAAAGCTGCCTGTGAGTAAAAACGCGATCATGGGGCCGGAGGTGGTGATCACTGGTATCATGGCGTTTTTCAGGATGTGGAGGAGAGAGATCCTGGAGCCTTTCAGCCCTTTGGCCCTGGCCATGACCACATAATCCTGGCTCATGGCCTCGGTGTAGCTGGTCTTTACCAGCCTGGATATCTGGGCGATGGGGTACACGGACTGGGTGATCACCGGAAGCACATAGTGCCTGGGGGTGGACAGGCCCAGCACAGGGAACCAGTTGAGATACACGCCGAACACCAGCATCAGCAGGAGGGCCAGGACAAAGTTGGGAACACTGACCCCAAAGGTGGAAAATGTCAGGATGCTTCCCTTCACCAGGTCCTGTCTGGTCACTGCCATCCAGATTCCCAGCGCCGTCCCAAGGATTAAGGACACCCCGTAGGAGATTGCCCCCAGCTTCATGGTGGCCGGCGCCAGGCTGGCGATCAGGTCGTTGACCGTCACCCCGGCCTTCTTAAAAGAGACCCCGAAATCCCCGTGGAAAAGATTGCCCAGATATTGGACATACTGCTCCGTCAGGGGCCTGTCCAGGCCGTAAAAGCTGATCATCTTCTCCTGGTTGGCGGGAGTTAAGTTGGCGATGTCAAAAGGACTTCCCGGCATCATCCTGGTGAGGAAAAATGTCACCGTCACCAGGACAAACAGGGTCAAAAGCCCGATCCCGATTCGTTTCACAATATATTTAACCATAAGATGCCTCTCCCTTCACAGGGACAAATTTTGCCTGATTCATCAGGGGATGGACCAGCCGGATGGCTCCCTTTTTGGGACAGGCCATGACGCAGCTTCCGCAGTAATAACACTCCCCGGGGTACAGCACCACCGGCGGCTTCCCTTTCTCCGGATTGGGGATAAAAATATCCACCTGGCACACATTGGCGCAGCGGTTGCAGCCCACGCACAGGGATTCGTCGAACACAATGGGGCGGGCGCTGCAGGGAATCTTTGCCGCATACAGTTGAGTTTCCATAACACTCCTCTTTTCTTTCAATCTCGGTCTTCACAGACCGCGAAACACCGGCCTTTCCGTCTATCTGCTTTTGGCCGAGGGATACATTTTCCCGTGTTCCGCTATATAATCTTGGTTCCTCTTCTCGTACTCTTCTTCCACATCTCCGTAATAGCCGTGGGGCACCCTTCCCCCCACCACCTGCCCGTTCTCCTGGCGGATGGTGATAAAGCATTGGTCCTCCTTTGGGTCCATCTCAGGGAAATCGCTGCGCTCAAAGCACAGGGGGCGGGAGCTGGACTCCCTCAGCAGGCAGGCGTTCAGGATCAGCTTGGACACCTCCAGGATATCCAGCACCTCGTGGGTCCTCATGAGCTCGTGGGGATTGGCGCAGGAAAGCATGGGAACAGCCTCCCTCTCATAGCTCTCCAGAAGGTCCAGCCCCTCCTTCAAAAGTTCCCTGCACTTTACCCCTCCGCAGTAGTTCTGCATGGCCTTGGAGATTGCCATGTTCAGCTCCCGCCAGTCCATCCCATCCTCCACATACATGGGGGCGTAGAGCCTCTGTTTCTCCTTCTCCACTTCCCCCTCGTCAATGGGGGCAAGCTCTGCCGAAGCCGCGTAGTCCGCAGCCTTCCGGCCCGCGTAGTACCCCGTAGCCGCGGCAAATCCGCAGCAGTCCGAGGCATAGAGCTGGTCTCCTGCCCCGTAGATGCCGTCGATGTTGGTCTTTAGATCCCAGTCATGCATCAGGCCCCCAGCCGCCCCGAACAGCTGCCTCTCCTGGCCCAAAAACGACGCCGACTGCCAGCCGGTGCCATAGCTCTGAAGCATGTGCTTTTCCGGGTCAAAGCCTCTCTCTGTGTAATTCTGGAGGATGGGGATCTTGGTCTTTCCCTCCTCCCCCACCATGACGCCCCAGATCACCTTTCTCTCCATCTCCGGCATACGGCTTAAATCCGCGTAAAAGGGCAGCTCATACCCTCTCCTCATCAGCTCCTGAAAATCCAGGGTCTCCGGCCCCCGGTACTCATACTTGGCCTCGTCGATGACTCCGCCCTTTAAGAAAAATTTCTGTCCCGGAGCCGGGTAATACCTCTCCGAGACGGTCTTCAGCTCCACTCCATCCCGGTTCACATAGGGAATCTCCACCCCTCTGGCGTCCACCATGGTGGCAGCATACCAGGTGTTGTGGTTGTTCCCTGTTCCGTAGGGCGGAAAACTCCTCCCCGCCGCGGAGAACTCTCCCTTTACCGACTTCTCCATCATAGTAAATTCGATCCCGGCCCTGTAGCCCATGGCGTGGCCGCTCCCGATACTCTGAGGCGGGCGGAACTCGCACAGCCCCACCAGGTCCGGGTTGAACAGCCACACTCTGGCCGGCCTGGACATAGCCAGGATAGTGGACTTTGCCCGGAACACCATAAGCTTTCCCGTTCGGACGTTCATGCCCACGGCCCCGGCTCCCCGCTTCTTTCCGTTCTCCATGGCAGTGAGAAGGGCCGTCGCCTCTGTCCGGTCGCAGACCTTCACCCCCAACCGGAGAAGTTCCTTATATAATGCGGGCTTGAAGGTGGAGCCCCAGACCCGCAAGGTAAAACGGTTGGCGTAATCGTAGGCAAACATCAGCTTTGTCTCATTGTCCCGAAACTCCGCCCCCTTAAACTCATCCTCCGTATCCCTCACCTTTCCCCCAAAGGACTCCATGTCCAGCAGCCTGTCATAGCCCTCCCTGCACTCGATGTAATGGGCGATGCCGTTGCTGTAATAATCCTGTTCCTCTATGTAAGCTTCCGCGATCTCCTTGGCCGTCACCTTGGAACAGGGGTTGGTGCAGGCTGACTCCCAGTGGTCAAAACCGCTTCCCGCCGCCCCGCTGCGCTCCGTGGCCCCCTTCTCAACCAGAACCACCGAAAGCCCCTTTCTCGCCGCCGCGATGGCCGCGTAACAGCCTGCCAGGCCTCCGCCTAAGACCAGAACGTCCGAAGTCACGGTCTCCCTTTTGCCGAATTCATTTTCATAAGGCCATCTATACAAAGTGTTCATAATTTCTCCTTTATCGTCCATGCTTTTTGGACATCATGGTATACCCGGGGGTGTTTCTCCTTTTTGGGGGTACTTTATGCGTTGTAGCGTCAAAGTGTTAAAGCACTGTCTATCAATATATCACTTTTTTGTTCCGGACACAAGGGTTTCCGGATTTTTATTCGGCAGGAGATTCCCCTCTCCCGCCATGCCGGTGCTGGCCATACCGCGACATATCCTACTATCCAACTTCCTCCTGCGATACTACTTAAACGTCAAATACCTGTATGGCACCCGTTTTAGGATTTTCTTTCTCAGTTCACGCAATACATAATAAAGTAGACTTCTTGCTTGGTAGTTTTATTTAAACCGATATTTGCCTTTTCCTTGTCCGGCAACAGGTATTATCAAATTCTCCTTTTTCATTTTCTTAATTAAATCTCCTGCCGGAGAAGATGTAGTCCCTGTTAACTTGATTATATCCGCTCTGGAAAAACATAGATTATTACCAAACTGTTCATGCAATAGCAGGACCTTTTTTTTCATAAGCTCACTCAATTGTAATTCATTCAATTGCCTTTCAAACAACTGTTTTTCTTCTGAAACAACTGTTTTTTCACTTCCAAACAACTGTTTTTCTTCTGAAACAACTGTTTTCTCATTTTCTAACAGCTGTTTCAGATCATCGATTGGAACATTATAGTTCAAATTATAAAGCGTTACCCAAAATGATGTTGTGTCTGAATAAAATTCGGGTTCTAACTCCGGACGGTAATTGGCTGCTCTGTGATAGTCCTCTTTAATCTTTTTAAATCCGCTTCCTCTGCGCTCCATATAATTCATACGGCTGAAAACATCTGCAATAACTGGATTGCGCCGTCTGGAAGGAACGTGATCCGTATCAAGATTCTGTACAAAGGAACCATCAAACATACCGCCGGGAGAATAGATCTCCATACGGTCATCAAAAATATCAATGTGTACTTCACTTCCCAATTCAAGATAATCTCGGTGGATCAATCCGTTCACGATACATTCGAGTGCTGCCCGTTCTGGTATATCCGGCATTTCAAGACGCCCGTCTGATACTTTTTTCCAACGCTTTTTCGTATTATTTTTTACAAATTCTTCCCCGCCTTGAAGCAGTATGATCAGACTTCCGCTAAATTCTTTATCATCAAGAGCCTCCATTATTCCTGATGCTTTGTCCAGGCCATTCCACCTAGTACAAAAAAGCCTTGAGTGGCGCAATGGAGATTCATCTGCCAGTAAAGCCCCAGCATTGGTAAGCATTCCATTTTCGTCTACCAGTCCAAAGGAAATAAAATCCACTTCCTCTAACTCTTTACCGGTACGCTGCCGATACACTGACCGCAGTTTTGTAAAAGCATATTTCTCATATGGATAAAGTGATGACAAGCTATCATATGTTTTATTACTGCCACGCAATACCAGACGTTTGAGATCAATGGCTCCAGCCGGTATACTTTCATTTCCAACGCGAATAAACGCAATTCTATTCCCATCACCTACATAATAGTATGGGGTTTCTATCCCGGACGATACTCGAAGAACAATGAATTGTTTCTCATCTTCCTCATAGATCTCCAGATCCGTTGGGGGGATTGGATCCATCTTTGTCTTGATCGTTTCACTGATTTTTTCTGAAACTGTCTGAACATCTTTAAGGCCAATTAATGTATCATCATTCATTACTCCAAAAAATAAACTACCGCCTTTACCATTAGCAAAAGCACTGACACTTTTCAACCAACTCTTTGGTTTCTTTTCTTCTAATGTAAGTTTTTTATCATATTCCGTTGTTTCTCCAATGAAGTCTGAAATGGTCATAAATACTCCTTATGCATATTATACTATTTTTAATCCCTTCAATATCCTGTCGATTCCGTGATTTTCAGATACTTATTAAAGCTCATTCTTCATCACGAATCATGGTTCTCATACCAGGAGCAAAGGCTGTCATTTGCATTTCCCCATCTATACTTTATACCCAGTATACCATTATTTTATAAAACCGAGAAGACTATGTTTTTTGCAAGCGGTCGCATTTCCTTTCCGCCCCGTATGCAATTAAGTAGGGGAGATTTTCTCTCCCCTCTCACACCACCAGTACGTGCCGT
>CAMTAF010000114.1 GCA_947066955.1 uncultured Hungatella sp.
TCTCCTTTCTCTATATGCCTCTCTTTAGGAGTTTTGCTGATTATGCAGTAAAACACCGGGAGCATTAAAAGGCTCAGGATCGTGGAGGCCGCCAGGCCGCCCATATTGACCAGTGCCAGGCCTTTTGTCATCTCGCCGGAGCTTCCCCAGCCAAATGCCATAGGGATCATGGCCAGGATGGTGGTCAGTGTCGTCATCAAAATGGGGCGCATACGGGTCGCCCCGGCCTCGATCAGCGCCGTATCCCGGTCCATGGTATCGCGGTACTGGTTCACGGTGTCTACATACAGGATGCCGGCATTGACCACCGTCCCCACCAGCATGAGAAATCCCACCAGTGAGATCATGCTGATAGCGGAATCTGCCAGCCACAGCATCCCGAAGGCGCCGATAAGGCTGAAGGGGATAGTCACCATGACCATAAGGGAAAATTTCAGCGACTCAAACTGCATAGCCATTACCACGAAAATAAGAAATACGGCTGTGGCTATTGCCCCGAAAATCGCGGAAAACTCTTCGTTCATGGACTGGTCCATGGAGTTTAATCCTGTTGAGACCGTATCTGTCAAATTGGGCTCTACAACCTCCTGATTCAAGGTCATCTGGGACATGGCGGTAGCGTTTTCTGTATATTCGGCTGAAATTGTCACTTTATACTGCTTTTTCTCCCTCCGGATGCTTGCCGGGCTGTCATGGAACCCTACCTGGGCGACATCGGTCAGCAGAACAGAGCTTCCGTTTCCTGCCGCCAGGACGATCCCTTTTATCTGATTCAGGGTTTCGTAGGAGCCTTCCGGATATTCCACTTTCACGGTCACGCTTTCCCCGTCTATGTCCAGCTCCGCGGCCTCAATGCCGCTGACCATCTGGCTTAGGGTGGTTCCGATGGATGAGGCTGTCAGCCCTGCCGCTTTTGCCTTTGCCCCGTCCACAGTAACTTCTACCACAGGGGAGGAATTCTCCGCATCTGAGTGTACTTTTGTCACCTCCGGCCGTTCCATTAATTCCGAGACGATTTTGTCCGATACTTCCTTCACCTCATCATAATCCGCTCCCTGGATAATGGTCTCAAAGCTGTTCCCAAAGGAAGACATCATGCTCATGGAACCGCTGACATCTACGGTGATATTGCAGTTTGTGATGTCCTCCAGCTCCCGTTTCCACTGGCTGGCCACCTCCTTGGTATCCATCTTCCTGTCGTCTTTTAAATATGCCGTGATGGAGGCGCTGCCGCTGCTCATCATCCCGCTTCCGCCACTGGTGGTCATATAGGCATCCAGATCTTCATGCTGTACCAGGATCTCTTCTACCTGCTGTACGATCTCATCGATTTTTCCTGTTACAAGCCCCGGCCTGGTTTCAATGCTGATGGACACCTGCCCATTGTCATCGGAAGCCATCAACTCCATTTTCAGCTGTCCCGCCAGCTTAAAGGCTGCCGCCAGCAGCAACAGGGACAGAAAAACCACGGTTTTCTTTTTAGGAAGGATGACTTTCATCACCTTTCTGTACCAGTCCTGGAGATGACGGATAGGGGCGGATAAAGGCGCGTGCTCCTTTTCCCTGGGGCGATAGAGCATATAGCACAGAGGGACCACGGAGACAGAGGACAAAAGGGAGGCCGCCATGCTGAATACGATGGTATATCCCAGAGGGCCCAGCATCTGGCCTGTCATGCCTTTTAACATTGCCAGGGGAAGAAATACCACACAGGTGGTGATTGTGGAAGCTGCCACAGAAGATCCCACCACCTGTGTCCCTTCCAGCGCATCCCTCATATATTCCAAAAATCCCGATGGTCTGGAATCCGTTACGCGGAAGCAGCTCTCCATCACCACAATGGAGTTGTCTACCATCATTCCCACTCCAAGTGTCAATGCGCACAGGGTGATAATATTCAGGGTCAGCCCCATCTGAGCCATGGAGATCAGACAGACCAGTATGGATACCGGGATAGAGCTTCCCACGATGAGAGACGCCTTTAAGTCCCCTAAAAACAGCCATATGACTGCCATGGATATCACCACGGCCAGAACCAGCGTCTCCGCTACGGACAGCAGGGAGCTTTTGATGGACTCCGCACTGTCATTTACCACGGTAATCCTCAAGTGGTCATCCTGTCTTGTCAGCGAGTCGATGACTCCCCGAACCGCGGAGGATAAAGCCATTGCCGTGGAGCTCTGCTGTTTCGTGATCTGAAGAGATATGGTATCCTCCCCGTTATATCTTGCTATGCTGTCTTCTTCATCGGAGGCTTTGTAGATCTTGGCCACATCTGCCAGGTACACCACGCTGCTGCCCCCGGTAGTCAGGGGGATATCCTGTAATGCCTCCATGGTGTCATAATCCATTTTCGTAGATAATGACAGTTCCTGGCTTCCTACCTTTGTGCTGCCCGCCGGATAGGAAAGATTGGCTGACCCGATGTCCCCGGCAACGGACGACATGGTCACGCCGTATTGTTTCATCTTCTCCTCAACCAGCTCGATCCGAATATATTCTTCCGAGCCGCCGCTGACAGCCACCTCCGCTACATCAGAAAGCTTCTCAAATTCCGGTACAATCTCATTGTTTACATAATTGTACAGATTTTCTTTTTCAGAATTATCCACAACCAGGGAAATATCCGCGCCGGAATTGGAATTCATCTCCATAATCATAGGCGTGCCCGCATCATCCGGCAGCTGGGCGTTAGACACCAAGTCCACCTGCTTTTTTAAATCATCATATGCCTCGTCCATGTCTGTTCCATATTCATATTCCAGCATAATCATAGACGTGCCCTCGCTTGAGACAGAGGATACGGAATCCAGCCCTGACAGAGTGCCCACCGCGTCTTCCAGAGGCTTTGTGACCAGTTCATTCACATCATCCGGGCTTGCCCCGGGATAGCTGGTAAAGATGATCATCATGGACATATCCATGTCCGGTGTCAATTCCATGGACATCCCCGCAAGAGACTGCAATCCGAATACGATGAGACATACAATACTCAAAATCGCGGTGATGGGCCGTTTAAGGACAAGCTTCGTAATTCCCATATTCTATTGCCCCTCCTTTACCCTTACCTTAGTGCCCTCATATAATTCTGAACTCCAGGTAGTCAAAACATAGTCGTCGGTTCCAAGCCCCGACTTGATCTCAATCCAATCAGAATCATACAGTCCGGTTTCCACCTGCACTTTATGTAATGAGAGCTCTTTCATGTCACAGACGTATACATAAGCCAGGCCGCCGTCATAGTATACAGAATCCACCGGGACTGTCAGCACCTGATCCGCGTGTTCGGAGGTTACATAAAGTTTTACCATAGAGCCCGTAGGCAGCTTTGTCTCATCGCCGGAGTGATCCAGCCGCGCCTTTACCTTGAACAGGCCTGTAGCCGAGTCCGCCATAAAGCTCACCTCAATGATCTCCCCCTCATAAGGCTCCCCGTCCTTTTCCACCACGATCCGTCCTCCTTCTTCCAGGTAATTCCGGATCCTCTCAGTAACAGAGAAAGAAACCACCTTTGCTCCCTGCCCGGCAATCACGCATATGAGATCGTTTTGAGATATCTGATCATATACCTGAAGATTGCACAGCTCCACCATGCCGGAGATGGGCGCCTGGATCTGACTGTAAGCTACCTGGTTATCATAGTTTGTCTTAGCATTATCATAGGCGATCTGGGCGGCCTTCACATTATCCTGATACTGTTCATAGGCCTGCTGGGATAACCCTCCTCCGGAATACAATACCGATTGTCTGGCCAGTTCCTCCTGTGCCTGTTTTAAAGACAGCTGCGCGGTATCCAGAGAACTTTTTGCGCTCTCAATCTGGTTCGTATCCACCACGCAGAGCACCTGTCCCTCCAAAACCGCTTCCCCGGCTTTTACCTTTACCTCCGTAACCTCCCCCGAAGCTTTGGGATACACATACACCACATCCTCAGGTTCCACCTGTCCCACCAGCCCGGTCTCAAGGCGGATATCCCGCGTCTTTGGCTGTGTCAGTTCAACAACCGGGGCTGCCGCGCCTTCCGCAAACGGTTGTTTGTTCATCATTCTGGGTATGATCAGCGCTCCCAGCCCAGCGATCACAGCGACTCCAATTATCATCTTCTTAACCATGATTTCACCTTCCGTCTCTCAATTTTATTCCTGCCGTCCGGCTACCGGATCAGCATTTGTGACACTCTATCACCCTTTCATGAATTCAAATTAAATCAAACATGAAATCAAAATGAAATCACAGTTTTTTCACAAAGAACCCTTCAAAAATTCATCCATAGTTCACAATGACTATGTATAATAACGGAAATGAATTCATAAACATCGCTTCGGGGAGGGAAAAGATTATGCTGATGTTGAAAATTTTAGTTGTGGAAGATGATGACTCTCTTTTGAATTTATACCGGATTGTTTTGGAAAAGCAGGGCTATGAAGCTTTGCCTGCCCATCACGGGGAGGAGGCGTGGAATATTATGGAAAGAGAACATGTGGATCTGATTATCACCGATGTCCTGATGCCTGTGATGGATGGCTACCAGTTTGTCCGCAGCGTGCGGGATGTCTATCCTGAAATACCCATCCTGATGATCACCGCAAAGGACGACTTTGCGTCCAAAAGCATGGGCTTTACCCTGGGAACCGACGATTATATGACAAAACCTGTAGATATGGAAGAGATGGTGCTCCGCGTCCGGGCTCTGCTGCGGCGCTCCAATATTGTTTTTGCAAAAAAGCTGACCGTCCGCGCGACCCTTCTGGATTACGACGCCATGACCGTAAGCCGGGAAGGCAGCGCGGTTATGCTCACGCCAAAAGAATTCCAGCTCCTTTACAAACTTTTGTCCTATCCTGACAAAATTTTTACAAGAAAACAGCTTATGGAGGATATCTGGGGATTGGAAAGTCAGTCCGACACTCAGACCATCGATGTACATATCAATCGGCTGAGAAGGCATTTTGAAAATAATCCGGATTTTGAGATCATTACAATCCGGGGATTAGGTTACAAGGCGGTGATATCAGCATGAGAAAATTTCGCCTGTGGATCACATTCTGCTTTATGATGGCAATGACATCTGTTCTTGGATTTGTCCTCACAGGTTTTTTTATTTATTGGGGAATGCGGCTTAATTTTGTGTCCGCTGCCCCCGCCCCGTGGGTACCCTTTACCGGCCTTATAGGGGCGGCGGCAATCTTTTCTTTTTGTCTTGTTCTGATTATTTCACGCCATTTTTTTGCCCCGGTCCACGAGCTGATCCAGGCATTAAAAAAGGTTGCGGATGGCAATTTTGCCGTGTCCCTGCCCGAGGAGAAGCGCTGGGAGGACATCCGGAAAATGAATCAGAATTTTAACCAGATGGTAAAGGAATTAAATTCCATTGAGCTGATCCAGTCTGATTTTATCCAGAATGTCTCCCATGAGTTCAAAACCCCCCTGGCCGCCATAGAAGGCTACGCCGCCCTGCTGCGTTCCTCCACGCTGTCCCAGGATCAGAAAGAATATGTTTCCCGGATCCTGGACAGCTGCAGGCAGCTTACATCTCTCACCGGAAATATTCTTCTGCTTTCCAAGCTGGAAAATCAGAAAATCGTGCCCGAAAAGCATATGTATTCTTTAGATGAACAGCTGCGGCAATGTATCCTGGCCATGGAGCCCCTCTGGACTCAGAAAAATCTGCTGCTGGACATTGACCTCCAGGAAACAGAATATGAAGGGAACGAGAGCATGCTGGCACAGGTGTGGACCAATCTGCTGTCCAACGCTATCAAGTTCACCCCTGCTTTCGGCTCGATCCGGATCCGCCTCTATGCCTCCCCGGACCGTATCGCCGTCTCTTTTGCTGATTCCGGAATCGGCATGACAGAAGAAGTACAGAGCCGTATTTTTAACAAATTTTATCAGGCAGACCACAGCCGCAGCGTTTGCGGCAGCGGCCTGGGCCTGGCCCTGGTCCGGCAGATCCTCTGTCTTTGCGGCGGCGAGATCCGGGTTTCCAGCCAGCCTGAAAAGGGAACCACTTTTATTGTTTATCTTCCCCGGACCAGGGCTTCGGAGCAGTCGTTTAGATAATGCTGAACTTTTTCCAGGCCCCTCTCACAAACCGGATCCAGAAGATCACTGCCCGGATTCCCCAGTCCAGGCACATAGCCAGGGCCACTCCGATGACTCCCATGTTCATCCACACCGCAAAGACGATGGAGAACAGCACTCTCCCTGCCACGGTTGACGCAAGGCTCACATACATGGTAAATTTCACGTCCCCTGCCGCCCGAAGGCCGTTGGACAGGGCCCCCGACAGGGGGAAGCATACGGCGTTGAACAGGTTGTGGATGATCACCAGGACCACCACCAGCCTGGCCGCCTCCGCCGACAGGGCATATCCCTTCAGAACCAGGGGCGTCACCGCCAGGATCAGCCCGTTCCATATGATCGACGCGATGAAGGTCAGCTTCAAAAGCTTTCTCATGTAGTACTGGGCAGCCTCCTTGTCGCCGGATCCCACGCACTGTCCCGTCACAGTGACAAATGCCAGCCCCATGGCAGTTCCCATGAGGGCGGCCACGGACCAAAAACTCTGGGCCACGCCGTTAGCCGCGATCTGTACGGTGCCGAACAATGCCGTGATGCTGCTCAGAGCCACCTTGGTCAGCTGGAACAGGCCGTTCTCGATCCCGTTGGGGATGGCGATCCCCAGGATCCTGCGGACCATAGCCCTGTCCCAGAGAAAAATGTGCTTCTTCTCCAGCCAGATCACATTCTTTTTGTTAAAGCACAGCCAGGTGATGACCACTGCCGAAAATACCCTGGCGATCAGGGAAGGGTAGGCCACCCCTGCCACCCCTGCGTGAAGCACAAACACGCCGATAGCATTTCCCACCACGTTGATGCCGTTGGAGGCCACGGAAAGGTACATGGTCACGTTGGTCTTTCCCATGCTCCGGTACATGGCCGCTCCTGCGTTGTATATGGCCAGGGCCGGGTAGGAGTAGGCCGATATGCGCAGATAGGTGACGCAGGCCTCCATCACGTCAGGCTCCACCTCACCGAAGAGAAGCCTTAAAAGCTGCCGGTTAAGCACCAGCACAAATGCTGTGATGAACAGGGAAAATACCGTTGAGGCCATGAGAAGCTGGCCCGAGGACAGATTGCCGTTCTCCTGGTCCCTGCTTCCGATATACTGGCTGACCACAATGGCTCCCCCTGCCGCCAGGGCGGAAAACAGGTAGATGAATATGGTGTTGAACATATTGACCAGGGAAACTCCGGAAACCGCTGCCTCCCCCGCGTAACTCACCATGAACGTGTCCGCCACTCCCACCAGAACCGCCAGGAGCTGTTCCATGAACAGAGGAACGATCAGCTCTTTTAATTCTTTGTTGGAAAAAATCTTTCTCTCTTCCGGGATTGACTGTCTGGGTTCGATCAGTTTTGCTATCTGCTCTTTCATCCTCATTTTCCTCTCTTTTTAACCGGTCTGTGTTTCATGGCCCTATTATACAATAAAGAGGTTTTTATATCCAATACTTTATTTTAATGGATTATCCATGCTCGAAAGGCATTCTTTTTTAATGTGTTCTATAAATTTCTCAGCGGCCCGGCTGAAGGGCTGCTGCCGTTTCCACGCCAGAACCGTGGTGGCTGAAAGCTCAGGATACAAGGGTCTGGAGCAGATCTTTTTCTGATCCCAGAGAGAATCCGTAATCCCCCGCACCATGAGAGAGTAGGCCAGTCCCTCCTGCACCATGATTGCCCCGTTGGTGGGGAGGTTGCTTTTAAAAAGGAGGTGCAGATCCTTAAAATAGTCCCCGAACCAGCTTCTGATCTCATTCTGCACACGGGAACGGCTGGCCATGATAACAGGCAGCCCTGCCAGATCCTTTGCCGTTATAAAATCCTTTTCCGCAAGAGGGTCATCGGGGCGCATCAATACCACCCACCGCTCCCGGACCCCCAGCCGGATGTAATCATACTTATCAATATCAATGGGCTCCAAGAGCAGCCCGATATCCACAATCCCGGATTCCATCCTCTCCTTTACCTGATCCGCGGTTGCGGTAAACAGGTCATAGGTCACTCTGCTGTACTTCTGGCTGAAAGAGTGGCACAATCCCGCGAGAACATGGACTGCCTCCAGCTCCCCGCAGCCTATGGAAACGCAGCCCTCCACGGTCTCCTCCTGGAAAGCCAGCTCCCTCTCGGTCTTATCCACCAGCTCCAGAATCTCTTCCGCTCTCCGGCGCAGGAGCATCCCCTCATTAGTCAGGGTGATCTTCCTGGTTCCCCGGTGGAACAGGACAATCCCAAGATTTTCCTCCATCTGCGCTAACTGGCGGCTCAAGGTAGGCTGGGTAATATGCAGCACCTCTGCCGCCCTGGTGATGCTCTCCTCCCGAACCACGGTCAGAAAATAGCGTAAAACCCGTATATCCATGTTCTACCTCCTCGTGCATGATTTTTTTATAACTTTATGATACAAGATTATGGATAGAAAGTACAATGCCTTTGGGGTATGGGTACAATCGAACAGAGGCGGCAGTTCAGGATTTCTGAACTGCCGCCTGTTTAAGAGTCAGAGATACGGTCTTGTGGTTGTACTCGCCTGTGCCCGGAACCATTACCGCTATTTCCACGGTTTCTCCGGCAGCATAATATTGAAGGAGTTCTTTCAATTCTTCGATACCTGCAACATCCCTGCCGTCAAACTCTGTGATAACGCTGCCCTTTGTGATGCCCGCCTCCTCCGCGGCGCCGCCTGCCGCTACCTCCGCGACATAGACGCCTGCGGGAATCCCGTAAGCCTGGCTGACAGATGTGTCAATGGTAACGCCGGAAATGCCTATGTTGGATCTCTGACTCTCCTCCACTTTCTTTCTGGTAGTCTCATTCATCAAGGTCTCGATGATATGGGAAACCCTGGAGATCGGAATCGCGTACCCCATGCCCTCCACTTCTGTACTGGACATTTTCGCGGAATTAATGCCAATGACCTCGCCCCTCATATTCACCAGAGCGCCGCCGCTGTTTCCCGGATTGATGGCCGCGTCTGTCTGGATGTAGGTGGGCGCCTCCTCACTGTCAGAGGCGCTGACCGCCCTGCTTTGGCTGCCAATGGAGCGGTTTTTGGCGCTCACAATTCCTGTGGTCACAGACTGCCCATAGCCGAGGGCATTGCCGATGGCAACCACCTGCTCGCCCACCTTCAGCGCGTCGGAATCTCCCACAGCGGCAACCTTGATCTGTGACATCGTATCCCCTGAAATGCTGTCTAGAGGAATCGCGATAACAGCAAGGTCATTGACGGAATCCATGCCCTTTATATTGGCCTCATACGCCTGATTATCCACGAAGCAGACAGAGAGCGTATCTGCGTTTTCCACAACATGCCAGTTGGTGACAATCAGAAGCTCATCTGCGTTTTGCCCGATGATGAAGCCGGAACCGGCGCTTTCCGTCTCCATGACCTGGGACTGCCCGCCATATCCGAACATGCTGAAATAATTCTTTATCTCCTGAACCGATTTATTGGTGATGGAGACAATGGAGGGCATTACGGATTCGGCGATATGAGAAACATCCAGATTTCCCCCGCTGGTTTGCGCCGCAGGAACCACGGCGGTCTGCAGCATATTCTGCGTCCCCTGGGCGTCTGACAGGGAGACCCTGCCCAAAGCGCTGTCTGCTTCCGGCGCGGCATAAGAGGTGTAACCGGCAGCGTAATTCACTGCCTGGAAAGTCCCTGCCGCCACTCCTCCGAACAAGGCGGCGCTCAAAGTAACCGCGCCGATCTTTTTTGCCGCCCGCCTCACCTTGCTCTGCTTTTTCACTTTCCTTGCAGATGCCTCATACAGTTCCCTGTCTCTATTTTCAAAATCGTTATACTCTAACATAACCATCGCTCCTTTTCTTATTGTTATGACCAAAGTATAAAAGGAAAATGTGACCAATCTGCGGTTAATCTGCGAAAAAAGTGTGACGTCTCTTTCTCACCTCCAATGCTCCCTCGTTTTATTGAGATATAAAATGCCGGCCACGTTCCAGAGCGTCTGCCTACTGCCACTGAGATTTGTACTGAGAAGGCGTCATGCCATACCTTTTCTTAAACGCGTGCAGAAATATCACCAACAGAACCTCTTGATCTTTTTCTAAATTGTATGATAATATAGATATCAAGTAAAGAATCGAGGTGACATTGAATGGCTGTTCCAACGAATATAAAAACGCTGCTCTCTGGAAATGTGGTGGAGTGGGCAAGAATAGAATTTAAAGAAACATGGGATGCAGAAGCATCACTGAAAACGATCTGTGCCTTTGCCAACGATATAGACAACTGGGGAGGCGGATATATTGTCATCGGTGTAAAGGATAAAAACGGACATCCCGATTCTCTTCAGGGTGTTCCACCTGAGAAGATTGATGAGTATCAGAAAGATATGCTAAACAAGTGCAAACGCATACAGCCTGAATATCTCCCGATTGTAGAAGTCGTTGATCATGAAGGGAAAAAATTTATAGTCATATGGGCCCCCGGTGGTTATTTGCGGCCATACTCCTCACCGAAAACCATGGCCAAGGGCGAGAAAGAGCGCATCTGCTATATCCGTAAAATGGCCAGCACGATCATTCCTTCTGAAGAAGAAAAACGGGATCTCTATAATCTTGCCAACAATGTACCTTTTGATGACAGGATCAACCACTCAGCTGAAATCACAGACCTGAATCTTACATTGATCCAATCCTACCTCAAGGAAATTGGCAGTTCTCTGTATGAAGACTCAAAACATATAGACTTTGTAGAACTGTGCCGAAATATGAATATTATCAATTCTTTACCTGAGTATACAAAACCTAAGAATGTAGGACTCATGTTTTTCAGCATGGAACCGGAACGCTTCTTTCCTTATGCCCAAATTGATGTCGTACAATTTCCTGATGACCTTGGCGGAGACCGGATCATCGAAAATACATTTAAAGGCCCTCTGCACCAACAGCTGCGCGACTCGCTCCAATATATTCAAAACAGCGTCATACAGGAACAGATCATAAAGCTGCCAGACAGAGCAGAAGCAAACCGATTCTTTAACTATCCTTATGCAGCGATTGAGGAGAGTCTCTGCAACGCCGCTTATCACAAAGGCTATGACGTCCGTGAGCCGATCGAAGTCCGCATCTTGCCGGACCGGATCGAGATCGTAAGCCATCCAGGAGCTGACCGTTCCATTACAGAAGAGGGACTGCGGACTTACCGTGTATTTAACAGACGCTACCGCAATCGGAGAATCGGGGAATTCTTGAAGGAAATGCATTTGACAGAAGGACGTAATACTGGTTTCCGAAAAATACTCAATGCCCTTGAACGTAACGGATCACCTAAACCACTCTTTGAGACAGACCCTGAACGACTGTCCTTTTCCACTACTTTATTCATCCATCCCGATTTCCTCCCTCAAAATGAAGGAATAAATGAAGGAATAAATGAAGGAATAAATGAAGGAATAACTCAGACAGAACAAATAGTGCTCAATGCCATAGAAGAAAATCCCTCTATTTCCACTGCCAAAATGGCAAAAGAACTGGGAGTCTCTAAATCATCTATAGAGCGGGCACTCAGAACCTTAAAGGAAAAATCTATTCTCGTCCGTGAAGGACCAAGAAAAAGCGGCAAGTGGATCATCTTAAAGCCAGACAGATCCCGTAAAACAAACCTCCTGTAAGCAAAATTATACTACAGAATCATTTGCCGTTTCGTCTCTCCATCCGGATAAACACGCCGCATCGATGAATGTTGACACCAAAGACCCTGCCGGGGGCCAGGCCCATAGGGAACAGAGTATTCGCAAAATAGCACTTTTTATTAAGACATCCCCCTCCAAACCTGCTATAATAGTCAAGAGCGCAAGGAGGATATCCTATGAAAAACCAAAAAGAGGTTGTAGAAGAAGTCATTGACTATCTTGAGAGAAACTTAGAGAAAAAGATCAGCTTAGATCAGATATCAAAAGATATTGGCTATTCCAAATTTTATCTCAACCGTATTTTTACAGAACAGACAGGAATTACTATCTATAAATATCTACAAAACCGCAGGCTTACCGTTGCTGCCGAAAAACTGGTTAAAACACACAGGCCTATAACGCAAATCGCCTATGAAGCCGGATATGATACACAGCAGGCCTTTTCCTTTGCCTTTAAACAAGCCTATGGATATCCACCCAAAGTTTATAGAGATATGGGAACCTTTATGCCCAGACAAAGCAAGATTTCCATGAACCGTTCCTGTACCTTTAAGTCCCACAAATTTATTCCGGAAATCAAGGAGGTTGCCGCATGAGCACGGTTCCCTATGTGATCGAACAGACCAGCCGCGGAGAAAGAAGCTATGATATTTTCTCACGCCTGCTGTCCGACAGAATTATTTTTTTAGGGGAGGAAGTAACGGACGTGTCAGCCAGCCTGGTTATTGCACAGATGCTGTTCTTAGAAGCCCAGGACCCCAAAAAAGATATCCAGCTCTATATCAACAGCCCCGGCGGTTCCATATCAGCGGGTTTTGCGATCTACGATACCATGCAGTATATAAAATGCGATGTTTCCACGATCTGTGTTGGCCTTGCCGCCAGTTTCGGAGCCTTTTTATTAGCCGGCGGCGCAAAAGGAAAACGTTTCGCCCTGCCAAACGCGGAAATCATGATCCACCAGCCAGCTATTCATGGAAATGGCATCCAGGGGCAGGCGACTGATCTAAAAATCACAGCCGACCATATCCAAAAAAGCAAAGAGCGCCTGAACTTTATTTTAGCGGAGAACACCGGAAAAAGCGTGGAGGAAATCACCCTGGCCACAGAACGCGACCATTATATGTCCGCAGCAGAGGCAGCGGATTTTGGGTTGATTGATAAAATCATAGATAAACGGTAAAAGTCGATCTCTTTACCGGAAGCAAAGCCACCGGCGGCCTTTGCGTCACATCAGTTCATTCCGGCTATGCTCATTCACTGGCAGTCCCATCAGGAGTATTTGAATTTCCTGCATGAGACAAAACGCTGAAAACCCGCATAAATGAAGGCTTTCAGCGTTTTATTGCCTATTCGAACTCAGCGTGTTCTTTGCTGTTATTAACTATATTTGTTTAAGTTTTAGAATAATAGACGCCCATTTTTACATCAATTACATCTTTTATTATGGCTTGCTGATTTTCTATTGCCAAAATGTTGCCACGCATTTATTATAGCAAGTCCCGACAATTTGGCAACCCATTTTTGAAATGTTACGCAATAAAAACTATTTTTGAGGATAAAGGTATAAAATATCCTCTCCACCTTGTTCCTATTCTAAATGCTCTGTAAAATAAGGTATTCCCAAAGGATAAAGCGTAACAACACCAATACACATTTTCTCCTTAAACACTTTCATAACATGGTGCTAGCACCATGTT
>CAMTAF010000115.1 GCA_947066955.1 uncultured Hungatella sp.
TTTTTTAGCTATTTTTACAAGTTTGGTAAATTTTCAAATTTGCTCATTTATAGTTAAAAGCGTGAATATTGTAAGGACGGAACTGTCAGGAAAATGATATGCTCCCTTCTAAGTAGATTAGTGAAATCATAAAAACTTGTCGCTTGGGAGGGGGCATATCTATGGTATAAGACAGTTTTCTTTTCAACAGTGGTTCCATAATTATGATGTTGGGGTCAAAAGCCCCTCTATAGTACCTTGAAAAGTTCATATATTTTGTAGTAAATACAAGCCTAAATGATTTACTTGCTGTATAAATGTCATTTACAGATAGTTTCAGACTTATTGGTTTGTATTGGAAGACATTATACCATGCTCAATTATGAAAAGCAATCTCCGATCTACATTCGTTCCGACTATCCAGACCGTCAAGGGATGAGTAGTTTTTTTCGCAAAGTACGCGAAAAAATCTCCACTCTTAAACTCTTGACCGTCTGCACTACTGCGGCGGCCGTCAGTAGGTTTTGCGGTGGTTCTGCCCCCGCGCCCCCGACCTCTCCCAAAGAACAGAAGGGAATGTTACGCAATAAGGCTTGAAACTGCAAAGGTGAAGGTTACAAAGCCATTTGTGCAGGAGGCGGAACTTGCGGAGAAACTGGAAGCGTTCAAAGTACGGGTGGCTGGAACTGGCAAGCCGGAGATCGGAAAAGCAAAAGGGAAAGAGGAAATGCTGTAATAGTCATAAAGCAGATGAATTTCAACTGTTGTCTGGTGGCAGTTATAAAGTTACGATTGATTTAGCTTGGATTTCAGGGTATAATGGCATTGAGGTCATACACCTTTTGGGAATGGCTTTTGCGTTTCCTATCATAATAAAGGAGGTTTATGGCTGATGGATACGGAAATGAAAAATGCAGTCAGCGCAACAGATCAGGATGCCCAATATGATGATAAGGCAAAACGCCTGTTGGGAAATAAGATCATTCTGGCGCATATCCTGGTAAAGACGTAAGCCGTCTTGTTTCCTCACAGAAAGAACGGGATTTCGTCAAGACAAACTATAACGACATAAAACGTGTTTTCTCCATTTGGATATGTATGAACATGGACGAGAACAGTATGGACTATGTACATCTGACGGATGATAAGCTGATAGGTTCCTACCCGTGGAAAGGCGGGCTTGACCTACTGAATATTGTTTTGATAGGCATATCAAACGAGCTTCCGGAGCATGATGAGAAGTATGAGCTGCATCGTCTGCTGAGTACGCTGCTTTCAATGGAACTGACCGTTGATGAAAAATTAGGGATTATCGAAAAAGAGTATAGTATTGTAGTAGATGATAGAATTAGAGAGGACGTGAGTGCCATGTGTAATTTGTCACAGGGAATCAAGGATAATACTTTAGCAGAAGTGATTATGACTATGCATGAGAAAGGATATGATTCTGCTCAGATTGCAGAGATTGTAAAAAAGACGATTGAAGAAGTGGAGGCTGTTATTAAAAAGAGAGAGCCTGTGCTGGCATAACCACAGCAACTTAATAACACAAGCAGTAAAGCAGTGAATTTGTTTTCATGAGAAAACAATTTGCTGCTTTTTCTGTTTTCAGGGAGAAGGACAGTCACATCAGAATATTCTTTTGGGTATATCCCCGGGTCAACAGGGCGTGACATGAAAGAACCGAAATCTTCCCTTGACACGATCCGCAGGACAGCATCGGAGTTTGTCGCGGGCATTGAGGAACAGAAAGGCAGGATTTCAAAATGGGGAATTTATATATTGACAAATATCTATATGATGTTATAATAACACATAGATGAATTTCAATGAATGGAGGGAAAAGGTGGATAACAAAAAAACAGCGGTTATGTTCAAGGCATTTTGTGATGAAAACAGGCTGCATATTTTGGAGCTTCTGCGGGACGGGGAACGGTGTGCCTGTGAGATTTTAGAGGAAATGAAGATTACACAGCCGACGCTCTCGCACCACATGAAAATACTGTGCGATGCAGGGGTTGTATCCGGAAGGAAAGAGGGAAAATGGATGCATTATTCCATTTCAGAAGAAGGGCTGGAGAAGATTAGGAACTGTCTGGACTATTTTACAAAACATTCTGACAGGGCAAGTGAAAAGTCGTGTTGCAAAAAGTAATGTAAGGAATAACTTTTTCGCACGGCTATTCATATGATAAACAAATAGATATATTTCAATATTTATATGTTTGAATGAAAGGAGACAATTATGAGAGAAATATGGAATTTTTTTCAGGATGAAGTTTTAGGGATGAAATGGTTAGACAGGCTGATTGGGAGCGGTCTGAACGCTGCCGGATTGGATATTGACGGCAAAATAGGGGGAAGCATTCGGTTCTTTCTTTATGACATGATTAAAATTATGGTGCTGTTAGGCTTTCTGATTTTCCTGATTTCATATATCCAGAGCTATTTCCCGCCGGAAAGGACAAAAAAGATTTTAGGCAGGTTTCATGGAATAGCTGCGAACATACTGGTAGCCCTGTTAGGCACTGTCACTCCGTTCTGTTCCTGTTCTTCCATACCTTTGTTTATGGGCTTTACCAGTGCAGGACTTCCTTTGGGAGTTACATTTTCCTTCTTAATATCATCACCAATGGTTGATTTAGGATCATTGGTACTGCTCATGAGTATTTTCGGGTGGAAAGTGGCGATTGTATATGTGATTGTCGGTCTTGTGATAGCGGTCGCAGGGGGAACAATCATAGAAAGATTGCATTTAGAGAAAGAAGTACAGGAATTTATCAGGAATGGTCATGTGATGGATGCCCCGCAGGAGGAATTGACCAAAAAAGACCGCCTGAAATTTGCGTGGGAGCAGGTTGTGGAAACGGCGAAAAAAGTTGCTCCATATGTTTTAGTGGGTGTTGGTATCGGGGCGTTTATCCATAACTGGATACCGGAAGAATGGATTGTGAAAGTGTTGGGTACTGGTAATCCATTTGGCGTTATAATCGCTACTGTCTGTGGCGTACCCATGTATGCGGATATCTTTGGCTGTATTCCTATTGCGGAGGCTTTGCTTGCTAAGGGTGCAAGACTAGGCGTCGTGCTGTCGTTCATGATGGGTGTCACTACCCTGTCACTGCCGTCCATTATCATGCTGAAAAAAGCGGTAAAGCCTAAACTTTTGGGAATATTTGTGGCAATCTGCAATTTGGGGATTATCATTGTAGGATATTTCTTCAATGTGTTTCAATATTTATTGGTATAAGGTACAGAGATGGCTGTTCGTGAATGACGAAGTTTATAAACAAGTGTCAAACGGGGATGATACCCGATTTGCATAAAAAAATTTGTAAGGAGGACACAAAAATGGCATTGTTCAATTTGGGCAAAAAGAAAGAGGATGGAAAGAAACCTGCTTGTGCATGTAATAGACCAGCAGAAGAAGTGAAGGAAAAAAGCTGTTGCTGTCAAGGCGGATTGTCAGATGCGGGAATGGAAGGCTGTGGCGGCGTTGATGCAGATGCAGAAATTCAAAGCATTAAAGTGCTTGGTGCAGGCTGTAAGTCCTGTCATGAAATGTATGAGAATACAAAAAAAGCATTGAAAAACATGGAGCTTAATGTTGAAGCAGAATACATTACAGATATGGAAAAGGTGATGGCATATGGGGTTATGAGTATGCCAGGGCTTGTCGTGAATGAAAAGGTGGTATCGGTGGGCAAGGTACTAAAACCTGCAGACATTGAAAAGTTGCTCCGCAAGTTTTTTTGAAGAAAACAGCGATTTTGGAGTAGAATTCAAAGTCGCCAAAAAAAGCTGGCCCCGGCCTGTTGCTTCGAGCAGGGGAAAAGCCTCCCCTGCTCGAAACAACAGGCTTTTGATTGCCATGCAGAATCCCGGTGATTCAAAGGGATTGAAGATTGTCTTTGCCTTACTGTGCCCTCTGCTTTGCCAGAAGTTCTGTGATCATGGTATCCGTGAGGATCATGCTGCGGGGCATGTGGAACGGTCCTTTAAACGTGCTTCCTTTGGTGCTGGGCATGGTGGGAAGTCCGTCCCGGCGGAGATAGCCGTACCATTCGCCGTATTCCGGGTCTGCAAAATGGTTTTTGCAGTAGTCCAGAGTCTCATAGAACCAATCTAAATATTTTTCCTCTCCAATGTCCCGGTAAAGCATCAGCGAGGAGATCAGGATCTCATTGTGAGGCCACCACAGCTTCATATCGTGCTCGTATGCCTCCGGCGGTTTGCCAAGGGCATCAATGAAATAGAGAAGTCCGCCGTATTCCTGATCCCATCCGGCCTCCATGGCCCAGTCGAAGATCTGGGCAGCCTGCCGGACTAACTGGGGGCTGTTGGTCTGCTTTGCGTATTCCAGGAGAAACCACACTCCTTCGATGTCGTGGCCCGGATTGACGGTGCGCCCTTCGGTGTAAAAAAGCCTTGGCGCGCCGTCCTCTGCCACATTTTCCAGGACGCAGTGAAGTTCCGGTTTTACGTGATATCTGAAAATATCCTCCACACATTCTTTGGCCCGCTGATCATACAGTTCTGTCCGCCCCGGGTCTGTGCGGCGCATCACACCGGTAACGTTCAAGAGAATCATGGGAATCCCGAAGGAACGGCCCGAGCGGGTTTGAGGTATGGTCTTAGGGCCTAAACCGGTGGGATCCGGCATTCCGTGATTTAAGTCCCAGTACAGGTCATAGGCCCGCCGTGCCCGGATCAGGTGTTCTTCCTTTCCGGTAACGCCGTAATATTCCCCGTTGGCCATGGCATAGAATGCCTCGGAGTAGCAGTAACGGCGCTGGCGCAGAGGCCTGCCATCCGCGGTGACCGTGAAATACATACGGCCTTTGGCCTGGGGGTTGACGCAGTATTTTTCCATAAAATCCAGACAGGTTTCAGAGGCCCTGAGCCACTCCTCCCGGATACCGTAGGTATGGCAGAGAAAACTGTAGAGCCATCCGCAGCGTCCCTGCATCCAAACGCTTTTGTCAGTGGAGTATATCCGGCCTTTCCGGTCTAAGCAGGTGTACACCCCTCCGTGTTCCCTATCAATCCCGTGGCCCAGCCAGAATCGGGCGGAAACCTCCAGTTCCCCGCGTATCCATTGCTGTGCATTCTGTAATTTTTGACGATCCATTTTCGCTCTCCTTTTTCCTAACAGGGAGGACTTGCCAATCCCGGTTTGTCAACAGTATTTTTTTATGGCAGCCTCGATCATGAGGACAGATTCTTTGACAATCTCCATATCCCCTTCCGCTAAGTTTGCCAGGGGTTTGCGGACACCGCCCATATCCGGCCCTCCCTGCCGGTAAATAACCCCCTTGATCACCGCGTACATGTTGCCGTGCGCCGAACACAGTTTCGATATGATGCGGTTGATTTCATTTTGGATATCCAGAGCCAGCTCTGTCCGGCCTGAAAGAAAGGCCTCCCGCGCCTTGATAAACAGTTCCGGCATAGCGCTGTAGGTTCCGCCGATTCCGCCGATTGCCCCCATAGCCAGCCCGGCGATAAACTGTTCGTCGGGCCCGTTGAATACCTCTACGCCTTCTGCCTTGAATAGCTGAATGTCCTGCACGGGCATGGAGGAATTTTTTACGGCAATGACCCTGGGATTCTTTTTCATTTCCCGCAGAAGCGATATGGTGAGGCTCACGCCGGCTAACTGGGGAATATTGTAGATAATGAAGTCTGTGTTGGGGGCTGCCTGGGAAATATCATTCCAGTACCGCGCGATGGCGTGCTCCGGCAAATGAAAGTAGATGGGCGGGATTGCCGCGATTGCGTCAACGCCGGCCTCCTGTGCATGGCGGGCAAGCTCCTGGCTGTCGGCCGTATTGTTGCAGGCAACATGGGCGATCACGGTCAGTTTGCCCCGGGCCTCGGCCATGACATTTTCCAGGGTGACTTTCCGGTCCTCAACGGACTGGTAGATGCACTCCCCGGATGAACCGCCTACATAGAGCCCGGTTACCCCCTTTTCCACCAGATAGTTTGTCAGAGCCCGGACCCGCTCCGGCGACACAGCTCCCTGCGGGTCATAGCAGGCGTAAAACGCCGGGATCACTCCCTGATATTTTTTTAAACTCATTATGATTTCCTCCTGATTCATTTTTCTCATGGTGTAGATACTTAAACGCCAAATAATAGCATAAAACGCCAAAATGTTGAGCGAATATTGTAAATAGGGTGAAGATATGTTACTCTGTCTGTAACAGTTCGAATGGGTTTACGCGTTGTTCATACTGTTGTAAGTTGCCTGAAACAGCACAAAGAAAGATGGAGGTCCTTATGATTTTTTCAAAACTCGGCACCCAAAATCCCTATAGTCCGGCTCTGATTTTGGAGGATGCCCCGGCAGCCAGCCGGAAATGTGTGGCTAAAATCAGCATCCAGATGCTGGACCGGTAGCCATATGGAGGTTAAACAGGCGCTTTATACCGCTATGCGGTTCAATTTTCTCTATGCAGGCAGGTATGTTTTCAGGACCGGCTGGACCTATCCGGAATCCTATATCCCATATAACATGGTGCGGTATATCGTAAAGGGTGATGCCGTCTTTATCATGGACGGCAGGAAAATCGTGGTACATGAAAAGCAGATTGTGTATATTCCCGAAGGATGCCGCCTGGCATGCAGCACTCTGGGGGACTACTTTGAGTTTTACAGCGTCCGATTCCGGCTTTCCACACAGATGGAAGCTGGAGATTTTCTGTCCGACTATTTTCATATTCAGACAGTCACCGAAGTCTGCCAGGAGGCAGGGGTGCTGCCCTATTTTGAGGAGCTGTACAAAAACGCCGTCACTTCCACTGCCCAGAACGCGGGAAAGATGTTCCGCATCAGGGGGAATCTGGAGCTGATTGTGGCCTGGCTGGTAGAACACTCCGGGGAAACGGCCTGCCAAAGTGATTCCCAGCCAGAGGCCAGCCATATGGCAGACGCGCTGCAGCACCGGGAGGCCCGCTCGGGGCGTTATAAGCAGGACCCGCGAATCCGGGTGGTAATGGATTATCTCAACAGCCATTTCGATGAGCCGTTCAGCCTGGAAGCCTTAAGCGAGATGGTAGGCATCTGCAAATCCTCACTGCGGAGGCTTTTTAAGGAACAGAGCGGCAAAACCGTGGGAGAGTATGTGGTGGAACTGCGTATGTCCACGGCTGCGCGGCAGCTTCTCATATCGGATAAACCGATCTCTGCAATCGCTTACCAGGTTGGCTATGAGAATCCGGGCTATTTTACCCGCATTTTCCGCAGCTATTTCGGCACTTCACCCTATGAATATCGGAAAAACGCCAGAATATAGACCTTGAGCCGCCTGTACCGGCAGCCCTTGACACAGTCAGGGGGCTGCCGGTACAGGCTTTTTGGGGCCTGCTGCAGTTCTTTTAATTTCGCACTTCCGACACAGATACTTTCCGGTTCTCCCGGATAGAGAGGGTTGCGGCATCCGCGGTCGCGATGGCGGCGCGGGCCGCCTCGCCGGTCATCAGCGGCATAAATTCTTCCGGAATGGCAGCTCCGTGCATAATCCCGTTGAAATATTTCATCTCGTTTTTCATAATGCCGTGGAGCCACAGAGGGGGCTTTTTGCCGGGATGGCCGTACTGGATGGCGCCGTCCATCTCTGTGCTGTGGTAAATGCGGGTTCGGTCATCATCTTCTTCCTGAGTCTCATGTACCAGATAATGTTCCTCGGTGCCGTCGCTTAACTTGACTGTCATGGCGACATTGCACATATCTACCCGGATGGCTCCTTTTGTCCCCTGCACCAGAACATAGTGCTCCGGCCAGTGGAATGCGGAACCATATTCACAGATCGCGTATGTATTGTTTCCGAATTCCAGGTTGAGGAACAGCATATCATCTTCGTCCCCGAACTGCTCGCCCTGATGGGCCACATTGCCGCCGGTCATGGTGACGGTGACTGCCGGGCCCATGATAAACTGGAGGCAGTCCAGCTCATGGATGTGATGGTAAAGGTGTCCGCCGGATTTGGAACGGATCTTTTTCCAGGATATCTCCGGCTGCGGCTCCTCCCAGCCGTTGCGGGCAGAATGGGCATAGAGCACCCTTCCGATCTTTCCCTCGGCGATCAGCTGTTTTGTGTGGCGGATGCCGCGGAAGAAGTTCATCACATGTCCGGCCATAAAGATGACCCCGTTTTCCTCCGCTGCCTTTACCATCTCATCACAGTCCTGATAGGACAGGGCAATGGGCTTCTCGCAGAAGATATGTTTTTTGTGCCGGGCTCCGGTGATTACCGGTTCCTTGTGGAGGTAGTTGGGCGTAGCCACAATGATGGCATTTACATCATCCCGGGAACACAGTGTGTCCAAATCTGTTTCCACATCGCAGCCGTATTCTGCCGCAATGGTCTCGGCGTTTTCCGGGTCAAGGACAGCCACCACTCTGGCGCCTTCCTGCTGGTTTAAAATGCGTCCCAGTTCGGCGCCGAAATACCCGGTGCCAATAATCGCGTAACCAATCTCTTTCATCGCTTTCTCTTCTCCTTTTTAAATGTTTTTATGGTTATTTGACGGCTCCATCCGCCAGCCCGCCGGCGATCTTATTCTGGATGAGACAGAAAAAGATAATGGATGGAAGAACAACAATTGCGCTTGCGGCCATCATGGAACCCCAGTTGAGAATGTCCGCGCCCTCCAGGGTTTTTACCGCTACCGAGAGGGTCTGCCTGGAGGAGCTGCTGATCAGAAGCAGCGCGTACAAAAATTCATTCCAGGCATTGATAAATACATAGATGGCTGTGGATACCAGACCCGGACGGACCAGGGGGAGCACCAGCCTGGTAAACACCTGGAGACGGTTGGCGCCGTCGATCCGGCCGGATTCTTCAATCGCTATGGGAACGGTCTTAAAGAAGCCCACCAGCATCCAGACAGCATAGGGCACACTGAAGGACATATAAACCAATACCAGGCCCACACGGCTGTTGGTCAGATGGATGGCGCGCATCACCACCGCGTAGGGGATGACAAGCATAATCGAAGGAAACATATAGGTGGTGATCAAAAGCTTTGTCATCACGTTCCCCAGCTTTGGGAAAAAGCGGATGATTCCGTAGGCAGCCAGAGCCGAGACCGTGGTGGCGATGGCGGTGGTGACCAGCGCCACAATCAGGCTGTTTTTGATATTGACGGTAAAGTTCAGAGTAAACAGAACCGTCTTAAAATTCTCCAGCGTCCATGCTTTTGGGAAAAACGCGGTGGGATTGGCCAGCATTTCCCCCGAGGATTTGAAAGCGGAGACCAACAGCCACAAGAGAGGAAAGATACATGTAATTGACAGGATTGTTAAAAAAATATAGGCAAAGCAGCCTCCTGGGGAAAATTTTATTTTCTTCACACTATTCCTCCTTTTCCCAACGGCGAATGACCAGGAAGTACAGGATGCATAAAAGGATCAAAAACATCAAGAGCAGCATAGATGCAGCCGATGCCTTTCCCACCATCATGCCTGTCCAGCCAGTATCGTAAATATAGAGCGGCATGGTAGAGCTTGCGCCCGCAGGACCGCCGGCAGTGATCATGTAGATCATATCAAAGTTGTTGAATACCCAAACGGTTCTGAGAACAACCAGAAGACCTACCACCGTGCGGATATGCGGGGCCGTAATGTAGACAAAGGACTGGCGGCCGGTGGCCCCGTCGATCTGAGCCGCCTCATACTGATCCTGGGGAATGGTCTGCAGCGCCGCAAAGACATTGACCAGAATCATGGGCGCTCCGAACCATATATTAATCAAGATCAGCGTGGGCATGGCCAGACGGCTGGTGCTGAGAAACTGCGGCATATCGCCTGTGATGCCCAGATTCATCAGGGCCGTGGGGATAAAGCCATAGATGCCGTTGAGCATCCATTTCCACACCATTGCCGTGGCAATGGCGGGAAAGGCCCAGGGGATGATCGCGCAGATCCGGAATAGGTTTTGAACCTTTTTGTTTTTTATCCTGTTTAAGCTGAGGGCTCCCACAAAGCCCACGATCACCTGCCCCAGCACGCTCCCGGCTGTCCAGAGCAGGGAATGGCCAAAGGCTGCAAAGAATGCAGGATCTTTTAATACATTGATGTAATTTGCCAGACCGATGACCTTAAATGTGGTCTTGGTCATGGTTTTGTTGGTAAAGCTGTAGACCAGGGTGGACAGTAACGGGTAGATCAGCAGGCATATGACAATCGCCATGGCCGGCAGGACAAAAAACCAACGCGTTGTGTTGCTGCCGCCTATTCCGCCGGCGCTTCTTTTGAGTCGCTTATTCGAATCCATATTGCTCCCCTCTCTGTTTTTCCTATCATTCAGCCTGTGTGCTGAAGATCTCATTCAAACGGGTTTCTGCGGTTTTCGCGGCTTCTGCCACATCGGTTCCATTGGTCACAATATCCTGAAACATATTTTCGATAATGCCCTGGCTGGTCAGCAGGCCGGCCTGGACGCTGGGGCCATGCTCAAAGCCGATGGCCCGCCCGTTGTCCACGGCTTCGGTGATGACGGCGGCCTCGTCGGCAAAGCGCGTAACCGTCTCATTGGTTTTGTAGGCATCAAGATCGGAGATCCCTGTCAGAGAGGGCAGCATGCCTACAGGTACCGCGCTCAAAAATTCTATATAATTGTCATCTTCAAACAGATACTGGATAAATGCCTCACAGATCTCCGGGTGTTTGGAATTTTTCCATATAACCAGAGGAATGTGGGTGGTCTCGGCGCTGTAGTAGGGATCTCCTTCTCTCATCACGGGAAGAGGGGCGCAGGATATGGAATCCAGCAGATCTTCCCGGTTGCTGGCAACGCCTGAGATCATAAAGCCGGAGTTAAAGTCAAAGGCCGTGATTCCCTGGTAGAACATGGTGGCGTGATCATTGACCGTGTAATTGATGGTCTCGGCGGGGGAGCATTTGCTGTAGACATCCACCCAGAACCGGATGCCGTCCAGAGCAAGGTCGCTTGTCAAGTTGGCGGTGAGATCGTCATTGAGCAGGCTGCCTCCCCCGGAACGCACATAGTAGTTTAGGTAGCGGGTGCAAAGAAGGTCATTGGGGCTCATGGAGACACCGGCGCCATAGACACCGTCTTTGGTCAATGCGGCGGCTGCCTCCAGAAATTCATCCCAGGTTTTCGGAACATCAAGACCTGCCGCATCCAGCAAATCCTGGCGGTACCACATGACCTGGGCATGGGAATAATAGGGGACCCCGTAGGTTGTGCCGTCCTTGGTCATGTCTGCCAGCGCGTTTTCGGAGAAACGACTGGCGCCGATGGAGGCAACGACATTCTCAATGGGGGCAAGCATCTGGGCATTGAGCATCTCGGCTACTTCGCCGGTATTCTGCGCAATGGACATATCCGGCAGATCGCCGGTAGTGATTCCGGCCTTCCACTTGGTATTGAAATCACCCCAGGACATGGTCTCGATGTTGACGGTAACTTCCGGATTGGCCTTCATAAATGAATCAGCAGCCGCCTGGACAGCCTCCATGCGCACGCCCTGGGTAAAGCAATGCCAGAAAGTGATTTCGCCTTTCAGGGCCTCGCTGCCGCCTGCCTGGACTGCCTGCTGTGAGGACGGGCCGCTGCTGCCGGATTCCTTGCCGCCGCAGGCTGACAGACAGGCGGAGAGCAGAAGAACTGAGAGACACATAGAAATAATACGTTTCATTTTTACCTCCTTGTTTGATTTTGTCTGTTTTGTTGATAAACATTATATTTGATCCATTATCTTTTGTGTAGATTTCCAAACGCCAAAAACAGGAAGAAAACGCTCATTTTGTAAATTTTATAATTTTTTTCGGAAAAAGGAGGAAAAATTGGAATGTATTGCCAATGGCTTTGGGATTGCCGCGAACCATATGAAGACTCAGGTTCGTATCACTATGACTGCAGGATTTGTAAAGAGAGAGTATGTACATTTTAAAACGGCGTTTACATTTTTCCTGTGGCAGAATGGGAAATATGTAAACGCCGTTACACGTTGTGCCAGAACCCTTGTCAATACAGGAAAACTTGCTAAAATAGGGATAAATTCTTAATCCCGGAGAGAAAAAAGACAGATGACATGGCAGGTGACGCAAAGCACCGCGTGGCGAAAACAGAAAGGAGAAAAAATGATAGAAGAGGAACGTATGAAAACAGGTGATCCGAAAACACTTTTAATCCAGCTTTCCATCCCGGCAATCTGCGCGCAGATCGTCACGCTGCTTTACAACACAGTGGATCGGGTTTATATTGGAAGAATGGCTGACGGGACTATGGCGATGGCAGGCATCGGACTATGTATGCCCATTACCATGGTGCTGTCAGGGCTTTCCGCGCTGTTTGGCAGGGGAGGATCTCCTCTGGCAGCTATCAGCCTGGGAAAAGAAGACAGGGAGGAAGCGGAATTATTTCTTGGAAACAGCTTCATCAGCCTGGTAATCACATCCTTATCCGTGATGGCGGCAACCCTGATCTTTCAAAATCCCCTGCTTAAGATGTTCGGAGCCAGTGAGAACACTATGGGTTATGCTGGGGATTATCTCACCATCTATCTGTACGGGACATTATTTGTACAGATTACGGTGGGGATGAACTACTTTATCACAACCCAGGGATTCGCGAAGACAGCCATGGTGACTACCATGCTGGGGGCGGTTCTCAACATTATCCTGGATCCGGTTTTCATGTTCCGCATGGGTATGGGCATTAAGGGGGCGGCGCTGGCAACGGTGGTGTCCCAGATGATATCCTGTATTTTTGTTCTCTGGTTTCTGACGGGAAAGAATACAAAACTGCGTCTTCGGCTGAGAACTATGAGAATAGATAAAACGGTAATTACCAGGGTTCTGATCCTTGGCGCGTCTCCGTTCTTTATGAGTACTTCTGAGGGAGTGATGCATATCTGCTTCAACATGCAGGTATTGAAGTACGGGGGAGACTTAGCAGTGGGGGCCATGACTATCCTGTTTTCCATGTTTCAGTTTATTAATCTTCCTTTAACCGGGATATCCCAGGGCTCGCAGCCTATTGTCAGCTTTAACTACGGGGCCAGGGATTACGGCAGAGTGAGGCAGACCCTGCAGCTTGCCACCGTTGCCTGCACGTTATTTTCCCTGTGCGGCACTACTCTTATGATGTTGTTCCCGGCTTTCTTTATCCGGCTGTTTAACAGGGATCCGCAGCTGGTGGAGCTGGGGGCCAGGATGCTGCGGGTATACATATCCGGCTGCTTTTTCATCGGCGCCAACAGCTTGTATCAACAGACCTATACCTCCATGGGAGAGGGAAGTTTGAAACTTAAACGTAGTGGTTAGAAAATAAAAAAGGGTACGTTTCACAAG